>NZ_JBBBQR010000009.1:0-218556 GCF_037136835.1 Pectobacterium sp. 1950-15 | reverse complement strand
GGGAAATTTGGTGTGTTTTGGGTAACAGACTGGTGATAAGGTGTTGCGCGCGCAGCAGGTTATCTACGGCCATTTTGAAGCCATTGGTGAATAAAATTAGCAACCTGTTCCGGCTGATTGATATCAAGTACCGGAAGTATGGTGTCTATCTCTGTATCCGCTGCGATCGCGATAACATATTCATCGATCAAGTCACTTAATTCTCTGCCCAACGATTGGCGAAATAAGGCTATTTTAGCGATCTTTTCATGTTTAAAGCCCTCAACCAGTATCAGATCGAGGGTCGAGGCATCCATTTTCCCCACCAACTCGTAAATATTGGGTTCTTCCTGTTCTGGGGTCTCCGTCATTAATGCCCATCTTTGATTGCTGGCAACGATGGTTTGCGCCGCGCCTGCTTTACGCAGTTCATAGCTATCTTTACCTGGTGTATCAATATCCATTTGGTGATGCGTGTGCTTAATTAATCCGATTCTAACGCCATGATTAATCAGCAAAGGGATGACGTGTTTAAGTAATGTTGTTTTACCTGTACCGCTATAAGCAGCAACAGCAAGTAAAGGGAGATGATTAGAAACCACTGTGTTGATCCTCCCAATTGGATAAGTCTTGAGGTGAATTCAGATTACGAAAGGCCTCAGGCTGATCGTTAAATGAAACGGCTTTTGCTCCAACCTGTTCCATAAATAGCATCAGCTTACGATTTCCGACATGCAGATAGGTTTCTAGTATTTCAATAAGATTTTTATTGATTAAGAGTAATGTGGGATGTGGACGCTCTCCGTCAGTGGCATAAGCCGCATTGGCTTCCCCTCGCGCTTGCCACAAACGGTGTACTAAATCGAGAGGGAAAGTTGGTACATCGCAGGGGACGAATACTACCCATTCGGACATAGAGGCATGTAATCCGCTTAGAATACCTGCCAGTGGGCCAGGAAAGCTTGTATCAAAGTCGTGAATAATTTGGCATCCACTTTGTGCATAGATAGCCTGATTGCGGTTGGCACTGATAATAACCTCGTCGACCTGTGCTTTAAGCCGAGAGAGAACGTGTTGATATAGCGGCCGACCATTCAGTGTTATCAGCCCCTTATCGTTTCCGCCCATACGCGTTGCACGTCCGCCTGCGAGAATAACGCCTGTAATCATTTTACTTTCCAAGTATCTATACCCACTTTTCTTTATTCTGAAAGCTTTTGAGGGATAAGTTCCACGCTATTCTCTGAAAACTTTCGCAGAAGACCAAGTTCTTTCCTCATGTACACAAGGCTGTTATTTTTATCACTATATGCTCAATATCGCTTAAGTAGCTTTCTGCATATTGAAATTTATTGAGTACAAATCGTTTTTAAGGAGAAAAAAATGAAATGTCATCGCGTTAATGAGTTGATTGAGTTACTGCACCCAGCCTGGCAAAAAGAACCCGATTTAAATCTAGTGCAATTTTTACAAAACCTTGCACAGGAGGCGGGGTTCGAGGGGCAGTTAAATGAACTGACTGATGATATCCTTATTTACCATCTAAAAATGCGTGATGCAGATAAAGAACAAGTCATTCCTGGTTTGAAGAAAGACTATGAAGAGGATTTTAAGACCGCTTTGCTTCGTGCCCGGGGAGTGATTAAAGACTAGTGGAAAGGAATAACACGTTCATGATGCTAACTATTGCACGCGTATCTTTTATGTTGTCTCTGACCCGTTGTGGCTGTGATGAATAGTTCGGTATTTAATTTCCAGACGCTGTTCCCTGATCTGATCATGGATGCCTTGCTGGATGTAGGGCTGCGTGTTGATTCCGGCCTGACGGCGCTAAACAGCTATGAAAATCGGGTGTATCAGTTTGCGGATGAAGATCGTAAACGCTTCGTGGTGAAATTTTATCGCCCGGAACGGTGGAGCACAGCGCAGATTCAGGAAGAGCACATTTTTGCCCAGCAGTTGGCAGAAGATGAAGTCCCTATTGTCGCGCCCATTTTGCTTAATGGTCAGACTCTGAACGTCTATGAAGGATTTCATTTTGCCGTATTCCCCAGCGTGGGTGGTCGGCAGTATGAAATGGATAATGAAGACCAACTTGAGTGGGTCGGGCGTTTTCTTGGCCGGATTCACCAGACGGGGCAGAAAGCGTTATTCACCGAGCGCCCGACGATTGGGGTAAATGAATATCTGCATGAACCTTATCGGCTGTTGGAAACATGTCCGCTCATACCGCAAATACATCGACATGATTTTTTACAGGCAACTCGTCAACTGATTGATACAGTTGAAACTTATTGGCACAGCGATTGGCGACCACTGCGTTTGCATGGGGATTGTCACCCAGGAAATATTCTGTGGCGTGATGGTCCGCTATTTGTAGATTTGGATGATGCCCGCAATGGCCCGGCAATACAGGATTTATGGATGCTGTTGCACGGTGACCGTCGTGAACAACGTATTCAACTGGATATCTTGTTAGAAGCCTATAGCGAATTTGCGGAATTTCATGAGAAAGAGCTCGCACTGATTGAACCGCTTCGTGCGATGCGACAGATTTATTATTTAGCCTGGGTGGCTCGTCGCTGGGAAGATCCTGCTTTTCCAAAAAATTTCCCCTGGATGACGGATGCTGATTTTTGGTTGAAGCAAACGGCAATATTTATTGGGCAAACTCAGCTGTTACAGGAACCTCCTTTGCAGCTAATGCCAATGTACTGAAATTAAATGGAGAGAGTTAAATTTATGAAAAAATTATGGCTTGTGCTTGCTGGCATTGTGTTTGCGTTTAGTGCGTCTGCTGCTGATTTTTCTGATGGTAAGCAGTATGTTACGTTGGATAAACCTGCTACTCAATCCCCTCAGGTGTTGGAGTTCTTCTCATTCTATTGTCCACATTGTTACCAGTTTTCTCAGGTTTACCATATTCCTGATACTATTCAGAAATCCCTTCCGGCTGATGCGAAATTAACAAAGTACCATGTCGATTTTCTGGGGCAGTTAGGTAAGGAATTGACCCAGGCTTGGGCGGTGGCAATTGCCTTGGGAGTAGAAGACAAAGTCTCTCCACTGATGTTTGATGCTGTCCAAAAAACTCAGACGGTGAAACAACCTCAAGACATTCGTCAGGTTTTTGTCGCTGCGGGTGTAAAAGCGGAAGACTACGACAGTGCATTGAATAGTTTTGTGGTGAAATCTCTGGTTGCACAACAGGAAAAAGCGGCTGCCGATTTGCAATTGCGAGGCGTTCCGGCTGTGTTTGTGAACGGCAAATACATGATAAAAAGCGATGGCCTTGATACCAGTTCAATGGATAATTATGCCAAACAGTATGCTGACGTTGTGAATTTCCTCCTTACTAAAAAGTAATTATTTAATAAGTCATGCGGGTAAAACCGCATGACTGTATACCTTTTTGCTGTTCACCTTCTTATCTTTATATCTCCCTAACCTACAATAGCTATTTATCTGTTTATTTATATCCACAAATTGGATGACGGTTTGTCATGTCTCAAAAATAAACAATTTATATTATAACTACATGAAATTAATGAATATAAAAAAACACCGTAAGATAACAGAAGAAATTAATAATTAACGGGATAAAACTATTCACAAAGTTATCCACAGGAAGATCGTGCGAGGATCCATGCAAAATCAGCCAATATCTTACGTTAAGGATCGTCTCTTTCCCTGACCTATGGCATGCTTAGCGCCATGACAGACAACAACGATCACGGCAGGCTATGGCTCAGATTGCAGAAAACCCTTTAATACTGGTAGACGGTTCATCCTATTTGTATCGTGCTTATCACGCTTTTCCACCGCTAACAAATAGTGCGGGAGAAGCAACCGGTGCAATGTATGGCGTACTGAATATGCTACGCAGTTTGCTGCTGCAATATCAGCCCAGCCATGTTGCCGTTGTTTTTGATGCGAAAGGGAAAACGTTTCGCGATGAGCTGTTCGAAAACTATAAGGCTCATCGCCCACCTATGCCGGAGGATCTGCGCGAACAGATAGAGCCTCTGCATAACATGGTGAAAGCGATGGGGCTGCCGCTTTTGGCCGTTTCCGGTGTAGAAGCGGACGATGTAATCGGCACGCTCGCCGTTCAGGCAGAAAAAGCAGGTAAGCCAGTGCTGATCAGTACCGGCGATAAAGATATGGCACAGCTGGTGACGCCAAGCGTGACGCTCATTAATACCATGAATAACACCATTCTTGGCCCACAGGAAGTGTGTGATAAATACGGTATTCCCCCTGAGCTGATTATCGATTTCCTTGCGCTGATGGGAGATGCGTCGGATAACATTCCCGGCGTACCCGGCGTGGGTGAAAAAACGGCACAGGCGCTGTTACAAGGGATCGGTGGGCTGGATTCGTTGTATGCCAATCTGGATAAAATTGCCGAGCTTTCTTTCCGTGGTGCGAAAACCATGGCGCCGAAGCTGGAACAGCATAAAGACGTGGCCTACCTCTCTTATCAGCTCGCCACCATTAAAACGGATGTTGAGCTGGATCTTAGCAGCGAGCAGCTTACCGTTAATGAGCCGGACGTGGATGAGCTGCATCGTCTCTTCTCCCGTTATGAATTTAAACGCTGGTTATCAGATGTTGAATCCGGTACCTGGCTGGAAGGTAAAAAAAGCAGCCAGCCTGTCCAGGCTGTGAGCAAGACGGTGGTTGAGCAGGCTGCTGAAGAGGGTGATGCTCCTGCGCTTTCTGCCGACGGTTATGTCACGATTCTTGATGAGAAAACGCTGCTCGATTGGATTGAGCGTCTAAAACAGGCTGAGGTTTTCGCTTTTGATACGGAAACCGATGGGCTGGATACGCTCACCGCCAATCTGATTGGTTTGTCATTTGCGATTAAGCCAGGTGAAGCGGCTTATTTGCCATTAGCGCATGACTATCTGGATGCGCCGGAACAGTTGGAGCGCGCCAAGGTACTGGCCTTGTTCAAGCCGCTACTGGAAGATGAGAAGCTGCTTAAGATTGGTCAGAATCTCAAATTTGATAAAGGCGTGATGCAGCGGTACGACATTGATTTGCGCGGTATCGCGTTTGACACCATGTTGGAATCCTACGTACTCGACAGTGTGGCGGGTCGCCACGATATGGATAGTCTGGCCGAACGCTATCTGAACCACAAAACCATTACCTTTGAAGAGATCGCGGGTAAGGGGAAAAATCAGCTGACGTTTAATCAGATCGCACTGGAACAGGCTGGGCCTTATGCGGCCGAGGATGCGGACGTCACGCTGCATCTGCATCAGAAGCTGTGGGGGAAACTGCAGCCGCATGTCGACCTGTGTCAGGTCTTCCAGACTATCGATATGCCGCTGGTGCCGGTTTTATCCCGCATCGAGCGTACAGGCGTGCTGATCGATCCTGCGATTCTGGCGGAGCACTCAAAAGAGCTGACAACCCGTTTGGCGGAGCTGGAAACACAAGCGTATGAGCTGGCGGGCGAAGAGTTCAATCTCTCATCGACCAAGCAGCTACAGGGTATTCTGTATGAAAAGCAAAAGCTGCCGATTCTGAAGAAAACGCCAAAAGGCGCCCCGTCAACTAATGAAGAAGTGCTGGCCGAACTGGCGCTGGATTACCCTCTGCCGAAGCTGATCCTGGAATATCGTGGCTTGGCCAAGCTGAAATCTACTTACACCGATAAGCTACCGCTGATGATCAATCCGGCGACGAAGCGTGTGCATACGTCTTATCACCAGGCTGTCACTGCGACCGGGCGTTTGTCTTCCAGCGATCCTAACCTGCAAAACATCCCGGTGCGTAATGACGAAGGGCGCCGTATTCGTCAGGCATTCATTGCGCCGAAGGGCTACAGCATTGTGGCGGCGGACTACTCGCAAATCGAACTGCGTATCATGGCGCACTTATCCGGTGATAAAGGGCTGTTGAACGCGTTTGCGAACGGACTGGATATCCACCGGGCAACGGCGTCAGAAGTGTTTGGCACTGCGCTGGATAAGGTGACATCAGAACAGCGTCGCAGTGCGAAAGCGATCAACTTTGGTTTGATCTACGGCATGAGCGCGTTTGGTCTGTCGCGTCAGTTGAATATTCCCCGTAGCGAATCGCAGAAATACATGAACCTGTATTTTGAGCGCTACCCAGGTGTGCAGGATTACATGGAGCGTACACGCCAACAGGCCGCGGAACATGGCTATGTGTCTACATTGGATGGTCGCCGTCTCTACCTGCCAGACATCCATTCTCGTAATGCGATGGCGCGTAAAGGTGCGGAGCGTGCAGCGATTAACGCCCCGATGCAGGGCACTGCTGCTGACATTATTAAGAAAGCGATGATCGCGATTGACGATTGGCTACAGAAAGACGCGCCGCAGGTGAAAATGATCATGCAGGTTCACGATGAACTGGTTTTCGAGATCCACGATTCGGTCATTGAAGAATCCATTAGTAAAATCAAAGCATTAATGGAAGGTTGTATGGAATTGAATGTCCCGCTGCAGGTTGACATTGGTACGGGCATGAACTGGGATGAAGCACATTAATGGCCGATTCTTGTGCTATTTCTGTAATTAAATAACAGTATTGTGTGACCTGGTTTAACTTTGTGTAATCGATAACCATTTTCTATGAAAGTAAACAACAAAAAATCCTTTGTTCCCGTGAAAAAATAGGGTAGAGTTAAAGACGTAGGGTACAGAGGTAAGATGTTCTATCTTTCAGACCTTTTACTTCACGTAATCGGATTTGGCTGAATATTAGCCGCCCCGCTCAGTTTTGAGCGGGGCGTTTTTTATGGGCCTTATCCAGGTTTTTTACCCTCAAAACGGCGATAGCTATGTGACGGGTAGCAAGGTGTCTTCACGAATTCGAGTGTGAAAAGAACGTCTCTGGTGGGCGATCATTGCGGGAAAGTGGGGCGTGATGCGAGCAGATGATACTCTGCACCACGCGAAAGGATTATTCTGCTTCTTGTTCTTCTTCAGCGTGTTCCAACGTGCTGAACCAGTTGTCTAACTTCTGCCGTAGTTTATCGACACCGAGTTTTTTCAGTGATGAAAACGCTTCGACCTGAATATCACCCATAAATGGCAAGACAGCCTCGCGAACCATATTCAACTGTGCCTTACGTGCGCCAGAGGCCAGCTTATCGGCTTTGGTCAGCAGCACTAAGACTGGAAGCTCGACATCGACTGCCCACTGAATCATTTGCTGATCGAGATCTTTCAGCGGATGGCGAATATCCATTAGCACAACCAGACCTTTCAGGCTGTTGCGCTTTTGCAGGTATTCACCGAGCGCACGTTGCCATTTGATCTTCATTTGCTCCGGCACTTCGGCATAGCCATAGCCGGGGAGATCGACCAAACGCACGCCGTCGGTCACCTCGAACAGGTTGATCAACTGGGTACGGCCCGGTGTTTTACTGGTTCGAGCCAGGTTCTTCTGGTTGGTCAGCGTGTTCAGCGCGCTGGATTTTCCGGCGTTAGAGCGCCCAGCAAAGGCCACTTCAATACCGCTATCTGTTGCCAGATGGCGAATATCCGGGGCGCTGATGATAAAACGCGTCATGTGGTAGTTATATTGCTGGGTCACGATGGTTATCTCTATCTGGATCTCTGTCTGGTTGGGGATTATACCTGTAACTGACAATAAAGGCGGGTTTATCTGCCTCAAAGCTCAGCCGTCTGATGTGGACGCTTTTTTATTCTTGGGCTTTCTGCTAGATTCCGCCGCACTTCCCTTATATCTGTGTACCTGAGAACAACATTATGAACCGACCTGTCAAAGGGGCTGCCGATAAGGCAGGAAAACCCAAAGTAAAAAGAAAGACTCGCGAAGAGTTAGAGCGCGAAGCGCGTGAGCGTAAGAAAGATAAAAAGCATCGTGGTCACGCGGCAGGCAGCCGAACTCAGGAAAAAGCATCCACCGATCAGCGTTCTGGTCAGCGTAAAGTAGCCGATCCGCGTATTGGTAGTAAGAAGCCGGTACAGCTTGGCGTGTTAGACAGCGCCGTTGCGAAACCTAAGCCTAAGTCGAAGCCTTCTGCGCCTGTGGAGAAAGTGGTTGCTGCCAAACCGACAATGTCTCCGGAAGAAGAGCTGGAAATGTTAGAAAACGATTCACGTCTGGATGCCTTATTGGATCGTCTGGATAGCGGTGAAACGCTGAGCGCCAAAGATCAGTCATGGGTTGATGAAACGCTGGATCGTATCGATATCCTGATGGAAGAGCTTGGCATTGAGCTGGGTGATGATGACGAAGAAGAGCAACAGGAAGATATGTTGCAGCTTTTGAAACGTAATAACCCAAAAGACGCGTTCTAATCAATGAAATGGCTGTTTCTGCTCCTGATATTGCTGGTTGCGTTTTATCTGCTCTATCTGTTCAGTAAACTATGGCTATTATCGAAGCGTAAGCACCGGTTGCACCGCGCCCTGTTTAACGGGCGCATGAACCCGATGCGACGCCTACGCCCAAGACAAAAACGCCGGGAGCGTTTTTGAACGTCACAACGTGACGGCCCTTTAGGGCGAGTCTCAAGGATGAGACGAGTAGCAAAACGTAGGAAACGTTTTTGAGCGCCATTTTTGGCGATCTGAAGGAGGGGAAGGATAACCCACCGAGTAAAAACTGGAAGGAGTGAGCGAATATGTCGATACCGTCCGTTGACTGGGATCTGGCCCTGATTCAAAAATATAACTATTCTGGGCCGCGTTATACATCTTATCCCACAGCGTTAGAATTCAGTGAAGCTTACGATGAGCCGGCGTTTCAGCAGGCCATCGCCCGTTATCCTCAGCGACCGCTGTCGCTGTACATCCATATCCCTTTTTGCCATCGGCTGTGCTATTTCTGCGGCTGTAATAAGCTGGTTACGCGTCAGCAGCATAAAGCGGATGAATACCTTGATGTGCTGGAGCAGGAAATTCGCCAGCGTGCGCCGCTATTCGCCGGACGAACGGTGACGCAATTGCATTGGGGCGGCGGTACGCCAACCTACCTGAATAAAGCACAAATCAGTAGACTGATGTCGCTGCTGCGTGAGCTGTTCTCTTTTTCCGCGCAGGCAGAGCTGTCGCTTGAAGTCGATCCGCGAGAAATTGAGCTGGACGTCCTCGATCATTTGCGTGCCGAAGGGTTTAACCGCCTGAGCATGGGTGTGCAGGATTTTAATAAAGACGTGCAGAAGCTGGTCAATCGCGAGCAGGATGAAGACTTTATTTTTGCTCTTATTGAGCGGGCAAAGGCGTTGGGCTTCACCTCAACCAATATCGATTTAATTTACGGCCTGCCGAAGCAAACGCCGGAAAGTTTCGCCTTTACGCTACAGCGCGTTGCGGAATTAAGCCCGCACCGGCTGAGCGTCTTTAACTATGCGCATTTACCCAGCCTGTTCGCCGCGCAGCGCAAGATTAAAGAAGCGGATTTACCGAGCGCCGAGCAAAAGCTGGATATTCTGCAACAGACGATTGGATCGCTGACGCAATCGGGCTATCAGTTTATCGGCATGGATCACTTTGCCCGCCCGGACGATGAGCTGGCGGTAGCACAGCGAGAAGGGAAACTGCATCGCAATTTCCAGGGCTATACGACGCAGGGCGATAGCGATCTGCTTGGGATGGGTGTGTCAGCGATTAGTATGATCGGTGATAGCTATGCTCAGAACCAGAAAGAGCTGAAGCAGTATTATGCGCAGGTCAAAGACAAAGGAAATGGCCTGTGGCGCGGGTTACAATTGACGCGTGACGACTGCCTTCGCCGCGATGTGATTAAGACGCTCATTTGTAATTTCCAGCTTAGCTATGCGCCGATTGAAGCAGAATATGCGATCGATTTTAAAACCTACTTTGAGCAGGATTTAGCGTTGCTGGCTCCGCTGGTGGCTGATGGGTTGGTGGAGAGTCAGGAAGATGGGTTGGTGGTGACGCCGAAAGGACGTTTGCTGATCCGCAATATCTGTATGTGCTTTGACGTCTATCTGCGTAGCAAGCTCAGAACGCAGCAGTTTTCCCGCGTGATTTAGCTCCTGAAAGCGCCTTACTGGAGATATGTGGCTATTCCGGGAGGAGAAAAGGCTTTAATGACAAGGAGATCGCATGTTTTCAGATAAAGAGATTGCCAGAGAATATAGGGATAAGGCACTTAGCCTCGCTAACCTCATGTATAACGAGGTTAAGGCATTACAGGGCAAAGTGCCTGAAGACGAGCACAAGAAATTTCGTGGCATTGTAGGTAATGGGATTGTGGACGTATTCGATAAGCTGATTAAAGAAATTGAAGCGATGCATCCTGACCTGAAAGTGGCTGGCATGCCAGCTGATGTGGACGCTGAAAAACGTAAATAAAAAACAGCCAGTCGATATTATCTCCGACTGGCTGTTCTTGAACGTTTATAGGATTAACTAAAAAAGTTAATCAGTGCGGCACACAAAACGGCAGCAATAGCAGCCTGCGGCGAGTGGCTTGCCGCGGAGCCAATTTCAGCGCCATGTGTTGCAACTGAAAGTGTTGCCGCGGAAATCAATGAGTCCAGCATGGTGTTCCTCCCGAATCAGCGACACGATCATACTGCTGACTCGAGGCAAGTAAAGGACAAATTAATGACAATTTCGTGCGCCAGATTGTATTTTTTATCACCAGTTTGCTTGTTAACAATTGAGCAATAAAAAAGCAATCTTGCTACTCCATTCCCAGCTCTTTTAGTTTACGCGTCAGAGTATTTCTACCCCATCCCAACAATCTTGCCGCTTCCTGTTTATGCCCCTGCGTATGTCGCAGTGCCGTTGTCAGCAACGTCCTTTCCATTTCCGGTTGGGCCTCCGCCAGCAGGTTTTGATGACCGGAGCGCAGCGCGCGATCGGCCCATTGTGCCAACAGCGTGGCCCAACTGTCCGGCAGAATATGCACGGTGGAATCCGGCGCGGTGGTCTCGAACAGTTCAGGCGGCAGATCCTGAATCAGCACTTCCTGACCAGCGGCCATGACCGTCAACCAGCGGCAGGTATTTTCCAATTGGCGCACGTTGCCGGGCCACGGTAAACGGGTTAGTGCTGTTTCCGCTTCTGGATGCAGATTCTTCGGTTCGACGCCCAGTTCTTTGGCGGTAGCCTGCAAGAAATAACGCGCCAGACGGGGGATATCTTCCCGACGCTCACGCAGCGGTGGCAAATGAACCCGGATCACGTTCAGGCGGTGGAATAGATCCTCACGGAACTTGCCTTCCTGCACGCGCTGCTCAAGATTTTGGTGCGTTGCCGCGATAATACGGACATCCACTTTCACCGCTGCATAGCCGCCGACACGGTAAAACTGTCCGTCTGCCAATACGCGCAACAGACGTGTTTGTACGTCTAGCGGCATGTCGCCAATTTCATCCAAAAATAGTGTTCCGCCATCGGCCTGTTCAAAGCGGCCCTGACGAATCTGGTTTGCGCCTGTAAACGCGCCTTTTTCATGGCCGAACAGTTCTGATTCGATCAGATCTTTGGGTATGGCGGCCATATTCAGCGCGATAAAAGGGGCTTTGGTACGCGGGCTGTGGCGATGCAGGGCGTGTGCCACCAGCTCTTTACCGGTTCCCGATTCACCGTTAATCAGCACGCTGATTGACGAGCGAGACAGGCGGCCAATGATGCGAAAGACATCCTGCATCGCGGGCGCTTCGCCGATAATATCCGTTGTCGGGCCATTGATCGGTTGGCTGCGTACTGGCTGCTGCTGTTCCAGATAATGACTGATCGCGCGCTCAACCAGCGCAACGGCTTCATCAATATCGAACGGCTTCGGCAAATAGTCGAACGCACCCTGTTGATAAGCACTGACGGCGGCATCCAAATCGGAATGCGCCGTCATAATGATGACCGGGAGCATCGGGTGGCGCTGCTTGATTTGCTGTAAGAGCGCTAATCCATCCATCCCCGGCATGCGGATGTCGGACAGCAAAACGTCGGGGGTTTGTGTCGCCAGCGCATGCAATACCTGATTTCCGTTCTCAAACGTCGCGCAGGTTAAACCCGCACCAGCAAGCGCGCGCTCAAGCACCCAACGGATGGAGCTATCGTCATCGACAATCCAGACTATCCCTCGTTGCATTGTGAACCTCACTGGCGAATGGGCAGGTAAACCGAGAATTCGGTATGTCCTGGCCAACTGTTAAATTCAATTTTACCGGAGTGCTGGTCGATAAGACTGCGGGCGATGGAAAGCCCTAAACCGGTTCCCCCTTCGCGCCCGCTTACCATCGGGTAAAACAGGGTGTCTTGTAGTTGAGCGGGTACGCCGGGGCCGTCATCTTCTACGTCAATACGGGCGGCGAGGCGATAACGCACGCCGTGTAACGTGAGCTGAAAAGCTGTGCGGGTACGTATCGTAATCGTCCCGCCTTCCTCACCCAGCGCCTGTAGCGCATTACGGGTAATATTCAGCAGTACCTGTTCAATCTGGTCAGGGTCGTGCGTCAGCTCTGGCAGACTGGGGTCATAGTCTTTCACCAGCGTCACGTTATCTGGCTTTTCCAGTGAAACGAGCTGGCAAACGCGTTCGGCGACCTGATGAATGCTTTGTGTGACGTGCAGGCCGGGCTGCTGTGGCCCGAGCAGGCGATCGACCAGATTACGCAGGCGATCCGCTTGTTCGATGATGACCTTGGTATATTCTGTCAACGCCGGATCGGGCAAGGCTTTCGCGAGCAGCTGTGCGGCTCCACGTAATCCGCCAAGCGGATTTTTTATCTCATGCGCTAAGCCCCGGACTAAATCACGGGCGGCCTGCTGCTGTGCATGTTGAAGCTGTTCCTGGCTGAGGCGGCGCTGGTTATCCATCGGCGCCATTTCCAGTAGGATAAAATCGTTTTGTACCCGCTGAGCGGTGAGCGACATGATGTGCGCTTTACCATCCACAACGAGGGTGACTTCGTTATCCGTAAAACCTTGCCCTGAATCCAGACTTTCACGCAGTAAATCGATATTCAGAGAAAAGTATCCCAGCAAATCGGGCAGCGGTGTGCCGGATAATTTACGCGAGCTTTGTGCCAGTAATTGCTGTGCTGCCGGGTTGGAATAGTGAATCGCTAGATCGTTATCCAGCAATAAGATGCTGTTTATCAGAGAATTTAGGATCTGCCCAGCATCGGGCAGCGTGCCTGTTGCCATAACGCAGACTCCCGCACCGTCGTGGTGCATTGTAGTGTGAATGATGGATGTTACGTCGCAACGGCCAATGCCGATGGTGAAAAAAGCCCATCCGAAGATGGGCTGAAGCGTTTCCACGGCAACAAAAACAAAATTATTAGTATTCTGTTGTTTATCGGTCATGGTCGGGTATCAGCACACCCAACCACACCGAAGTAGATTAAACGCTGTCGTTATTAAACGCTGTAGTACAGTTCGAACTCAACTGGGTGCGGCGTCATGCGAACGCGGTCAATCTCAGATTTACGCAGTTCGATATACGCTTCGATAGCGTCGTCGGTGAACACGCCACCACGGGTCAGGAACTCGCGGTCTTCGTTCAGTGCAGCCAAGGCCTCGTCCAGAGAACCTGCAACTTTTGGAATCTCTGCTTCTTCTTCCGGCGGCAGGTCGTACAGGTTTTTGTCCATCGCATCGCCAGGGTGAATTTTGTTGATGATACCGTCAAGGCCGGCCATCAGCAGTGCGGCGAAGCACAGGTATGGGTTCGCTGCTGGATCCGGGAAGCGCGCTTCGATACGACGTGCTTTCGGGCTGGCAACCACTGGGATACGGATTGAAGCAGAACGGTTACGGGCAGAGTAAGCCAGCATAACTGGGGCTTCGTAGCCTGGGACCAGACGCTTGTAGGAGTTGGTGGTTGGGTTCGCCAGGGCGTTGATAGCTTTAGCGTGCTTGATAACACCGCCGATGTAGAACAGAGCCAGTTCAGACAGGCCGCCGTATTTGTCGCCAGCGAACAGGTTAGTACCGTCTTTGGACAGAGACATGTGGCAGTGCATACCAGAACCGTTATCACCGAACATAGGTTTTGGCATGAAGGTCGCAGTTTTACCGTAAGCGTGAGCTACGTTATGCACGACATATTTGTAGATCTGAATTTCGTCAGCTTTTTTGGTCATAGTGTTGAAGCGGGTAGCCACTTCGTTCTGACCAGCAGTTGCCACTTCGTGGTGGTGAGCTTCAACAACCAGGCCCATTTGCTCCATGGTCAAACACATAGCAGAACGGATGTCCTGTGCTGAGTCGACAGGTGGAACTGGGAAGTAGCCGCCTTTCAGACCTGGACGGTGACCTTTGTTACCGCCTTCGTATTCTTTACCGGAGTTCCAGTAAGCTTCGACGTCGTCGATCGCAACGTGAGAACCGGAAGTGCTGCTGCCGAAACGGATGTCATCGAACAGGAAGAATTCTGGCTCTGGCCCGAACAGTACGGTGTCGGCAATGCCAGAAGAGCGCAGGAAATCTTCCGCACGTTTCGCGATAGAACGCGGGTCGCGGTCATAACCTTGCATCGTGCCTGGCTCGAGGATGTCACAACGAATGATCAGCGTAGAATCTTCGAAGAACGGATCGATCATCGCGGTGCTGGCATCGGGCATCAGAACCATGTCTGACTCGTTGATACCTTTCCAGCCGCCAATCGAGGAACCATCAAACATTTTACCTTCTTCGAAGAAGTCGGCATTGACTTGATGAGCCGGAATGGTGACGTGCTGCTCTTTACCTTTAGTATCCGTGAAGCGTAAATCAACAAACTTCACTTCGTGCTCATTCAGCATCGTCAAAACATGTTCTGCGGACATACTTGGTTCTCCCGATTGGTCATTTATCGTCGTGGAACGAATATCGTTGTGGATTGATGTTGTTGCCGTGAGTAGACTAAAGCTAAAAGTGTGCCAACTTTTTAAATGTGTGCAATGTGTTGCTACTTGGGGCTTTCTCACGGAAATCCACTGCACCATTATAGTCTAAAGCACCAAAATGGTGCTCCATATGTGAATTATTGCACTTATTTAGTGCATTCGTGTTCGCTTGTAGCGCTTTTGCACCGTGAAAGGGATCACAAAGCAGGCAGCTCTAGGTTGTTTATCATAGATGCTTGTGATCTTGTTTAGTCCCTCGATTAATACGTGTACAATAGCGCGCTATTTCTAAATGCCTGAGGCAAAGCTGTGATCGAAAATTTGCGTAACATCGCCATTATTGCGCACGTTGACCATGGGAAAACCACCCTGGTTGACAAGCTGTTGCAACAATCCGGAACGTTCGGTGAACGTGTCGAAGCAACCGAGCGTGTAATGGACTCCAACGATTTGGAGAAAGAGCGTGGAATTACCATCCTCGCAAAAAATACCGCCATTAATTGGAAAGACTACCGCATTAACATCGTAGATACCCCGGGACACGCCGACTTCGGCGGCGAGGTTGAGCGTGTAATGTCGATGGTTGACTCGGTACTGCTGGTTGTTGATGCGATGGATGGCCCGATGCCGCAAACGCGTTTCGTGACCAAAAAAGCATTTGCCAACGGTCTGAAACCTATTGTGGTTATCAACAAAGTTGACCGTCCTGGCGCGCGTCCTGACTGGGTTGTCGATCAGGTATTCGACCTGTTCGTGAACCTGGATGCGACTGACGAGCAGTTGGATTTCCCGATCATTTATGCTTCTGCGCTGAATGGTATCGCGGGTCTCGACCATACCGACATGGCGGAAGATATGACCCCGCTGTATCAGGCGATTGTCGATCACGTGTCTCCTCCTCAGGTTGAGATGGATGCGCCGTTCCAGATGCAGATCTCTCAGCTGGACTACAACAACTATGTTGGCGTTATCGGTATCGGCCGTATCAAGCGCGGTAAAGTTAAGCCTAACCAACAAGTGACTATTGTTGATAGCGAAGGCAAAACCCGTAACGGTAAAGTCGGTAAAGTTCTGACTCACCTGGGTCTGGAGCGTATCGACGCGGCTGAAGCGGAAGCAGGCGATATCATCGCGATCACTGGTCTGGGCGAGCTGAACATTTCCGACACCATCTGCGATCCGCAGAATGTCGAAGCGCTGCCAGCACTGAGCGTCGATGAACCTACCGTTACCATGTTCTTCAACGTCAATACTTCACCATTCTGCGGTAAAGAAGGTAAGTATGTTACGTCGCGCCAGATTCTGGAGCGTCTGAACAAAGAGCTGGTACACAACGTTGCCCTGCGCGTTGACGAAACCGAAGATGCCGATGCGTTCCGCGTTTCTGGCCGTGGTGAATTGCACCTGTCGGTTCTGATCGAAAACATGCGTCGTGAAGGTTTTGAACTGGCTGTATCACGTCCGAAAGTTATCAACCGCGTTATCGACGGCCGTAACCAAGAGCCGTTTGAAAACGTGACGCTGGACATCGAAGAACAGCACCAGGGTTCAGTCATGCAAGCCATGGGTGAGCGTAAAGGTGATGTGAAAGACATGATTCCAGATGGCAAGGGTCGTATCCGTCTGGATTACCTGATTCCTGCTCGTGGTCTGATCGGTTTCCGTACCGAATTCATGACCATGACGTCTGGTACAGGTCTGCTGTACTCCACGTTCAGCCACTACGATGACGTGCGTCCGGGTGAAATCGGCCAGCGTCAGAACGGCGTACTGATCTCTAACGGTCAGGGTAAAGCCGTCGCGTTTGCGCTGTTCAGCCTGCAAGATCGCGGTAAGCTGTTCCTCGGACACGGTGCAGAAGTGTATGAAGGCCAGATCATCGGTATTCACTCACGTTCTAACGATCTGACAGTAAACTGTCTGACCGGTAAGAAACTGACCAACATGCGTGCATCAGGTACTGACGAAGCAACCACGCTGGTTCCGGCGATCAAAATGTCTCTGGAACAAGCGCTGGAGTTCATTGATGACGACGAACTGGTTGAAGTTACGCCACAGTCTATCCGTATTCGTAAGCGTCACCTGACCGAAAACGATCGTAAACGCGCTAGCCGCGGCAGCAAAGACGTCTAATTTCAGACGGATTTGTATGTTACGCAACAGGGCACCTTCGGGTGCCCTGAATTTTATGCGCTTTCTTCCACTTTAACCTTTCCTTATATTTCCTCCCTGTTCAGTTTCGCCATTTCCCGCTACAGTGAAAATCCTACGATTACGTCAGGAGGTGGCTGCCATGCTGTATATCTTTGATTTGGGTAATGTCGTCATCGATATTGATTTCAAAAGAGTATTAGGCGTCTGGAGTAATCTGAGCAGTGCGCCACTCGCGACGTTGCAAGAACGTTTCGTCATGGGCGAAGCGTTTGAACAGCATGAGCGGGGCGAGATCAGCGATGAGGAATTTGCGACCAGGCTGTGTCAGGAAATGGGCATCGCCCTGAGCTTCGAGCAATTCACCGCTGGCTGGCTGGCTATTTTTGTGGCGTTGCGCCCTGAGGTTATCGACATCATGCAGCGCCTGCGTCAAGAAGGACACCGCGTGGTGATTTTGTCGAATACTAATCGCCTCCATTGTTCACACTGGCCGGCATTGTTCCCGGAAGTGGGGGCAGCGGCTGACAGGGTCTATCTGTCACAAGACATTGGATTACGTAAGCCAGAATTGGCGATTTATCAGTATGTCCTGACGCAGGAAGGCGTTACGCCAGCGCAGGCTGTCTTTTTTGACGATAATGCCGCGAACGTCGATGCCGCACAGAGTTTGGGCATTCACAGCATTCTGGTGACCGATCGTCAGGTGGTGCCGGATTTTTTTGCCATGCAGGCAACGACAGCTAAAGCATGATTTATATCGCAGGGGCGGACACGGCCTCTATTGGGAATGATGACATCAGGAGTAGTTGGGTTTTATGATTGCGCTAATTCAGCGAGTATCCAGCGCCAGCGTTACGGTAGAAGGCAGTGTGGTTGGGGAAATCGATAAAGGTTTGCTGATCTTGCTGGGCGTTGAGCAGGGCGATGACGAACAAAAAGCCACGCGACTCTGCGAGCGTGTGTTGGGTTACCGCATATTCGGTGACGATGACGGGAAAATGAATCTCAATGTTCGTCAGGCTGGCGGCAACGTGCTGGTGGTTTCGCAATTTACGCTGGTGGCTGATACGCAGCGTGGCATGCGGCCTGGGTTTTCTCGCGGTGCACATCCCTCGGAGGCCGATCGCCTCTATCAGTATTTTGTCGGACAGTGTCGTGAGCAGGGCGTTCACACAGAAACTGGGCAGTTTGCGGCGGATATGAAAGTGGCATTAGTGAATGACGGTCCGGTGACGTTCTGGCTACAGACATAATGTTGCAGGCACCGTTGCCGCTATCGCGCTGTGTATCCGTTTGTCAGCGGTCTGATCTTATGAACCCTGATGCAATAAGGCATCTCGGTATAGAGGAAGGGTTATGTATCATCTGAGAGTACCTGAAAGCGCAGAAGAACTGGATGCGTACTATCAATTCCGCTGGGAAATGCTGCGTAAACCTTTGCGCCAGCCGTTAGGCTCCGAGCGCGATGCCTATGATGCTCTGGCACATCACCAAACCGTGGTGGATGAGCAGGGAAGGCTGGTCGCGATAGGCCGTCTTTCCATTAACGCGGATAATGAAGCGGCAATCCGCTTTTTAGCGGTTCACCCGGATGTGCGGGGGAAAGGGTTAGGCACGTTGCTTGCGATTACCCTGGAGTCCGTGGCGCGTCAGGAAGGCGTCAAACGCGTGGTCTGTAGCGCCCGTGAAGACGCAATGGATTTCTTCTCCAAGCTGGGTTTTGTTAACCAGGGCGAAATCACTGCGCCACAAACAACGCCTGTGCGGCACTTTCTGATGATCAAACCAGTGGCGACGCTGGATGATATTTTGCACCGCCCTGACTGGTGCGGACAGTTGCAACAGGCCTGGTATGAGCACATCCCTCTGAGTGAAAAGATGGGGGTGCGGATAAGCCAGTACACCGGGAAGAAATTTATCACCACCATGCCTGAAACGGGCAATCAGAACCCGCACCATACGCTTTTTGCCGGCAGCATGTTTTCTCTCGCTACGCTCACCGGTTGGGGACTGATCTGGCTGCTGCTGCGTGAGCGGCACCTCGGCGGAACGATTATTCTGGCGGATGCGCACATTCGTTACAGCACGCCGGTGAGTGGTCGGCCGAGTGCTATTGCCGACTTAGGGTCGCTGAGTGGCGATCTGGATCGTCTGGCGCGTGGGCGTAAGGCGCGCGTGCAGTTAAACGTCGAGTTGTTCGGTGATGACAATAAAGGGGCGCTATTTGAAGGGGTCTATATTGTGCTGCCAGCTCAACCGGATGCGCCACTGGAAGCAGGCGGGTCGGAAGCGGACTAATTCATGGTTGAGTTGTATGACGCGCTTTCTGTTAGTAAATCACCCTCGGCACCAGCCAGCAGCACCTCGTGATACCCGCATCTTGTCATAGTAACCCCCATGATTTTCACGGGGGTTACCCTGTCGTTTCAGCACGCTATGTTGCTGCGTCTGTTTTGCCCGTCCGTGTTTTGAAAACGTAATCGTTATTGCGTTTCTGTCACAGCCCCCTGATGCATTTGTTGCCTTATCGGATGGTCGTTGCTATCCACACCTTGTAGCATGCCAGTTAGCGTCGGCTTCAGTGGTGTATCGGCAGCAAGCCGCCCATTCAACTGCAATTGCAGATTCGTGTTGCCTGTCGGTGCGGTTGCGGGTTCTGGCCATCCCCAGCGAATCAGAATATCCAGTGGCACAGCGCGCCCCGTCAGCGACAGGGAGACATTGCGTGCCGGTTGCTGGCTGATGGTCGCCTTAGCCTCCAGCATGCCATTTTGCGTAAATGCGCTGAGTTCGTTAATGGCGATCTGGCTATCGTTGGCTACCAGTGCCAGTGAAGGGCGGCGCACATCGACTTTATTGAACGTCGCGTCGCTGGCATTAAGATTCAACGATCCTGTCCAGACTCCCCACTGGTGGTCACGTGCTAACAGCAAATCACTGCCGTAGCCATCCAGCGCAGTGAGCTGGAACGGGAAATCCGGGTTGATATCGATCAGCAGGTTGCGATTGGCCGTGAATTTTCGCACATTCACTTCTTCCAGCCATGATGGCAGCGTCGCTTGCCACCGCTGACGCCAGTCGCCGGGGAGTGTGTACTCCATCCCGGCGACAACAAATTCGTTCAGCTGTAAGCGTCGATTACTACGTTGCCAGTTGCCGTTGGTTCGCAGTAAACCGCCTTCCCAGCGTGTGGAAAACTGTTTGATGTTAACGCCTGCCGGTGACAAATCCAGATTCACGATAGGGTCGATAAGGTGCATGTTGCCGTTCACAATGTCGGTTGCATTGAACGACAGCGTTCCGCCTTCGCTCTGCCAGTCATTCTGCTTAAACGTGACATTTTGCAGGGCAACATCCAGGTCGATAAACGCCCATCCCGGCCCTTCAATACGGGCATCAATCAGATCAAAGCGGTTGACCGTAACAGAAGGCAGCTCGGTCACGGGCTGCCAGAAGGCTTCCGGCGTTCTCTGTGTTTGCAAACGGACATTGCTGAGTCGCAGGTTACCGATCTGCCAACTTCCGTCTTCTGCGCGGCTGGCGTTGCCCGTTAGCTGCCCTTGAGCAACATCGGCGCCGAAGTTGCTCAAAATCAGCTGATTATGGTTGATTTCGCCCTGAACCAAGACCTGGCTGGCAGGAATGTCGTTAAGTTCGAGTGAACGAGCGCTGAGCTGGAACTGCCCCTGCTTGCCCAGTAGATAGCCCGCCTCGGGTTGCCACGGCATGATGCCGCCGTTGATTTGTTGGCCATTCAGACGCCAATCGCCGTCCTTTGCCTGCAGTGCCATCGTACGCAGCTGTAGCACATCGGCTTCGATAGGGAGTGTGGCGGCCTGTGAGGAAAGATTTAACGTACCACCTTCCAGTTCCAGGCTGGCGAAATGATGTGGTTCGGTAATCTGACGCACGCTAAAGCCGGCTGAAACCTGCTTGGCGGTGAGCGTCGGCGGCTGGTTTTTCTGACCAAAACTGACATCGGTGAGTTGGATATGATCGGCTGTTGACCAGTCATGATTGATTTTGCCCAGTGACAACTGGTAGTCGGTGTTCTGGTTTACCCAATTACTTACCCAGCCTGCCGCCCAACTGGTTTGCAGTAATACGTACACGACTACCAGCGCTAAAAAGGCCAGTAGCAGTAGGGTCAGCAATAATTTCCCGATAAATTTCATCGTGTCAGTCCATGCCAATCGTCAGGGAGAACTGTTCTTATGCCGCAATTTCCCTGAAGGCTCAATAGGTAATGCTGTTACAGACAGTAAAAAGCGAGCGGTGTTGCATCACCGCTCGCTTTTACATGAACTGAACAGAAATTATTGCGGGCTGGCGCTATTTTTCTTCGTGAGGGAAAACCAAATTCAGCACGATTGCGGTAATCCCGCCAGCGGCAATACCGGAAGACAGTAACGTTTTAATCCAATCCGGCGCAAATTGCAGAATCAGCGGCTGCTGCGATACGCCAAGGCCAACGGCCAGCGACAGCGCAATAATCATGATTGCGCGACGGTTCAACGGCTCACGGGACACAATGCGCACACCGGACGCGGCGATCGTACCAAACATCACGATAGTGGCACCGCCCAGAACCGGCTCTGGAATATGCTGTACAAATCCGCTAACGGCAGGGAACAGCCCCAGTGCTATCAGCATCAGTGAAACCACGAAGCCCACATAGCGGCTGGCAACACCGGTAAGCTGGATGACGCCGTTATTCTGGCCAAAGCAAGAGTTAGGGAAGGTATTGAATACGGCGGAAAGGCAAGAGTTCAGACCGTTTGCCAGCACGCCGCCTTTTAAGCGCTTCATGTACAGTGGGCCTCTGACTGGCTGCTCAGACACGTCGGAGGTCGCGGTGATGTCACCGATGGTTTCTAACGACGTCACCATAAAGACCAGCATCAGTGGGATCAGCAGGTTCCAGTCAAAGCCTAAACCGTAATACAGCGGTGTTGGCACCATGATGGCCGTATCGTGTTGCGAGGATGTGTTTTCCGGCAGCATGCCCATCAGCCAGGCACCCAGATAACCCACCGCCATGGCGATGACCAGCGAGGCGACGCGCAGGTAGGGGTTACGCTGGCGGTTCAGCAGAATAATAACCAGCAGCACCACACCTGCCAGCAATAAGTTCTTAGGCGCACCGAAGGTGTTATTGCCCATCGCAGCATAGCCGCCGCCGATAGAGGTCAGGCCGACCTGAATCAGCGACAGACCAATGATCATCACCACAATGCCGGAAACCAGTGGGGTAATGATGCGGCGGGTTAAATGCAGGAAGCGTGAAAGAATGATTTCGGTGAAGGATGCGACCATCAGCGTACCGAACAGCGCCGCCATCATGGTGGGAACATCTGCACCACCATTCTTCAGTGCCAGTCCACCCATAATCAGTGGCGTCACGAAGTTAAAGCTGGTGCCCTGAATAGATAGCAGACCAGAACCGACAGGGCCCCAGGTTTTAATTTGTAGAATAGAGGCCAGACCGGAAGCGAAAAGCGACATGCTGATGATGCGCTGCGTATCCTGAGCGGGTAAACCTAATGCCTGACAGATCAGTAGCGCGGGGGTAATCACCGCAACAAACATGGCCAGCAGGTGCTGGCTGGCGGCGAACAGCGTTTGCGGCAGCGGCGGCCTGTCTTCAAGACGATAGATGAGTTCACTGCGCTGAGGTGCGGTAGCGGCTTCTGTTTGGGGCGTTTCCGTGGTGGTAGTCATGATGTAAGTTGGCGTTCCTGAAACGACAAAGAGCGCATTTTAATGATCTCTTTGTCGAAAGCAAACGTTTGCCAACTCATCTTTTCGATATGAATTTTGTCTGATAAGCAAAGCCTTATTATTTAACGGGATACTTTTAGGGAAAATGAAGAATGCGCTGCTGCGATTAGGCGTTGGTGTAGCGTACGCGCTCGGGTAGCCAGCGTTCGATTAGCGCAATGGCATGTTCGGGGTAGTGCTCGTGGAGATGGCGCGCAACGCGCTGCACCTGCGGAATCAGATCCTGATCGCGCAGGAGGTCGGCTACTTTGAACTCGGCATTACCGGTTTGCCGCGTACCTAATAACTCGCCCGGCCCGCGAATTTCCAGATCGCGCTGAGCGATCACAAAGCCATCGTTGCTATCGCGTAGAACCTGAAGCCGTTTCTGTGCGGTTTTGCTCATTGGCGTTTTGTAGAGCAGTACACAGTGAGACGCTACTGCGCCGCGTCCGACGCGCCCACGCAACTGGTGCAGTTGTGCCAGACCCAAACGTTCCGGGTTCTCGATGATCATCAGGCTGGCATTCGGTACATCCACACCCACTTCGATGACGGTGGTCGCCACCAGCAGTTGCAGCTCGCCCTGTTTGAAAGCCTGCATCACCGCCTGCTTTTCCTGCGCTTTCATGCGGCCGTGAACCAATCCGACCTTGAGATTCGGCAGCGCAGCCTTTAACTCTTCACTGGTGGCCTCTGCCGCCTGCGCTTCCAGTAGATCGGATTCTTCGATCAGCGTACACACCCAATAGGCCTGCCGACCTTCCTGCTGGCAGGCGCTATTCACGCGCTCGATGATATCGCTGCGGCGTGAATCCGGTATGGCGACCGTGGTGACGGGCGTTCTGCCCGGCGGCAGTTCATCAATGACGGACGTATCCAGATCGGCGTAGGCCGTCATCGCCAGCGTGCGGGGAATCGGTGTGGCGGTCATAATCAATTGATGAGGGTGAAAGCCCTGTTCTTCGCCTTTTTCCCACAGCGCAAGGCGTTGATGCACGCCAAAGCGGTGCTGTTCGTCAATGATAACCAGTGCTAGCCCGTTGAATTTCACCTGCTGCTGGAAAATGGCGTGCGTCCCGACCACCATGGAAACCTGGCCGTTAGCGATAGCGTCCTGCTGTGCCTGACGCGCTTTTCCTTTCTGTTTGCCAGCCAGCCAGCCCACTTCAAGCCCCAGCGGTTCAAACCACTGGCGGAAATTATGGGCGTGCTGTTCGGCCAATAGCTCTGTGGGCGCCATCAGCGCGACCTGTTTGCCGTTAGCAATGGCACGCAAGGCAGCCAGCGCGGCGACCAGCGTTTTCCCTGAGCCCACATCGCCCTGCACCAGACGCATCATTGGGAAGTCTTTTGCCATATCCGCTTCAATCTCGGCCACGACACGTTCTTGCGCCTGAGTGGGGTTGAACGGCAGCGCGGCGAGCAGGCGTTGCTTCAGGGCGTCTTGAGCCTGTAGCGGCGAGGCTTTATGTCGCTGCTCCCCGGCCCGTACGGCGAGCATACTCAGGTTATGCGCCAGCAATTCTTCCATAATCAGCCGCTGCTGCGCTGGGTGCTTACCGTGTTCCAGCTCGCTGAGCTGCATATCCGGTGGGGGACGATGTAACGTGCGCAGCGCATCCGGCAGGCTAATGAGGGAACGGCTCAGGGATTCAGGCAGTAACTCATCGATGTGGTTGGCGGCGAGCAACTCCAGCGCCTGATCGGTGAGTTTGCGTAGCGTTGCCTGACGAATACCTTCCGTGGAGGGATAAACCGGCGTGAGTGATTCCTGTAGCTCAACCTGCGTATTATCCCCTTGAACACGGTATTCAGGATGGATGATTTCCGCGCCGATTTTGCCGCGCTTGATTTCGCCATAAGCCGTAACGCGTTGTCCTGGCGCGAGACTGTTTTTCATCGCCGCATTGAAATTGAAGAAGCGCATGGTCAGCATACCGCTGCCATCGCTGATTTGGCAGGTCAACATGCGACGGCTGCCAAAGGTGATGTCGTTGCGTAGGATTTCACCTTCCACGGTGGCATACATGCCGGGAAGGAGGTCGCCAATGGGGTAAAGGTGCGTGCGGTCTTCGTAGCGTAAAGGCAGATGCAGCAGGAGATCCTGCACGGTTTCGAGCCCGAGTCGCGCGAGTTTCGCTGCCTGACTGGCACCCACGCCAGCGAGTGTGCTCAGCGGTTGGGTGTTTAGCAGGCGGCCTTTCATCAGCACTCCGACGATTGCATCGCGGCCCACCACGGGGTATCCGCTACAATCTGACCCTGATGGTCAATATAAGGACGAGGGAGCCCTTTACGTTTTGCGACGCGCGCCAGTACCGGATAGCCCCCTTCAAAAAGCAGACGCTGCTGCTCTTCTTCATTCAGCGGGCTGTCTTCACGCTGGTACATGCCGGCGATTTGGCGCTGACGTTGCGCTTCATACAGGATCAACGCCGAGGCTACGGAGACATTCAGCGATTGCACCATACCAGTCATCGGAATAATGATGTCCCGATCGGCCAGCTTGAGCGCTTCGGCAGTAATCCCGGTTTTTTCCTGTCCGAGCAGAATGCAGGTCGGGCGGGTGTAATCAATCTCCCGAAAATCGACCGCGTGCTCAGACAAATTGGTCGCCAGAACCTGCATGCCTTCTGCTTTCAGATGGCCGACTGCATCACCGATATTGCGATGAGTTTTCACCTGAACCCAGCTATTGCTGCCTGCGGCGGAGGAAACCAGCGTTTTCATCCGGCTGGTGGGCCAAATCGCATGAACCTGATGCACACCGACGGCATCCGCGGTACGGATAACGGCAGAAATGTTGTGGGGCTTATGCACCTGCTCCATGCAAATCGTCAGATCGGGCTGACGGCAGTTGAGCATTTCTTTTATGCGTGCATAACGTTGAGGGGTCATGACGATTAATTTCGGTTACGGTTAACTTTGATGACGTCCGGCATCACGCGGATTTTACGCATAATATTAGCCAGATGAACGCGATCGAGGGTGGTGAGACGGATAAAGGCGCTGTATACGCGGCCGTCTCTCTCTTCCGTGTTGATGCTCTGAATATTGGAATTCGCGGCGTTGATTGCTGCCGTCAGGTTCGCCAACGCGCCCTGATGGTTGAACATATCGACTTTGATTTCGGCGATGAACTCTTGTTCTGTCACCTTATCCCACTCTACCGCCATGAATTTTTCAGGTTCTTTCTGATAGCCGCGAATGTTGCGACAGGATTCATGGTGGATAACCAGCCCTTTACCGGGGCTGACGTGGGCAATAATCGGGTCGCCGGGGATAGGGCGGCAGCACTTGGCAAATGAGATCATGACGCCATCTGCGCCTTTGATCGGCAGCTTGCGCAGCCCGGTAGTTCCCAGCTCTGACTGTTCATTCAACAGATTTTTCGCCACGACGACGCTCATGGCATTACCCATACCAATTTCCGCCATCAGATCATCCAGCGTAGCGAGCTTCATGCGATCGAGCTCAAGCTGAATAGATTTCTCAGGGATGTCGGAAAGTTTACGACCATTGCCCAGAGCGTGGTTCAGTAAACGGCGGCCGAGGCTCACGGAATCATCACGCTTGAGGTTTTTCAGCATCTGGCGGATTTTAGAACGCGCTCTGGAGCTCACGACAAAGTTAAGCCATGCGGCGTTTGGTCTGGCGCCTGGTGCGGTGATGATTTCAACGGTTTGGCCGCTGGTGAGCGACTGTGATAGCGGGTAAGGCTGACGATCGACGCGTGCGCCGACGCATGCATGGCCGATATCGGTGTGTACCGCGTAGGCGAAATCGACGGGCGTCGCGCCTGCGGGGAGTTCCACAATACGGCCTTCCGGCGTGAAGACGTACATCTCATCAGGGAAGAGATCGGACTTCACGCTTTCGATAAATTCAAATGAGCTACCCGCACTTTGCTGGAGTTCCAACAGGCTTTGCATCCAGCGTTGGGCGCGTACTTGAGCAGTAGTACTGCTCTCGCCTTCTTTATAAGCCCAGTGCGCGGCGACACCCATTTCCGCCATTTGATCCATATCGTCGGTGCGAATTTGTACTTCAACCGGCACGCCGTGCGGACCAATCAGCGACGTGTGCAGCGATTGGTAGCCGTTGGCTTTGGGAATAGCGATATAGTCTTTCACCCGGCCCGGGCGCGGCTTATACAGGCTGTGAACCTGACCGAGCACGCGATAGCAGGTGTCCAGCTCTTTGACGATGACCCGAAACGCGTAGATATCCATGATGGAATGAAAACGCTGCTCTTTCAGGTGCATTTTGCAGTAGATGGAGTACAGGTGTTTTTCGCGGCCGCTGACGCGGCAGGCAATCCCAGCTTCCGTCAAACGTCCTTCGATTTCCGACAGGATTTTCTGAATCATTTCCTTGCGGTTACCGCGTGCGGCCTTGACGACCTCTTTAATGACACGATAACGGTTCGGATACAGCGCCTCAAAACCCAGTTCTTCCAGCTCGGTTTTGAGGTGATGGATACCCAGCCGATGTGCCAGCGGACTGTATATTTCCAGCGTTTCGCGGGCAATGCGGCGGCGCTTATCCGGGCGCAATGAGCCCAGCGTGCGCATGTTATGGGTACGGTCTGCGAGTTTGATCAGGATGACGCGAATATCTTGCACCATCGCCATGATCATTTTGCGAAAGTTTTCAGCCTGCGCTTCTTTCTTATCGCGGAACTTCAGTTTGTCCAGCTTGGAGACGCCTTCCACCAGTTCAGCAACGCTTTTACCGAAAAGCTGTTCCATGTCCTGATAGGTGGCGGGGGTGTCCTCTATGACATCATGCAGCAGTGCTGCCATCAGCGTTTCGTAATCGAGACGCATCTCCGCCAGAATACAGGCGACGGCAACAGGGTGTGTGATATAGGGTTCACCGCTGGAGCGAGTCTGCCCCTCGTGAGCATCACGTGCAACTAAGTAAGCCTGCTGTAAACGTTTGATCTGATCTTCTGGCAGATAACGTTGAATCAGCAGATTAAGGCTTTCAAAAATGTACAAGGGCGACTCGTGGTGTGATTAACGACGGCCTTCAGCAATCGCGGTAACCGCCTGAATCTCTGCGGCTTCCTGCTCTTGCTGTTCCTGACGGTCACGAACATCCAGAATCTGGTTGTTGATCAGACCTTCTTCGATCTCACGCAGTGCGATCACGGTGTACTTATCGTTTTCTTCAGGAACCAGCGGATCTTTGCCGCCAGTCTGGATTTGACGGGCGCGACGAGCAGCGACCAACACCAGGTCAAAACGGTTACCAATTTTCTCTACAGCGTCTTGAACAGTTACGCGTGCCATAATGTGCTACTCCACAGGAAATAAAATGACTGCGCATCATACTGAAAGAGGCGTCAGTCTGCCAATAGTTTGGTGATTAATGCATCATGCCGAACCTGTTGTCTGCTCAAACGCAGACGTTCGGCGCGAATAATGGTTTTCAGATCGAGTAACGCCAGATCGAAATCATCATTCACAATCAGGTAATCATACTCGCCGTAGTGCGTCATTTCAGCCACTGCTTGAGACATACGGCGGGCAATGACCTCATCGCTGTCTTGTCCACGGCCGCGTAGTCGGCGAGCCAACTCTTCTTTTGACGGCGGCAGAATGAAAATACTGCGCGCGTACGGCATCTGGGCGCGGATTTGCTTGGCTCCTTGCCAATCGATATCCAGAAAAACATCAACGCCAGTCGCTAATACCTGCTCAATTGCCGGTCGGGATGTACCGTAGTAATTACCGAAGACTTCAGCGTGCTCCAGAAACTCGTTATCCTGAATCATACGCTTAAATTCATCGACTTCGACGAAGAAATAGTGTTCGCCGTGGTTTTCTCCCGGTCGTTTAGCCCGAGTGGTATGCGAAATCGATACCTGAGTGTCGTAAAGCGGCTGAGTTTTTAATAACGCCTGAATCAGGCTGGATTTCCCGGCCCCACTGGGAGCAGAAACGATATATAACGTGCCTTGAGCCATAATGAAGTTTTATTCATGGTTACGATGGTGAATGTAGATATGCGACAAGAAGATGCGCATATCCCCGCATTATACACGCCAATATGTCATCAGTCGCGTTGCGTAAATTCTCCGCCGACTGTTTTTCGTTATGCCATCGGGCAAATCTTTTTGCCAACGTGCCTTTTTGAGATTGCGATGTGTGTTCCTGTCTTTTTTACCTGCGTTGCAAACGATAAATCATCTTGCGGCGCGTTTGGCATTTCTCTTTTTTGTGCCTCGTATTTTCCCCTCCATTGCTATGTACTGCGGCCATTCGCTAATGGATGGCTGGAGGGATTATGTGGCTCAGGATCGGCGCATTTTTGATCATCATCGTTGTCGGGGATCTCTGCGGTTTTGCGGCAGCGGCCCAAGTCTGCCCGGATTGGGATAACACGCGTTCCAGCAAAGAAATGGATGCATTACGTCATCAGTTAGAACGGTGGGATGACGTGTATTACACCGAAGGGAAAAGCCCGATAGAAGATGACGTTTACGATCAACTGCGGGACCAGTTAAATCAGTGGTTAGGCTGTTTCCAGCCCCAAAACGCCATTCCTGCACGATTACCTGATAGCGGTAAGCAACCACATCCTGTTGCCCATACGGGATTGAAAAAATTGTCCGATCGCGGGCAGTTGGTGCAATGGATCGCCCTGCGTGAGGATGTATGGGTTCAGCCAAAAGTCGATGGTGTGGCCGTTACGCTGGTTTATCAGCACGGCAAGCTTGTCTCTGCGGTTAGTCGGGGTAACGGCCTGCAAGGTGAAGACTGGACGGAAAAAGTTCGTCTGATTCCGGGAATCCCTCATTTATTGACCGATGCACCTTCCTCCGTGGTATTACAAGGCGAGCTTTTCCTGAAGATGACCGATCATCGGCAGCGTATTCAGGGTGGTGTGAATGCCCGTTCGATGGTGGCGGGTGAAATGCGTCGTCATCAACCCTCTCCCATGCTGTCGCAGATTGGTCTGTTTGTCTGGGAATGGCCGGATGGCCCAAAAACGATGCCCGAACGTCTGGAGAAATTGAAGGGCATGGGGTTTGCCATGACGGCGGCCTATACCCATGCTATTGGGTCATTTGCCGATGCTGAAAAATGGCGTCATCACTGGTATCACAACCCGCTGCCCTTCGTGACGGATGGCGTGGTGATTCGCCAGACTAAAGAGCCGCAGGGGCGATATTGGCGTAATACTGCGGCCGACTGGGCGATCGCATGGAAATATCCGCCTGTTCATCAGGTTGCGGAAGTCACTGATGTGGCGTTTTCTGTCGGGCGGACGGGTAAGATCGCCGTGGTGTTAAAACTTAATCCTCTGCAACTGGATGACAAATCGGTCAGTCGGGTGAATGTCGGTTCGCTGTCTCGTTGGAAACAATGGGACGTGTTGCCCGGCGATCGGGTGAGTGTCAGTCTGGCAGGACAGGGGATTCCACGTCTGGATAATGTGGTATGGCGGGGGACTGAACGGCCTGCCATCGTTTCCCCCAATGAACATGATTTCCATGCTTTTAGCTGTTTTCGGTATAGCGTGGTTTGCCAGCAACAATTTCTGGCGCGCTTGGTCTGGTTGAGTGGAGAGCATGGGTTAAATCTGGCGGGGGTGCGCGACGGGATGTGGCTGCGCTTGATGCAGCATGATTTACTGGAAGATGTGCTGTCATGGCTGTTTCTGACGGAGGCACAGCTTAATGCGGTTAATGGCATGGGCGATAAGCGGGCACGAGATATCTATAAGAGCTTGCAGTCGGCACGGCAGATGCCACTATCTCGCTGGCTACTTGCGCTGGGTATTCCTGTTCCCCGTTCTGCAATTAGCGCATTAGATCATGTGGATTGGCTAGCGTTACAGCAATGGACGGCGCAACAGTGGCGACAGTTCTCCGGTATTGGAGAACGACGGGCTGAAGAGATTATGGCGTTCCTGAAGCACCCTATCGTGGTGGAATTAATTGCCCGATTAGCTCGTGAAGGCATAAATAGATAAGCGGTGATGATTTTTCAGGATAGGTTGAGATTGTGCTTTTTATTTTTTCGTGGATTCATTCACATAAAAGGGTCTTTTTTTCTGTTCTCCCTACTTAATCATAAGTAAAATTTACGAATTAAAGGTCTGCGCCTATTTGCTGTTTTGCGATATAGAAATGCCTGTGAGTCTGATTATTTCCGTTGAACTCAGGCATACGGATGTTGTCGTATAGCTTCAGATAATAAGAAAGGTTTGTTGGAGCACTTGTCATAATGAAGTTTGTAGCATCTTTTTCGCAACCCAAATTATCGTTTATCCTGGCAATCTATATTGGTCTTTTTCTCAATATCTCAGTGTATTATCGCCGCTTTGATTATTTTTCACTCTCTGCTGGTAACCAGGTTCCAACGTTTATTCCCGCTCTTGTCGAATTGACGGCGAGTATCTTATTTACCTTTTTCCTGATGAGAATTATTTCACTTGGGGGACGTCGTTTTTATCGAATTATTGCTTCTCTCCTGGTGCTGATTTCCGTTGCCGCCAGCTATTACATGACGTTTTTTAATGTCGTGATCGGCTATGGCATCATTGCTGCGGTTATGACCACAGATATTGATCTTTCCAAAGAAGTTATTGGTTTTCGTTTTTTCCTGTGGATGCTGGCGGTGAGTGCGCTACCGCTGTTTTTGATCTGGAAGAATTCACTGCGCCATACGCTAATCGAACAGCTTAAATCGCCGGGAAAGCGTTTAATTCCTCTTCTGGTTCTTGTTGCCGTCGTTGCGCTGGTTTGGGTGCCGCTTCGCTATATGGACAACATTCAGTCGGTGTCCGAACGGGAATCTAATGTGGATTTGCCCAGCTATGGCGGCGTAGTCGCTCACTCGTATCTGCCTTCTAACTGGTTGTCTGCGTTAGGGTTATTTGCCTACACCAAGTATGACGAGAGTCAGGACTCTTCCAATCTTTTCGATCCGGCTCAGCACTTTACCTATGTCCCACCGAAAGGCATTGATGATACCTACGTGATTTTCATTATCGGTGAAACAACCCGCTGGGATCATATGGGGTTATTAGGCTACGAGCGGGATACGACGCCAAAGCTTTCGAAAGAAAAAAATCTGGTCGCATTCCGTGGTCAGTCATGTGATACCTCCACCAAGCTTTCCATGCGCTGTATGTTTGTGCGAGAAGGTGGGACGGAAGACAACCCGCAGCGAACGCTGAAAGAGCAGAATATCTTTGCCGTACTGAAAGAACTGGGCTTTACCTCCGAGCTGTTTGCCATGCAAAGTGAGGTGTGGTTCTACAATAGCATTGAGGCGAACAACTACTCTTTCCGCGAAATGATTGCGTCAGAGAAGCACAATGACGGTAAATCGGTGCAGGATATGTTGCTGGTTGATGAGGTCAAGGAGTCGCTGGCACGTTATCCCAAAGGCAAGCACCTGATTGTGCTGCATACCAAGGGTTCTCACTACCTGTATTCCATGCGCTATCCTCGCAGCTACGCGCGCTATCAGCCTGAGTGTATGGGCGTTGATGCTTCCTGTACGCGTGAACAGTTGATTAATGCTTTCGATAATAGCGTGCTCTATACCGATAGCTTTATTGATAGCGTGATCGATCAAGTTCGGGATAAGAAGGCGATCGTGTTTTATGCTTCCGATCACGGTGAATCGATTGATGAGAACTATCATTTGCACGGCACGCCGCGTCAGATGGCGCCGCCGGAGCAGTTCCGTTCACCGATGATGGTATGGACGTCGGATAAGTTTCTGGCTGACACCGATAACCTGCATGCGTTTGAACAGTTGAAAGCTCAGCAACGCGTTGGCAAAACACATCGCCATGAAGAGCTGTTTGATACGATTCTTGGATGCCTGGGATACACATCGCCTGACGGCGGTATTAACCCTAAAAATAACTGGTGTCAGAAACCTGCTATACCCTAAATAATTCGAGTTTCAGGAAGGCGGCAAGGGAAGGAATCCCGATGAGCTTACTTAAGTAAGTGATTCGGGTGAGTGAACGCAGCCAACACACATGCAACTTGAAGTATGACGGGTATAATTGACATGAATCACGGACAAGGACGTCGGTTTCAGGCTGTCAATGCAAGAGATGGACACTTTAGCGGCAGCCGAAATCCTTTTGCTAAAAAGGTATTGACGCTCCAATAGGGTAGCAGTAAGATGCGCCCGCATTCGGCGAGTAGCGCAGCTTGGTAGCGCAACTGGTTTGGGACCAGTGGGTCGGAGGTTCGAATCCTCTCTCGCCGACCAATTTTCTTCCTTAGTAAATCAATCGTTCTTCACTCGTCTCCCCTTGTAACATTGTCTATTCACACTACTCGTTTATAAAACTGTTCGCTTATAAAAATCGTCCTTTGTCACATCAGTCCTTTATAAAAATAGGGTTTTATCTCGACCTTTTCTGGCGTCGCTCATTGCCATATTTTCCTTGCTTTTAGTTCAGAATGTTCCCAAAAACCGGACAGAAAATTGGGTGTTCATTATCCTTTATATTATTTATCCTTTTGTTTTTTAATGAATAAAATAAAAAACATTCCAGTTGTTTAAAAATAATACTGACTTTACCTCACCGTATTTAAATGTAAGTTTATGTGCGGCCAACATTCGCGATATTTATATATCCGCTTTGTTGAAATCGTCTTTTTATTCAAACATGGAAGATGTTTATATCATGAAAAAAACAACACTGCTGCTTTCCACTCTGATTGCTTGTGCCATGGGAATGTCTGTTGCTCAGGCAACACAAACGGTATCTTTGGGTTATGCTCAGGCGAAAGTCGATGACTTCAAAGATCCAAAAGGGATTACGGCCAAATACCATTATCAGGGTGATTCCGCGCTTGGCATTATCGGTTCTTTCACTTATGTGAGCGCGGAAAAAACTGAGTATTATCAGAATTCAAGCAGTGATGTTTATAAGCTGAAATACTATTCACTCATGGCTGGTCCATCCTACCGCTTTAACGACTATGTCAGCGTTTATGGTTTGGCGGGTATTGGCCGTGGTAAATCCAGTTGGGAAGAAGACGGGGATACTTTCCGCCAATCTGGTAGCGAAAGTAAATCCAGCTTTGCTTACGGCGCTGGTATTCAAATTACGCCAGTAGCAAACTGGGCGATTGATATTGGCTACGAAGGCACGAAAATTTATGAAATGCGCGTAGACGGTTTTAATATTGGCGTCGGTTATCGTTTCTGATTTGCCTATTATTGAATACCGGTGGACAGGCCTCTGCCGGTGATTACTACTTTTCCCCTTCTTTATTTTTTTTCATAAAACTTTCTATCGATTTATTGCGATTGTAGTGAAGCCAGACGAGAAACGATTCATTGTTCATCGGCTTAGCGTAAAGAAATCCCTGAATATATTTGACGCCGCGCCGCTGTAAATACATGAACTGCTGCTCGGTTTCTACGCCTTCCGCGACGGATTGAAGATTGATGCGATGGCTCAAATTAATAATCGCATCAAGAATAGGTGCTTCTTCATCCGGTGATGAAATGGCGCTAACGAATCCCTGATCTATTTTTAGGCAATCCAGCGGGAAGTTTTGCAGATAAGAGAGTGAACAGTGTCCGGTGCCAAAGTCATCAATGGCAATCATAAAGCCATCTTCACGCAGCTGATGCAGGCGCTGTATGATTTCAGGACCGTTGCTGATGAGGTTACGTTCTGTCAGTTCCAGCGTAATGCTTAATGAATGAGAGGCGACCTTCTCGGCGAAGCGGTGTACGTCTGAGACAAAATTGGGATGATGCAAGTGCTCGGCTGCAACGTTTAGCCCCAGATGAAACCCCGGTTTTACCTGCCAACTGGCAATATCTGACGCGACCAGATCAAATAAATGCCGGGTGATGGGAATAATCATACTTTCTGCTTCGGCGGCAGAGATAAATATATCGGGCCTGATCCACTTCCCGTTGCTGCGTCGCCAACGCAGCAATGTCTCAACGCCGGTGCAGGTTCGCGCTTCTGCATCATAGATGGGCTGGTAATAGACGGAAAACTCGCCGTTAGCGATGCCCTTACGGATTTCGTCACGGAATAATAATTTACGTTTTTGCCAGTACCACATCGCCGTAGTGAAAAGCAGAGAGAGAATAATCGCCAGTGGCAGAAACGTGAAGAATGCCTGCTTCCAGTTGGTTATTTCTTGAGAAGCGGGGGCAGTGACATTGAGGGTAATCGGGAAGCGATTCGATTTGATTTCAAGCGCAGAGGTAGAAAATAGGCCGGTGCGGGGCGTAATCGCCGGGCCAGTTTGAAGCGGGTGGCCGTTATCCATTTGCAGGATAAGCTGGTAGCCGCGAATTTTGCTTATCGCAATCATGAGGTCGATCAGATTCTGCGCATCGACCATGGCGTAAGCGCCGTAACCCGTAAGAGGCATCTGGACGAAGATCAGCGCCGGGCGTTCTTTCACGTTGTCGGAGCCTGCAATTGACAGGCTCCAGCGTTCAGAATAGCTCTCTGGCAACGGCTGTTGAATGATGCGACTTATTGGCGTCACCGTGTTGCCGAACGTTGAAGAGCAATAGACGTTGGTATTATGGATAACGCCGATAGCACGAAAGTAAGAAAAGACGGAACCAAGACGTCGCAACTCATCGCCGATGACGTCGCAGGGCTGGCCATGAAAGCGCTGGAGGCGATCCACCATATTCCATGCCTGTGTCGAAATATTCTCGGCATGATTCATCGCGATTTGCGCAGTGGATTCCAAATCACGCTTTACCATTAATCTGGATTCAACAAAAGTGAACAGCAATCCAAGCAGCAGCGGCAACATGCCTGCAATCAGTAGCTGTAATAGATTGATGTTATGTTTACTACGTCTGGGGCTCATCCACATCTCCTTTCTGGCAGCAGAGGCCTATATAGAGACGTCCTTTTCTCCGTGTCGATGCATTAAAGGAGATCGCTGAATGGTTATTATAGTGCCTATTTACTAAAAGGCAGCGCCTGCGCGCATGCCCATGCTGAGCTCCATGCCCATTGGAAGTTATAGCCGCCGAGCCAGCCGGTCACATCGACCACTTCGCCGATGAAATACAGCCCCGGTACCGCGTTGGCTTCCAGGGTTTTGGAGGACAGCGCGCGGGTGTCAACGCCGCCGATGGTCACTTCGGCCGTGCGATAGCCTTCCGTGCCGTTTGGCTGTACGCGCCACTGTTGCAGGCTCTGTTCCATCTGCGTTTGCTGTGCGCTGTTGAGCTGTTTCAGTGTGACGTCCGGCAGCTGTCCTAACGCTTGCAGACATTCAACCAGTCGTTTAGGCAGCCACTGCGCCAGCGTGTTTTTCAGACTTTGGTTTGGGTGAGCGGTGCGTTCGTCATTAATGAGCTGGGTGAGATCGCGGTCGGGCAGCAGATTGATGGTGACGAATTCACCCGCTTGCCAGTAGCTGGAGATCTGCAAAATAGCCGGGCCAGAAAGCCCACGGTGCGTAAACAGGATATTTTCACGGAACGTCACGCCGTTTTCTGCGGTGACGACGGTAGGCACAGAAACGCCGGAGAGCGTTTGCAGCTGTTCGAGCAGCGGCTTGTGCAGCGTAAAGGGTACCAGCGCGGCGCGAGTGGGGAGCACGTTGATCCCGAACTGTGCAGCGAGTTGGTAACCGAGCGGTGTCGCGCCCAGACCAGGCATCGACAGGCCGCCGCTGGCAACGACCAGCGATGCGCTCTGGAATGATGTACCGTTGTTTAGCTGGATGGTGAACCGATCGTCTGATTTCTCTACCGAGGTGACTTCACTGCGCAGACGGAGAGTGACGTTAGCCCGTTCACACTCAGTTACCAGCATGTCCACGATTTGCTGTGCGGAATCATCGCAGAATAGCTGACCGAGCGTTTTCTCGTGGTAAGCGATGCGGTGGCTGTTGACCAGACTGATGAAATCCCATTGGGTATAACGCGCCAGTGCCGATTTGCAAAAGTGAGGATTGTGGGACAGGTACGCCGCCGGTTCTGCATACATATTGGTAAAGTTGCAGCGACCGCCGCCGGACATCAATATTTTCCGGCCAGCCTTCTTGCCGTTATCGAGCAGTAGCACACGCAGTCCGCGTTGTCCTGCCTGTGCTGCACAAAACATGCCTGCTGCACCGGCACCGATGATGACAGCGTCAAACTGTTCCACAATGCATTTCTCCGATGAGTGAATCGATCTTCTTGGATGGCCGCAGGCATAAGCTGCGGGGCGGCAAATTGTAGTGTTGGTTTTTGTTCGATACCAGCGTAACAATTTGCGTATTTTAGTAAAAATATATAATTATTTGATTTTTATTGATTAAGTGATTTTTCCGTCGATCCCCATCACATATTAAGTCAAAAAAATGTCATATTTTGCTTTTCCCGACCCCTGCTTGTCGCCGATAATGCGCCGCGTTCATGACCACTAAATGGCCTAACGTTTATGCTACATTTATTTGCCGGACTGGATTACTACACCGGCCTGATGTTGATATTGGCTTTGTTGTTTGTACTCATGTATGAAGCCATTAACGGTTTTCACGATACTGCGAATGCCGTTGCCACTGTTATTTATACCCGCGCTATGCGCGCAGAGTTTGCCGTTGTTATGGCGGGTATCTTTAACTTCTTTGGTGTATTGCTGGGCGGCCTGAGCGTAGCCTATGCGATTGTTCACCTTCTCCCCACGGATTTACTGCTGAACGTGAGTTCGGCGCACGGCTTGGCAATGGTGTTTTCCATGCTGCTGGCCGCCATTATCTGGAATCTGGGTACCTGGTATTTCGGTATTCCTGCCTCCAGTTCTCACACGCTGATCGGTTCTATTATCGGTATTGGTTTGACTAACGCGCTGCTGACGAATACCTCCGTCGTGGATGCGTTGAACGTGCCAAAAATGATCAGCATTTTCCTGTCGCTGTTGCTATCGCCGATTGTGGGGATGGTGGTTGCGGGCCTGATGCTGCTGGTGCTGCGTCGGTTCTGGAACAACAGTAAAAAGCGTAAACGTGTGCACCTGACGCCTGTCGATCGCGAAAAGCAGGACGGCAAACGTAAGCCGCCATTCTGGACGCGTACCGCGCTGATTCTATCGGCGATTGGGGTGAGCTTCTCTCACGGGGCAAACGACGGTCAGAAAGGTATCGGCTTGATTATGCTGGTGCTGATTGGCGTCGCGCCAGCCGGGTTCATTGTCAACATGAACGCCTCTGGCTATGACATCAGTCGTACCCGCGATGCTGTTGTCAATTTGCAGGAATATTACAAGCAGCACGGCGACGCGTTGACGCACGTTATCGATCTGTCTCCGCCTGTGATTCCTGCGCCGGAAAACACGATTCCCGGCAACGGCCAGAAAGAGTTTCACTGTGACAGTTCACGCGTGATGATTGCGATTGAACGTACACAGGGCCTGCTGAATAACCTGAAAAGTTACGACCAGTTGAGTCCTGAAGATCGTAGCAGAGTGCGTCGCTTGCTGATGTGTATCTCGGATACGATGGATCGGGTGATCAAGCTGCCAGAAACGTCGGGTGAAGATACACGCTACCTGAGCAACCTGCGTAAAGACATGCTGCAGACGGTTGAGTATGCGCCTCTCTGGATTATCGTCGCTGTCGCATTGGCGCTGTCTCTGGGCACGATGGTGGGTTGGAAACGCGTGGCTGTGACCATCGGTGAGAAGATTGGTAAGAAAGGCATGACCTACGCACAGGGCGTTTCGGCGCAGGTGACGGCGGCTCTGTCGATTGGCGTTGCCAGCTACACCGGTATGCCGGTTTCCACTACGCACGTATTGTCCTCGGCGGTTGCCGGGACGATGATTGCTGACGGTGGTGGCGTACAGGGCAAAACGATAAGAAGCATTCTGCTGGCCTGGGTGTTGACGCTGCCAATCTCAATGCTGATGTCCGGTACGCTGTACTGGCTGGCGTTGAAGCTGATCTAACTGCGGTCATTCATCACGCATAAAAAAACGTAGGGAACGTTTTTCAACGCCGCTTGCGGCGGCCCGTAGGGGGGACGGACAAGGATGTTCGTCATAAAAAAAGGCGATTCTGTGGGGAATCGCCTTTTTACTTTTTATCGACGTTCATGGTGTTAATACCAGAGAGTGTAAGTACCAATAATTATATAAGTACGATGTTTTAATACCATATCATCATGGCAATCAGGCTGATGACAATGAGGCCACACAGGGCGGTCGTGAGCAGGAATTGTCCCCGCACCCGCTCGCAGCGGCGAATAAACTCAGGGTCGTGATGATCAAGATAGCGTTGTGCGTAGATATAGCCTACCAGCCTGATTTGCTTGCTTGGCTGGCCGTGCGAGGTAAAGAATCCCCCTCCGTCAACATATTGGTAAAGCAGCGGGTCACAGTCACGCAAAACCAGCAGTAACACGCGCAATGAAGAGTAGTACCTCGCCATATTAATGATGCAGACGATACATAAAGCCCAGAAAAGCGCAAATGTACTAATCATGCTTCCCTCCCGGTCGTTCTATTCGTCAGATTCGATGGCCACACATTCCCGTTGCCCACCTGTGACCGATGACAAGCGTTACGATGACCAGCGACGCTTATCTACGACATTTTTCTGCGATGTTTTTCGACGACGAATAGTTATGCCACGTGCTTACGCACGATTTTATTGTCATTTTGGATAGCCAACAGCATCACGGCTAGCCCCGTTCTCGTTTTTCATCCCAGAGGGCGGCGGACAGGCGCACCGCCCCCTACTTGTAGTGTAGAAGAAGAATGTTCTTTTGTGCCAGAGGGGCAGGCGCAATCGGCATGAAGGACGATTTTCGGCGAGATAATGCCCTTTCTGAAAGGAGAAGCTGCGCGATTTAACTGTGAAAAGGAGCGGTTTCTACTACACTTATTAATAGAATTAACAGGTTTGAAAACGGGTTGTGATCGACTGAACAGTCCGATACCGCGGATGAGTGCTATCCTATAATCCGCTGTTAAGTATCAGATTGGCAGGAGAAATAGCTGCTAACCCTTAATTAGTCTTTACGGAAGGAGTCTTATTATGGCTTACAAACACATCCTTATTGCTGTTGACCTTTCTCCAGAAAGCAAAGTGTTAGTGGAAAAAGCCGTTTCAATGGCAAGACCGTACAATGCGAAAGTCTCGTTAATCCACGTCGATGTGAACTACTCCGATCTCTACACGGGGCTTATCGACGTCAATCTGGGTGACATGCAACAGCGTATCTCTGAAGAAACCCAGAACGCGTTGACCGAACTGTCACAGAGCGCAGGCTACCCCATCAGCGAGACGCTGAGCGGCAGCGGCGATTTAGGGCAAGTGCTGGTTGATGCGATTAAGAAATACGACGCCGATCTGGTGCTGTGCGGCCACCATCAGGACTTCTGGAGCAAATTGATGTCTTCGGCGCGCCAGCTGATTAATACCGTGCATGTCGACATGCTCATCGTGCCGCTGCGTGATGATGAAGACGAATAAAAATTAGCTTTTTTTGCATTTTTTTTCAGTGACGAAAGGCACGGCCTTCAGGCTGTGCCTTTTGTTATATAACAAAAACTTATGGCAAATTTCCCTTCCTAAATCGCCGAAAAACCCTTCCTATCTCATTGGATTCTAACGTTTATCTGAAAAGAAAACGCTTGCTTAAATATCCATCGCCAGTGTTATAGTCCAGAGGACACAACATCATTTTCACCGATCCCACAAGCTTCTGCGTGTCTAAAAATAAAGAAGCAGAAGGGAGCTTATTCGTTCAATCAGGAGCTGTTCATGGCACAAATCGTATCTCTGGCGAGTTTTCTTGATTCTGTTCAACAACGCGATCCGCATCAGCCTGAATTCCTACAGGCCGTTAATGAAGTGCTTTCCACTCTGTGGCCTTTTCTGGAGCAGAACCCTCACTATGCGGATTACAGCCTGCTGGAGCGATTGGTCGAACCGGAACGTGTGATTCAGTTTCGCGTCGCGTGGACGGACGACAAAGGTCAGGTACAGGTGAACCGCGCCTGGCGTGTCCAGTTCAGCTCCGCGATCGGGCCGTACAAAGGCGGTATGCGTTTCCACCCGTCCGTTAACCTGTCGATTCTGAAATTCCTCGGGTTCGAGCAGACGTTCAAGAATGCGCTGACGACGCTGCCAATGGGCGGTGGTAAAGGCGGTTCGGACTTTAACCCGAAAGGGAAAAGTCAGGGCGAAATCATGCGTTTCTGTCAGGCGTTGATGACGGAACTGTATCGTCATCTGGGGGCGGACACCGACGTTCCGGCGGGCGACATCGGCGTGGGGGGCCGCGAAGTCGGTTTCATGACCGGCATGATGAAGAAGCTGACCAACAACACCGCGTGCGTCTTCACCGGTAAAGGGCTGTCGTTCGGCGGCAGTCTGATTCGCCCTGAAGCGACGGGCTACGGCCTGATCTACTTCACGGAAGCGATGCTGAAACGCCACGGTCTGGGCTTTGAAGGCATGCGTGTTGCGGTGTCCGGTTCCGGCAATGTGGCACAGTATGCGATTGAAAAAGCGATGGAGCTGGGTGCGCGTGTGGTCACAGCATCGGATTCTAACGGCACGGTGGTGGATGAAAACGGGTTTACCCCAGAGAAACTGGCGCTGCTGGAAGAGATCAAAAATAAACGCTATGGCCGCGTGGAAGATTATGCGCGTGAAGCGAAACTGACTTACCTTGCAGGTAAAACGCCGTGGGAAGTGCCGGTAGATATCGCGCTGCCGTGCGCCACGCAGAATGAGCTGGATCTGCCAGCGGCGCAGACGCTGATTGCTAACGGTGTGAAAGCTGTGGCAGAAGGTGCCAACATGCCAACCACGATCCCGGCGACCGATGCGTTCCTGGATGCGGGCGTGCTGTTTGCGCCGGGCAAAGCGGCTAACGCTGGCGGCGTAGCGACATCCGGGCTGGAAATGGCGCAGAACGCAGCACGTTTGGGCTGGAAAGCCGAGAAGGTGGATGCGCGCCTGCATCACATCATGCTGGATATTCACACTGCATGTGTGCAGTACGGCGGCGAAGGCAACCAGACTAACTACGTGCGCGGTGCCAACGTGGCGGGCTTTGTAAAAGTGGCCGACGCGATGCTGGCGCAGGGCGTGGTGTAACGCCTTAGTCCTTTTGAGCGCCTGTATTCGCAGGCGCTTTGACTTTTCACTTATTTATCTAAGTTTTAGCGACATTTCTTGCTGGACACCGCTTCCTGCCTTTCTTTATCTTAATCAGCATTGCGTATCGTCGGGTTTCTGTTCCTGACCTCCGGTACAACCCGTTCTCTTCAAGGCTTACACCATTGTGAAAATCAAACATCTTCCTTTCGATCAGAATCGTAATGGCTGGTCGGCAGATCTTATCGATAAACCGAATTACCCACAGCAGCGTGGAAAAATAACCGCGGACTGGCTGGTGATCGGCGCAGGCTATGCGGGGATCGCCTTTGCACAGCGTCTGGCTGAACAGCGTCCGGATAAACACATTATCCTGCTGGATGCGGGCGAGATTGGCGACAATGCCTCTGGGCGTAATTCTGGTTTTGTCATCGATTTGCCGCACAACATCGGCAGCTCGACGGCTGAGCTGGAAAAAGCGGCGGCTTATCGCCGTCTGTTGCAGTCCGGCGTGGCGCATCTGAAAGAGAAGGTGGAGCGCCATGCTATCGCGTGTGACTGGAGCGTGGCGGGGAAATATCACTGCGCGGTCAGTTCGACGTTCAACGGCCTGATCGATACCTATGTCCGTGAATTGAACGACCTGGGTGAATCCTATCAGGTGGTGGAAAAAGACGAGCTTGCTCGTCGCCTCGGCACGTCTTTCTATCATCGCGCCGTGTATACCCCCAATTGCATTCTGCTAAACCCGGCGGCGCTGGTGGTCGGATTGGTGGCGAATCTGCCAAAGAACGTGACGGTTTATGCCCATTCTCCGGCACTGAATATCGAGACAGGTTCGCGCATTCGCGTGGAAACGCCCTATGGCGAGATTCAGGCAGATAAGCTGATGATGGCGATTAACAGTGCGGCGCGCGGCCTGCCGCTGTTCAATGGTCGGGTGTTTGCCGTGGCGACGTTCGCGACGCTGACGGAGCCGTTGAATGCGGAACAGATAGCACGTATGGGCGACATGCCGGACTGGGGGCTGACACCGGTCAATGCGCTCGCCAGCGCGACGCTGCGCTATACGCGTGATCATCGTTTCCTGATTCGGGAGCATGTGAAATTTGCCCCGGAACTGGTCAATAGTGCGGTAGAAACCGGACGCCACGCGCGGCGTCATGCGGCTATTTTTGCCCGCATGTTCCCACAGTTGAGTGATGTGAAAATGGCGCATACCTGGTCAGGGCTGATTAGCGTCACGCGCAACGGGGCGCCAATTTGGGGACAGCTAAGCGACAATGTGTACGCGTCCGCAGGCTGTAACGGGGCAGGTCTGTCGAAGCAAACCGCTGCCGGACATATTCTGGCGGATTTGGCGCTGGGTGAAGACAACCCGCTGATTGGCGATATGCAATCGCTCGGGCAGGCGAACTACCTGCCGCCACGCCCTTTCCTGGATGTAGGGGTGAACGGTTACCTGACGAGCGAACGCTGGAAAGCCCGCAGCGAGAGATAATACTGCCTGCCAATGGCAGGCAATATCTCTACGATCTCTCCATTATCAGCGCTCGACACACGCGGTCAGCCATTTCGGCTTCCCGCGAAGCGTCGGTTAGTTAATGGCCGCGATAATCGTCAGTTGATCGTTCAGCCGCTGTTTGGTCAACGCGTCGGTGGCGCTGTCGCGCTGTTGCGTCAGCTCCGCCACGCGTTTCTCCCTCTGCGCGGCATCCGGCAGCAGCAGTGCTTTTACATTGATGGATTGCACATTGCTGTAGCGACCGTCGTCTGACGTCGGCACGCTGATTTTTCCGCTGTTGAGCAGCGATTCGACGATGTGGCGTTCGCGCTCATAGCCCTGCAATCCAGCCAGCTTCCAGCGCTGCGGTACCGTACCCTCGTATTGGCCTTTTTTCACCTCGGTTAGATAGCGGATGGTCAGGTTACGAATCGTACCCGCCTCTTCGCCATATTCCGCTTTGGTGTCTGACAGTACCGGGAACTGCTTACCTTCCAGCACGCCGCCTTTTTGCGTCAGGTGGCCCATACGGTAGCTATTCATACCCAGACGAATCGGCATGTCGTCGGTAACCGGCGTGCCGTTATTCATTTTCAGGTCGGTAATGCGTTGCCCGGCAGGTTTTGTCAGGTCGATGGTGTAGGTCACGCCGTCGAAGAAATCATTGGTGGAATATTTGGACGCGCGGCGCTGCGGATTGAAACTGTAAGTCACATCGCCGTCCTGTAGCTGGTTGAAATAACCCGCTGACCATTCCATGTATTTCTTCAGTTCTTTTCCGGTGAGCTGATAAACCGTGATTTCACCGCCAGCATATTGATAGTTAAAGGCAATATCCTTGGCGGAGATGGTGCCGACGTTCAGCTTGGGCCGATCGTTATCAATTTGCAGCGCGATCACCTGCGCTTTAGGGGCGTAATGGCGGCTGGCTTCCTGGAACAGGGCGCTGATACCCGTGTCCTGTACGTGTACCTGAGGAATGCCTTTCACGGCATCTTGCGGCACCAGATCGTGCCCGAGGAGCTGCGCAATCGGACGGTTGGCGTTGGCGCGCAGGGTATTGTGATAAGGCTCGTAGATATCTTCCATCTTGCGGTCAGAATCCACGTCCTTAATTGAATAGGTATAGCTGTCCTTATTGATTAGCACGTATTTGCCGTTCTGTTGTTCAAACTGCAAATCGATGCGCGAGAGTGCGCGGCCGTATTTGTCTGGTTCGGTGACGATCACGCCATTTATCACCTCTTTATCCACTTTTACGTGCATATGGCCCGCGACAATAGCGGCTAGCTCAGGGTTCGCGCGAGCAATGTCGCCCACGCCGGTGCCCGGCCGCTGGTTCTCGTTATCGATGCCCATATGGGCAACCAGCACGATGGCGTCGACCTTATCGTGGATTTGCTGGATCACGGTTTTTACTGCCCCGACGGGATCGATGAAGTTCAGCCCTTTCACGCGGTCAGTGCCTTTGGCGAATTCCGCTGTCATCGGCGTATCCATCCCGATGATGCCAATCTTCACGCCCTGTCGTTCGACAATTTTATAGGCGGGTAAGTAAGGTTTACCGCTCTCCCAAAAAATGTTGCCCGCCAGTGCGGTGCCTTTGAACTGGTCAAGCGAGGTGGAAAGCACGTTCAGGCCGAAATCGAACTCGTGGTTGCCCAGCACCCAAACGTCATAATTCAGGGCGTTAAAACCGAGGATCATCGGGCTGGTTTTGTCATTTTTGAAGGTTTCGACAAAGTTGCCCTGAATCGTATCGCCCGCATCAACCAGAATCACATTCGGCTGCTGTGCGCGAACCTTATGCACCTGCGTGGCGATCTGGCTCAGGCTGCCCGCCATGTTGGCGGTATCGGTGGCGTAATCCCAGGGAACAAAGGTACCGTGCAGGTCGGATGTCCCCAGAATCGTAATATTGACGGGTTCTTGAGCGGCCATAGCAGAAGCACTCAAACAAAGCAGAAGTGACAGAAGTGTTTTTTTCATTATGTCATCTTAGTGTCATAAAAGGTGATGCGCGGGATTATGCGATTTGCTTCTCATTTGTGCTACAGACTTTGCAAATACAGCATAGGAAATGCGAAGCAGGCTAAGTTTTTAGCCGCTGACGCGTGTAGCGGCACAGCGGCGAGGGATCAGGCGGGGAGATAGAAATCGAAGCGGTGGCTTTTGGTTTCCAGCATGGACTGTGCCGGTACGCCCGCCAGCGGCGGCGCATAGTCTGGTCGTTTGACCACGACACGTTTTTTCGCCAGTGCGCGGGCAGGTTCCAGCAGCGCGTCGGCGTCGTCATCTGCGCCAACCAGCGACTGAAACACGCGCATCTCTTTCTTCACCAGCGCGCTCTTTTGTTTATGCGGGAACATTGGATCGAGATAAACCACATCCGGCGGCGGCGTGATATCGCGTAGCGCGGTCATGCTCGACGCGTGCAGTAGCGTCAGCCGCGCTTGTAGCCACGGGCCAATTTCTGCGTCCCGATAGCCACGCTGCAACCCGTCGTCCAACAGTGCCGCAACCACCGGATTGCGCTCCACCATGCGTACCCGACAGCCTAATGCCGCCAGCACAAAGGCATCGCGCCCTAGCCCGGCCGTCGCATCCACGACATCCGGCAGGTAATCTTTTTTGATCCCCACCGCTTTAGCGACAGCCTCGCCGCGTCCGCCGCCAAAGCGACGACGGTGCGCCATGGTTCCGGCAACGAAATCGACGAAGATAGCCCCGAGCTTCGGTTCATCCTGCTTGCGCAGTTCCAGACGTTCCGCGGTCAGCACCAGCGCCATGACCGCATCGGGATCGGACACCAGCCCCCAGCGCGCTGCCAGAGAAGATAAGGCGCCACTGTCGGCGCCTTCTTCTGCGATTAAGCAGATGCTCATCCTTTGATGCCGTAATGCGCGAGCATGGCGTCCAACTGCGGTTCGCGACCACGGAAGCGTTTGAACAGCTCCATCGGCTCTTCGGAACCGCCGCGGGTCAGAATGTTATCCAGGAACGACTGGCCGGTTTCACGGTTGAAGATGCCTTCTTCCTCAAAGCGGGAATAGGCATCGGCTGCCAGCACGTCGGCCCACAGATAGCTGTAATAGCCTGCGGCATAGCCGCCTGCGAAGATGTGGCTGAACGCGTGCGGGAAGCGGCCCCAGCTTGGGCTTGGCACCACGGCCACCTGCGCTTTGATTTCGGCCAGCGTTGGCAGAATCTGTGCGCCTTTCGCAGGATCAAACTCGGCATGCAGGCGGAAATCGAACAGGCCGAATTCCAGCTGCCGCAGAATGAACAGTGCGGCCTGATAGTTCTTCGCCTCCAGCATTTTATCCAGCAGCTCCTGCGGCAGCGGTTCGCCGGTTTCGTGGTGGCCGGAGATAAAGGCCAGCGCTTCCGGTTCCCAGCACCAGTTTTCCATGAATTGGCTCGGCAGTTCGACCGCATCCCACGGTACGCCGTTGATGCCCGCGACACCGGCGGTATCGATCTGGGTCAGCATGTGGTGCAGGCCGTGGCCGAATTCGTGGAACAGCGTGGTGACTTCGTCGTGGGTAAACAGAGCGGGTTTGCCGTTGACTGGACGGTTGAAGTTACACACCAGATAGGCGACCGGTTTTTGCAGTTCGCCGTTGCCTTTACGCAGTTTACCCGCGCAGTCATCCATCCAGGCTCCGCCGCGTTTGTGTTCGCGGGCGTACAAATCGAGGTAGAAACTGCCACGCAGCTCACCGCTTTCATCGAACAGATCGAAGAAGCGGACATCCGGGTGCCAGACATCAACGTCTTTACGCTCTTTGGCGGTGATGCCGTAGATACGCTTAACCACTTCGAATAGGCCGTTTACTGCGCGGTTTTCCGGGAAGTATGGGCGAAGCTGCTCATCGCTGATGGAATACAGGTGCTGCTTTTGCTGCTCGCTGTAGTAGGTGATATCCCAGGCTTGCAAGTCATCCACACCGTAGTGTTCTTTGGCGAAAGCGCGCAGCTGCGCGAGTTCTTCTTCCGCCTGTGGACGGGCGCGCTTCGCCAGATCGGTCAGGAAATCGAGCACCTGCTGCGGGTTTTCCGCCATTTTGGTCGCCAGCGACTTGTGCGCATAGCTATCGAAGCCCAGCAGCTGTGCCAGCTCGTGACGTAGCGCCAACTCCTCCGCCATGACCTCGCTGTTGTCCCATTTACCCGCGTTCGGCCCCTGATCGGAGGCACGGGTACCGAAGGCGCGGTACATCTCTTCACGCAGCGCCTGATTGGTGCAGTAGGTCATTACCGGCAGGTAGCTCGGGATATCCAGCGTCAGCAGCCAGCCATCTTGTTCTTTGGCCTCAGCCTGCGCTTTGGCTGCCGCCAGAGCGCTTTCCGGCATGCCATCCAGCTCGGTGACGTCGGTAATCAGTTTGCTCCAGCCCATCGTGGCATCCAGCACGTTGTTGCTGTACTGCGAGCCAAGCTCAGACAGACGAGCGGAAATTTCGCCGTAGCGTTTCTGTTTTTCCGGCGACAGGCCGATACCGGACAGTTCAAAATCGCGCAGCGCGTTATCCACGGATTTCTTCTGCGCTACGCTCAGCGTGGTGTAGTGCTCGCCGTCGCGCAGGCTGCGATAGGCCTGATAGAGACCGGCATGTTGGCCGACCCAGGTGCTGTGTTCAGACAGCAGCGGCAGACATTGCTCATAAGCGCCGCGCAGCTCCGGGCTGTTCTTCACGGCGTTCAAATGGCTGATGGGGGAAAAAATGCGGCTAAGACGATCGTCACTGTCCGCCAGCGGCTGGCACAGATTATCCCATGTAAACGGCCCCGCTTGCGCCACTACACGTTCTACCGTCTCGCGGCATTCATCCAGTGCGGATTTTACCGCTGGGACAATATCTTCCGTTTTGATGCTGGAGAACGGGGGCAGGGTAAATGAGGTCAGTAATGGATTCGTCATGGTGCCGTCCTGATAATTGTGGGTGATCTCGTTGCCGGTAAGTGGAATCTGTTGAAGATAGGCCGGCAAGGCGGATATCTACTGCGGATTAATAGCTAAGATGAGGTCAAGCGTCGTGAAAATCAATGGTGGATTACGTGCGCGTCATGAAAGGGGTTGTAGCTAATGCATGGATAGGAGTAGGGTATTGCCTCGCAATGTATCAGTAATCGATGTGATTGATGTATTGGTTTCTTATCCTGCATTCCTACGCATTAAACGCCAAAATCAGTGATGCCGTTTTTCATCATAGTAAAAGGGTAACTGTGGTGAATCAAAATCCCCGTTATCAAATTTTTCATCAATATGTAACGGAAACATGCCGCTCATTTTTTTATATACGGCAGTATTGAGTATCTGAAAGCCAGCGTTGTCTTTATTCGATCCTAAAAACGCAATTACATCATCCAATGTTTGATAGTGGTCAGGCTGATGGAAAAAACGCATGTACTCCTGTAATACACCGTAGATATACAGCAGGTCTTTCAGGTTTACCTCAATTTTTTCATCTGGATCAATGGTTTCAAAACCATGGGTGATAATTTCTTCAAGATTGTGGGTATATTTTGCATTAGGCATAATCTGTTCTTCCAGGCTTATACTCGCCTAACTTCAATCAGTTAGCTTTATGACGAGTATAGGTAACCCTATCTCTGGTTAACACAGGATTATCGACTGTAGCATAGTGGCATCAGTGGGGATAACGCGCAGCTCGCTATCACGATCCCCATTAGCTTTGATTTACGGGAAGTGCGCCGCGAGTCGGCATCAGCTAGCTTGCCGTGTGGGCATCATAGCCCGCATAAAAAAACCGAATCGCATAAGGGTTGCCTTGTTCAGTAAAGAATTCTGCGATTCTCTCCCGTTCCAGCCCGTAGCGGCGTGATAACAACCCTGCTTCGAAGGCGGCCTGCTGGCGGTCGCCTTTGGTTTCCGCCAGATTGTGAGCATAGCCGCAGATATAGCCGCGACGATAATCGTAGCAGTAAGGGTGGATGTCGTTGGTGGATTTTGGGCTGGCGGATCTCAGCCCAGCGAGGACGCCCCGCTCAAAATGGTTTCCCATGATAATGCTCCGTGAATGATCGCTATGTAATAAATAATATAACGCTTATTTATCACTCACCAGATCTGTTGAAAAATATTCCTGAATTCGTCGGGCGCGGTCTTTTCTTGAACAAGATGTATATACTATTGCCCTGCCTCCTGAACGGGCGAGGGGTCTGCGCCTGATGAGCACCCTGGGAATACGGAATAGTTAACAAGGAATAACAGCATGATGCACCCGCAAGACGCTTCTCCGGCGATTGGTATCGATCTGGGCACGACAAATAGCCTGATTAGCGTTTGGCAACATGGCGAGGCACGCCTGATACCGAATGCGCTAAATGATAACTTCACGCCCTCGGCCGTTAGCCTTGATGACGACGGCAGCATTCTGGTGGGCAAACCCGCGATTTCCCGTTTAACGACGCATCCACAGGTGTCGGCGTCGCTGTTTAAACGCTACATGGGAAGCAAGAAAACCTTCAGACTTGGGGACAAAACGTTCTCTCCTGCCGAACTGTCGGCCATGGTGTTGAAATCACTCAAAGCCGATGCGGAAAGTTATCTCGGGTATCCCATCAAGGATGTGGTGATCTCCGTACCAGCCTATTTCAGCGACGAGCAGCGCAAGCAGACGCGTTTTGCGGCTGAACTGGCGGAGCTAAATGCCGTTCGCTTAATCAATGAACCTACCGCCGCCTCTATGGCTTACGGCTTACACACGCAGGAACTGGGGCGTACGCTGGTCTTTGATCTGGGCGGCGGCACCTTCGACGTCAGCGTGCTGGAATATGCGTTTCCACTGATCGAGGTACACAGCTCGGCGGGTGACAATTATCTGGGGGGCGAAGATTTCACGCAGGCGATAGTGAAAAGCTGTCTGAAAGCGTGGAAGCTTGAGGATTCGGCGATTCCTGCGACGGATCTGACACGTCTTTACAGCCAGGCCGAAACGCTGAAGTGTCAGCCCGGTTTTCCTGCTCAATCGAATGAGCTGGTATGGCACTGGCGCGAGGAAGAATGGCGCCTCGTGCTGGATGATGCAGAAATCGAAGCGGCCTGGCTGCCGTTGATGAACCGTATCCGTGCGCCGATAGAGCAGGCGCTGCACGATGCTCGCCTGAAGCCTGAGCAGTTAGACCATGTGGTACTGGTCGGCGGGGCATCAAAGATGTCGATTATCCAGAAGCTGGTGGTCAGACTATTTGGCAAATTACCTTATCAGCATTTGGATGCGGATACTGTTGTCGCCAAAGGCGCGGCGGTGCAGGCCGCCTGTCGGCTACGTGAGCAGGATATTGAAGAAGTGATCCTGACGGACGTTTGCCCGTACACCCTCGGGATTAAAACCGCCAACGACAAACAAAGCGGTCTGTTTTCCCCGATACTGGAGCGCAATACGGTGGTGCCGACTTCGCGGGTAGAGACGTTTTCCACGGGCTCTGCCGGACAGGACAACATTTGCATCGCGATCTATCAGGGGGAAAGCCCTTATGTCGATAACAATGTGTTTATCGATGAATTCACCATGCCGATAAAAGCGAAATCTTATAAGCAATCTATTGAGGTACGTTTCAGCTATGACATCAATGGGCTGCTGGAAGTGGATGTTAACCTGCCGGACAGCGGCGATAACTTCACGAAAGTGATCGATCGCAGTCCGACGGGGCTAAGTGCCGAGCAACAGCAGAAAAGCCATCAAAAGCTGCAAGCGCTGAAGATTCACCCCAGAGACAATCTGATGAACCGCAACCTGCTGGCACGGCTGGAAAAAGCCTGGGCGCAGACGCGTTTGGAAGAGCGGCAGCAGATCGGCTTCTGGCTACGTGATTTCGAACAGGCGCTGGCGGAGCAATATGCCCCTGCCATTGACGAAACGCGGCAGCGTATTGAGCAGTATCTGGATGAGGTCTCTCGTTAAATATACCCGTCATCTTTCAAGCTGCAGGTGTGTTGGCTTCCCTTACTCACCCCAGTCACTTACTTGAGTAAGCTCCTGGGGATTCCTGCGGTTGCCGCCTTCCTGCAACTCGAAATCTATTGGGTATATGCATGCGTGTCATTGCTACGCCGCCCAAATTATTTTCGTCAGGCCGATGTGGTGCCGGTGTCGGTTTTCTTGCCAGCCGGCGGCGGCCCGAATTGGTTCCAGCGGTTAATACTTGGCGCCAACAGAGGGAGCAGCAGAAATAGCGGGATGAGTACGCTAAAGACACTCATCACCCACGGCGTACTGGATCCGATATCGTTATAGCGTCGACGTGCAGCAATCAGCAGATTGAGCACGATGAGCACCATCAGCAGTCCTTCAATATATGCCGGCGGCGACCCGATCCAGTCACTCGCGCGATAGAGAAAATAACCTCCCAACCCGCCTTGCATCAGGAAACCAAGACGGCCAATGCGGGCGTTTGTGCGCCAGAACTGCCACCAGTAGCTCTTTTTAGCCGGTGCGGCTTTGAACAGGCGTTCGCGCCGATCGGCGCATTGCAGCAGGATTTTTGCGACCAGTCGCAGCGTGACGTCTTCGTGCGGGTAGGACACATGCTCGGCTAAAAAACCCTGATCGCTGTTATCGAACAGGAACGCGTCATCCTTTGCACAGCTCTGAATCAGCTTGCCGATGAGGGTGACCCGCTTGTCATCGGAGAGCTGTTTTAGCTGCTTCTCCAACTCGTCCGACCCTTCGGTAAAGGCGGTGCGTATCGCTTCTTCCTGTTCCGTTTCTACGGGGAGCGCGGCCAGTCGCTCAAGGTGTTGTTCGGCCTGCTCTTCCTCTCCCACAAGGGCATAGAACGCGTGGAAAAAGATCTGGTAAATGATCGGTGACGCTGCCAACTCCGACTGCCAGTGTTCATCGGTAAGATAAAAATGGCTCGCCGCAGACTCGTTGTAAATCTCGCCGTTGCTGAGATATTCCTCAATAGAGACAGGGAAGTTCATCCAGCAGTGATAGTGCAGCGGCTCGGTGAGATCCAACTGCTTTTTCAGCGGAGTAACCGCATCGCCATTGCGGCATTCCGCCTTGCGGAAGCGTCGAGAGAGTGAATGCGCAGGGTGGGTTAAGGCCAGTTCAGGCAGCACCGATTGGCGCGGCAAGTCCAGACAAGATGTTGGATCGGTCATCATTAATGCGATCAGAATCGCCTGTCTCAGTTCTTCTCTGGCGCTGAGATCCTGCGGCTTCTCCACCCCTTGCGGGACCAGAGACGCATCGCACTCGTAGCGAGCGGACAGTTCGACCAGGCAGTCATTGATCGGGTCGATTTCCTCTGTGTGTATGCCGCTGCTATACAGTTTGTTTAGCTGATTCAGCGACAGCGGACGCCATTGTCGCAGCCAGGTTTGCGCTTGCAGCCAGGCGAATGATTTCTGATTGGTGAATGCGTCTGGCAGCTCCGCTTCTGACGACGAATACAGCCACTCTGTGAAAGCGTGAATCGCGCCAGAGGTGTCCAGCCAGGATAAGCGCTGCGACGCCTGAAACTGTAAGCCCTGTAAGATCAACGCATACAGCGGTTCATCGGGCAATGGCTGTGCCAGAATGTCCTGCAACAGGCGCTCATTACCCACGGTTAACATGCTGGCGTGCCAATACAGGCGATCCTGAATGGCCTCCCCGCTGTGCAGCAGCAGGTGTCGGTAGATATCCCGCAGCTCCTGCTTGCCCAGCTTCCAGCGGGCGTAGCTTTCCGCCATCGGCGACAGTGGCAGTTTCAGCGCCTCTCCCCAGCGTATCAGCATCTGGGTGTTGTGCTGTGAAATGAAGAAGCGCTGGCGCGGATCGTCCAGTGCTAACCCCGTCAGATCCGGCGCTGGCGTGTAGTTGAACGACTGAATCAATAAGGGAAGGGCATCTGGCTGGTGCTGTTTACACCAGTCGATCAGCCATTGCTCTGCCTGTGCATGGTGAGTGTGCTGATAAAGTGTCAGCCACAGCGTGAAGGCGCGTTCGTCTTCTCCGGTCAGGGCACAGAGGCTGGCACTGAGCGCAAGCCATTCCGCGTCGTTCGGTGTGGTATCCAACTGTTGCAGACAGTAATCGCGCAGTATGGCGTTAGGGACACTGGCATGGCTGTGCCAGCGCGCCAGTTTTTGCATCAGCGCAGGGCTGTCAGGCCAATAAATCGCGGTCGGATTGCGCAGCAGCGTGCCCAGCATAAATGCCGGACGGTTCCAGTACGTTCCGTTAGCTTGCTGGAAATAGAAGATGGTTTCCAACTGCGCGGGCAGGCTCAGGTGTGAGAGCAGGGAGAAATCGAACAGATCCTCATAGTCGAGTGAGTCGAGGAAGTGACGGACATCTTCCACTCCGTCGCCGGACAGCTCACCCTGCCGCTGCTGCCAGCGCAGGCGTTCGGCCAGCGTGCGAACACAGCGGATGGAGATGCAAGATTCGCGCATCAGGCGCTGAAGCAACGGCCAGCGAATGCGATCGATCACATCGAAAGCGTGTTGGTTCAGGAGCTGAATATAACGTTCCCAGTACAGCGGAACGAAACGTTCGGCTGGGTTGCTCAACAACAGCTCAAACGCGTTAACCAGCGCTTCTGCCTGGGGATCGGCGTGCTCGGTTGCCGGGGACGTGTCATGCGATTCTGCGGTGGTCTGTTCTTCATCGCCCGACGGCATGGGGTTTTTCGCCAGCTTACAGGCGGTGTCGTACGCGTCGCGCAGCTGTTTAAAGCCCTCGGGGTCGGTTTCCGGGTGAAACTGCGGTACTTTCTGACGATAAGCCTGACGGATAACATCCAGATCCTGAGTCGGCTCAATGCCTAATCGCTCCCAGCATTGTGTGTCCATTATATTTCCGCTTCTGGTAAGGACTCGGGCTTATCCATTTCTATCGGATCAACATCCCAGTCGAGGTCATGAATCGGGCAGTCTGGGTGGGTGTAGAGCGTGCCGATTTGGTTAATGTAGTCAGGATTCTGGCTAGCGTTGCTGAAAATGTAGCGCCGGCACTCTGGGTCTTCTTCATCCAGGGTGAGCCAGTAAGTGCGGCCGATTAAGAACGCGGCGTAATAATTTTCCCAACTGCGGTAATAGTAACGCGCCCTGTCGGCCAGCCGGGTGTGAATCCACAAGTTCTCTTTTTCGCTAATCCAGCCGTTGAGTAATCCGATGCGGCTCAGAAAACTCATGCGGCCCAGATCCCAGGCGCGGATCCCGCCTTCACCGCATAGCGCGGCCGTTTCGCTCACCAGCGCGAGTGCACCCTGTGTTTCTTCAGATTGATTGGCGCAATGCTGCTGCCATTCGGATGCCGTCAGGTGGTGCCAAAGGTGGTAGTAATACGCCAGACGCTCGGCATGGCCGCCGTCTGTCATATCGTTAATCATTGAGATCAGGCCTTCGCGGGACGTAATGCCCCAACTGTTGCTCAGACTGATGGGTTCACCGGGCTCATAAAAGGTCGGCTCGCAGAAGCGGGCGCCGTACTTGATATTGAGTGCGACCATCGGGGCGGAAAGCGCCATCAGCCAGCGCTGATATTCAGGTTCCATCAGAATAACGTCCAATTCCATCATGGTTAGCGTGCGATCGTACTTTATGTGCCTGAATATCGGTAGCTTTCAATCGAATGAAAAACGGCCATGTTTCACAATTTACTGATTTAATAAGATAAAAATAGCGGGTTTGCGTGGCGGTTCGCAGGGTGAAGCGTTTGGCGGGATATTTTCCGCCGCAGACGGTTATACTGTCAGCTAATCGACGTTATTTATAAAAACTTCACCGGAAAGCAAGCATGTTAAGTTACCGCCACAGTTTCCACGCCGGCAATCACGCCGACGTGCTGAAACACACCGTTCAGAGCCTGATCATCACTGCCCTGAAAGAGAAAGAAAAACCTTTCCTGTATCTGGATACCCACGCGGGTGCCGGCCGCTACCAGCTTAGCGGCGAACATGCCGAGCGCACAGGCGAGTATCTGGATGGCATCGCGAAAATCTGGCAGCGTGACGACATTCCGGCTGAACTCGAACCTTACATGCAGGCCGTGCACACCTATAACCATAATGGCCAGTTGCGCTATTACCCCGGTTCCCCGCTGATTGCGCGCCAGCTGCTGCGTGAGCAGGACAAGCTCCATTTGACCGAGCTGCACCCCAGCGATTTCCCGCTGCTGCGCAATGAGTTTCAGAAAGATTCGCGCGCTAAAGTGCTGCGTGACGATGGCTACCAGCAGTTGAAATCTCAACTGCCGCCGCTTTCCCGTCGCGGTTTCATGCTGATCGACCCGCCGTATGAGTTGAAAACGGACTATCAGGCCGTAGTGAAAGGTATTCAGGAAGGGCATAAGCGTTTTGCGACCGGCGTCTTTGCGCTGTGGTACCCGGTGGTGCTGCGTCAGCACATCAAACGTATGCTGAAAGAGCTGGAAGCCACGGGTATTCGCAACATTCTGCAAATTGAGCTGGCGGTGCTGCCGGACAGCGATCGCTACGGCATGACGGCGTCTGGCATGATTGTGATTAACCCGCCGTGGAAGCTGGCAGCGCAGATGAAGAGCGTACTGCCTTGGCTGCATAGCGTGCTGGTACCAGAAGGCACCGGACATACGCTGGTGGAGCAAATCGTACCGGAGTAATGCGCACCGTTGCGGTGGGTGACCCGGTTGGTTTCTCCTATCGCAACCATAGGCATAACCTTTATTCGGCGTATGGCTCTGGCGTTACACTCTAGGCAAATTTTATTCACTTAAGCATGGATACACTGATGACCAAACACTATGACTACCTTGCTATTGGCGGCGGCAGCGGCGGTATCGCATCTATCAACCGCGCGGCGATGTATGGACAAAAATGTGCGTTGATCGAAGCAAAATATCTGGGCGGCACCTGCGTCAACGTCGGCTGTGTGCCGAAGAAAGTGATGTGGCATGCGGCACAGATTGCCGAAGCGATCCATCAGTACGGGCCGGATTACGGGTTCGATACCACGGTAAACCAGTTTAACTGGGGCACGCTGGTCAAGAACCGTAGCGCCTACATCGATCGCATCCACCAGTCGTACGATAACGTGCTGGGCAAGAATAAGGTCGATGTTATCCACGGTTTTGCCCGCTTTGTCGATGCGCACACGGTGGAAGTGAACGGTGAAAAAATTACGGCTGATCATATCCTGATTGCGACGGGTGGTCGTCCGGTTCACCCCACTATTCCCGGTGCGGAATACGGTATCGATTCCGACGGTTTCTTTGAGCTGGATGCGCTGCCGAAGCGTACCGCTATCGTCGGGGCCGGTTATATCGCGGTGGAGATTGCCGGCGTGCTGAACGGACTGGGTTCTGAAACCCACCTGTTTGTACGCAAACACGCGCCGCTGCGTAGCTTTGATCCGCTGATTGTCGATACGCTGGTGGAAGTGATGAACACCGAAGGGCCGACGCTGCATACCGAAGCGATCCCGAAAGCGATTGTGAAGAATGCCGATGGCAGCCTGACGCTGGAGTTGGAAAACGGTCAGTCACAGACTGTTGATTGCCTGATTTGGGCGATTGGTCGTGAACCCGCGACGGATAACCTGAACCTGAGCGTCACTGGTGTAGAGCTGAACGACAAAGGCTACATCAACGTCGATAAATTTCAGAATACCAACGTCCCCGGTATTTACGCCGTAGGCGATAACACCGGTGCCGTCGAGCTCACGCCGGTTGCCGTGGCGGCGGGGCGCCGTTTGTCCGAACGTCTGTTTAACAACAAGCCGGACGAGCATCTGGACTACAGCAATATTCCAACCGTCGTCTTCAGCCACCCGCCGATTGGCACCGTTGGGCTGACCGAGCCGCAGGCGCGTGAGCAGTACGGCGACGATCAGGTGAAAGTGTATAAATCTGCCTTCACCGCGATGTACACCGCCGTCACACAGCACCGTCAGCCGTGCCGTATGAAGCTGGTCTGCGTGGGCAAAGAAGAAAAAATCGTCGGCATCCACGGCATTGGTTTTGGTATGGACGAAATGCTGCAAGGCTTCGCGGTCGCCGTCAAAATGGGCGCGACCAAAAAAGACTTCGACAACACCGTCGCCATCCACCCGACCGCGTCGGAAGAGTTTGTGACGATGCGTTGATGGTGTAGGGAAGCGGGTTTTACTGCTTTTCTGAAAACGAAAATGTGCTGGTTGAATAGTGAACTATTTGGCCAGCATTTTTTTATGTTCAGGTTAATGCGGTTATCTCATTCGCTCACTCGCCAGATGATAAACGCCACTGCGCTCACGTTTACCTACCGCCACTACGGCGATAATCAAGATGTCGTCAATGACTTCATAAACCAAACGAAAGCTTGATGCTCGGAGCTTTATTTTGTAGCAGTCCTTCATCCCCCGTAACTTTGCCGATGGAATATGGGGATTTTCACAGCATTTTTTTAGTTTTTTGGCAAATTGCTGCTGGATGGTTTTATCGAGTTTGAGCCATTCTTTCAGCGCATCTTCCCTGAATTTGACGCTATAGCTCATAAGAAACTATCCAAATCCACGTCAACCAGTGGCTGGTTTTTGCGTTCACCGATTAGCTTAACCAGTTCCTGGTCGTCCAGCGCATCCAGCATTTTTTCGTAGAGATCCGCAGGAATGCAATAAAACGCAGGCTGGTTGCGGTTCAAAATAGCGACAGGTAGACCATCGCCAGCATTGACCGTCGCCATCGGGTTTTTTTTCAGTTCACTGACGCTGGCACTGGTATCACTCAAGATAATATTCGGCATGACAGACCTTTAATGACCGGTTAATAGGTCTTTAAAATAAACAATCGAAGACCTGTTAACAAGTCTTTTTATGCCCGATCAGTATGGCCTCCGGCCTACGCAATGAAGAAAATGCTGCTTTTATCACGACATTCACCTGAATGTTGATAATGATTATCGTTAGTGTTTTGTTTATGGTAAGTTGCGGTGATGGGTTTGATCCCACTGACTGATTTTCCTTACAAAACATACGGTTTATCACTATGTCTTTAGCTACCCGTACAACGTCTTCAGCCTATCGGTTGTTCAACTTACGCTTAGAGAGTAAGACGTTACTCTCACCTTCATTGGCTCGTTGTGTGTTCACCGGCCCGGAAGTGCGCCAGATGAAACTGGACGCGCCGGATCAGCGTATCAAGCTGCTGTTCGCCAGTGAAAGCGGGGAACTGGTGCCGATGGACGTGAGCGATACCTGGTATCAGGACTATCTGGCGCTGCCGCGTGAGCGTCGCCCGATTTTGCGTACCTATACGCTGCGTTTTGTCTCACAGGAATCACAGCAGGCGGCGATCGATTTTGTGCTGCACGGCGATACCGGGCCTGCCTCAAGCTGGGCGAATCACGCTAAGCCGGGCGATACGCTACAGATTGTCGCGCCTAATGCAGAGGCTGATAGCGACAGCGGCGGCTATGAATGGGCACCGCATGAGGGCGTTGAGCAGGTGTTGCTGATTGCAGATGAAACGGCGCTGCCAGCGGCGATGGGGATTCTTGAACAGTTGGCGAGTCAGTCTTCTCCACCGTCGGTGCAGGCTTTTTTTGAAGTGCCGAAAGCGGCTGACTGCGTGACATCGGGCAATTTCCCGTTTGCGCAGATTCACTGGCTGCCGCGTGAGGAAACCGGCAGCACAGTATGGGGTGAACGCCTGCTGGCAGCGGTGCAACAGGACGTGGAGATTCCCGCCAGCGCCTGTACCAATCGCGATGAAATCGCACAGGAAACGCCGGAAGACGAGCTGCTGTGGGAAAGAGCAACAGCACATCGCCCGTTTTACGCCTGGGCGGCGGGAGAGTCTTCCGCCATCAAACGGCTGCGCCGTTATCTGCTCGACGAGCGCCACCTTGATAAAGAGACGATCAACTTTATGGCGTACTGGTCGCATCGCTAAGAGAAACGTCAGGAGGGAGATGCCCTCCTGTGTTTATTTCCCCATCATCTCCGCCAACTGCTGTGCATCCGGCAGCCCGACGACCTGCTGTAGTTCATTCTTATCATTCAGGTAATAGATGGCGGGCGTGACGTTGGCGCCGAGTTCATCCATCAGCCGCTGATTGTGCTGAATGTTATTCCAGATGTCGCGTGATGAGGACTCGGGGAACGGAGGCACCGTTTTACCATTCGAGAGCTCATACTCATGCCAGGCTTTGGCCGGATCGCTGGCGGCAAGAATGGCTGCGGCATAACGTCCGCTTTCCGGTTTGATGACGCCGACCAGCAGCGTTTGCAACTGTACTTTTCCTGCTTTTACCCACGGCTGTGCCTGCTGCCAGAACTGCTTGCAGTACGGGCAGAACGGGTCAGCAAAGACGATGATTTTGCGCGGCGCATCCTTTGAGCCTTCAGTGATAAACGGCGCCTGCTGTAGTTTCTGCCACATTTCCCGACCGGCAGGTACATATACTTCCTGCTGAATCAGCGTTTCACTCAGGTTGTTACCGTGTTCGTCATACATATAGCCCGAAATGGCGTGCTTACCGTCCGGCGTTAAGTAAATGGTCACCCCCACGCCCTGATAGCTGCCCAACCAACCTTGCATGCCGCCGGGTGCGGTGAAAGGCTTGATGATCGTAATGCCCTGTTTTTCGATACTCTTCACCGCGTCCGGCAGGGCATCCTGCGCCAGTGACGATGCGGAAAGCGTCAATAAAGAGAGCGTGAGGAAGACACGTTTTATCATGGTATTGCACCTGTATCGTGAATCATGGCCTGCCGGATAGCGTAGCGGAAGGTCTGCGCCACTGCACCGATATCCGCAGTGACGAAACAAGACGTTTGATTCTGAAGCACTAAATCCGTTCTGCATCGAGAATGCTCATGAGGTTCAGGCGATGTCGATAGCACTGCAGCGTCGTATCAATCGCGTCCGAAGGCATAAAGGAATCCCGATAGGTTGTTTCAACGCATTCAGCTTCTTTGGTGAGGTCTGCCAGTAGCTTTCTGGTCAGGTTTTCACTCAGCCCAATACGCTGTCCGAACAGAATGAAATCCATACCAAGGTATTCTCCGTATGCGGTTTCAAATCCTGGCGCGAGTGCTTCATCCCCCTCTTCTTGAATCAGCAGTGGCAATGCCATGAAACAGGAGGAGAAATAGGTGGAATAGGGAGCGACGGAAACAAAATCATAAATGGGAGCCAACATTAACGAACCTGAGCGCGAATGTATCAAACCAAAATTACGCAGGTGCATGTCGTTGTTACCCAGCATGTAGGCGTAAGCGATGCGACGGAACAGATCTATTTTGAAGACAATATTGTCATTAACGTGTTCGCTAAGGAATAAAGCTAACTGCTCATAACTGACGTATTGCCTACCGTCGGTGAGTATTTTACCGAATTTTTCACCGATCCCCATTGCTCCATCCAACTGTTCCTGATGGATAGGGTGACCCGTTTTTTCGTCGCGGTCGAAGCGCTTAATAACGAAAGCGAACTCAGGTTCGTCATCCGTCTGTTCCGGTTTAAAACGGAGCAAGCCGTGTGGTGGGACGGCAAATCCCAGGCGTGCCATTAGCGTCATCGTGGCATGTTCATTTTCCGCCAAATGGGGAAATTCAATCGGAGAGGGTTTGAGGATGTATAGCCCTTGATGATCAACGACGGTAAACGTCCTGTCTTCTAATACCATCTGAATCTTGGGCTGATAACCAGAAATACTCATGCCTTTCTGTGTTTGTGGCAGGTCGTGCATGAATTGCTGGCGGGTGAAACGTAAGGTCGGGGAAGCATGCGCTGACCCTGCCAGATGCTTCAACCCTTTACGGCTATAGCCTGTGGCAATTTCTTCTTCGTGTGTTAGCGGTGTCAGCAAAATCCGACATCTTGTCATGACTTATCCTCCGCGATCAGCTGTACTGCGCCGATCAGGTTCTTACCGTTTTGAATGAGGATGCCAAATAAATCCTTCTCATCCAGATGCTGAAGCTGGCTGTACTGTCGCCGCAACCAACCTTCGGGGGCTAACGAGGCAAAATAGGGTGGTAATATTTTACTGCGAAATGTTCCGGTCTGTATTGGTAGGCTCAGTGATAAGGGCGGACCGATGTAGGACTTTTTATATTCAAACAAATAACCTTCATCGTCCTGACTTAACTGGCCGATGTGGACACCGTAAAGATAGACCTTTACTTGACGGCGCATAGTTTTATCCCTAAAGCGGAACAGACGCTATAAACCGTGGCAAATTTCACCTGAGCGGGGTCTTTGAATAAACGTTTTAGCGTGGATATGGATACGCCAGTCTGTAGCTCTAGCGTAGCGAGTTCAATGCCCAACGCTTTACGTCGCATATTTAGCTGAACGCCGAATACATCCAGTGAATGAATGTGGTTTTCCAGCACAACCTCTTTGCTCGAAGCATCGCTACGCGCGAGTTCGTGCCGTAGTTCGTCGATAGCTTCGCTAATGGCGTCGAGCTTTAGTAATGTTGGTGCAGTGGCGGGAGTGTTCATAAATGGACTCTACCTTTTAAATATAACCGATTATCGGTTAAGTATAGCCCTTAAGTTTTCTTAATATCCATATGTAAGACTTCTTGTGAGTTTTTACTCAATTTAGTTCATTTATGAGCTAAATGGTGTTTGATCGCTTAATAATCTTCATATCTCAGAGCCTGCCGAACAGTAGCGCGATGAGCGTCAGAATCTCTTTGCTGAGCGGCTGCCCTTTCTCTTCGGCTAACAGATAGAGCGGGGTGGTGCGCCTTTCCCCTTGCTGTAACGGCAGTATTTGTAATTCGCCACGCGTAATGTGTTCTGCAATTCGTGCTGCCGGCAGCCAGCCGTAGCCTACCTGATGCAAAACGGCCTGCGTGGCTGCTTCAAATGTGGTGAACGTCCAGCTTTCGGCGGAGGAAGGCTGCGTATGTGGCGTTGTGCGCGTCACAATCTCTACGCAGGGGTAGCGAGACAGTGCTTCATGGCTTAACGGCGTGGGGAGTGAGAAAAGTGGATGATGGCCGTGTGCGACGGCAACAAAATCAACGTTCATCAGCCATTGCCCGGCAATGCCGTCAAGTTCACGCGAGGTGATGACATAAATATCCGCCTCGCGCGCTTTCAACTGTTCCGGCGTTTCATTACGCAGCACTTCGGTCAGGTGGATACGCGTGGCAGGATGCTGTTTTTGAAAGGTGCTGAGCAGGTGAAATAAGCGATCTTTGGGGAAGGTGCTGTCAACCACCAGGTTGATGCTGGTCTGTTCACCCATTTTCAGAGAATGGGCGCGGGCTTCCAACGCATGAAACGAACGTATTACGGGGCGCACCTGCGCGAGCAGATTTTCACCCTCTGGAGTGAGCTCAGCTTTGCGTCCGTGGATGGTGAGTAGCGCGATGCCCAATCGCTCTTGCAGCAGAGAAAGCTGATAGCTGACCGAAGACTGGCTGCGATGAAGCGCATTTGCCGCTTGCGTATAGCCGCCCAAATCAATAACCGCCTGAAGGATTTCCCACTGTTCCAGCGTCGTCTTTGCCAGCATCTTTAATACATCTAAATATCGAATGGTTTTACCTGAAAAATAGCGTTATTCATCGAATTAATAAAGCTCTAGAGTGAATTCACATATTTAGGGAGAACCATCATGCCGTCATTTAATCAACACGATCTGAGCCATTTTGTGGGGAAACACCTGGTATATACCTATGATAATGGTTGGAATTATGAGCTGTATGTCAAAAATGCCAACACGATAGACTACCGTATTCATAGCGGTATCGTGGGTAATCGTTGGGTTAAGGACCAGCAGGTGTATATCGTGCAGGTTGCCCGCGAGGTGTATAAGATTTCATGGACAGAACCGACGGGAACAGACGTCAGCCTGATTGTTAACATTGCCGATAAGCTCTTTCACGGCACCATCTTCTTCCCGCGGTGGATCATCAATAACCCAGAGAAAACGGTGTGCTTCCAGAACGAACATATTGCTGAAATGGAAGCGTATCGTGAAGCGGGCCCCGCGTACCCCACCGAAGTCATCGATGAATTCGCTACTATTACGTTCATCCGCGACTGTGGCGAGAACAACAACGAGGTCATCAACTGCCCTGCCAGCGAATTGCCTGCGGATTTCCCAGCCTGCCTGAAAAAATAAACATCGATAGGCGACACACCACCGTGTCGCCTGATTGGCTATCGCACAAGGCTGATTAATGCTCCGGCCAGAAGGGTTCTCCTAGCGTCAGCATCAGTCGGTTGGCCCATGAGAAGAAGGCGGCAGACTGCACCACATCGACGATCTCCAGCGTATCTAACCCCTGTTCTTGCAACTGCTTCAGGTCGTTGGCGTTGACCTGCGCGGGCGTGGCGGAAAGTCGTGCCGAGAAATCGATAATTGCCTGCCAGCGTGGGCTTTGACCGATACCCAAATCACCGCCGGGAACGACATCCAGCAGTCGCTGCACATCGCTGTCCTGTTTGGAAAGCTGGCTGGCTTTACGCGCGTGTACCGAGGCGCAGTAGATGCAGCCGTTGACCTTGCTGGTGACGGCAGCGATCAGTTCGCGTTCTTTGCGCGGCAGGCCACCAGCGGTATAGAAAATCCCTTTATCCGTCAGCGTGCGCTGTTCCAACACCGGAAGATTGCGGCCTAGCAGACGGAAATAGTCGGAATCGGTGTGGCCGAAGCGCGCCAGAATCGCCTGCTCATCGGCATTGAATTCGGCCAGCGGTTTGGGCGCGATCCACGGTTCCCAGCCCAGTTCTGCCTGAGTAAACGCCTGCGGCGCGGATTTACCGCTGTGCGTCTGCGGCTGGGTATGCCATTGACCTGCAACAGAGGCCTGTGAATGCGGTTGGCCGACGCGATGGTTGGCAATCAGGCGATAGCCGCGCAGTAGCCGACTTTGAAAATTCACAAACGCGATGAGCTGCGACAGCGTCACGATATCGTCTACCGACCAGCCTGCCTGTTCCAGCGCGCTGACGTGGGACGCCGAGGCGTGTACGGGGGTTTTCGTCAGCCGTTCGGCATGATCCAGCGCCAGCTGTAGCGCGGGTGTCAACGCGGGTTCTGGGAAGTCCGACAGCCGCTCGGCATAAAAACGCTGCAATTGCTCATCCTGCTGCCAGCCGCTGATCTTGGTCGCGAACCAGAAGCGCAGCGATAGCGGCAGTGTCGCGTCGTCTGCGGTGTTGGCGTTAAACAGCGCCTCGTAGCTGCCCTGAGTGTGGCGTGTCGCCGCATCACGGGTTTTTCTGGCTGCCGCGAGGGCGGAGTCCGGGCTAATTTCGGCCAGCGTATCCAGTACGTCAGGGGTGTGTAACGTGTTAGCGTGCGTCATGCAATCTCCTGCCCGATCGGGCTTTTCTGTTTGACGGCGGGTCTCCAGCCCAACGCGGGAGCTACCTGAGTGGCAATCAGTTCAAGCGAGCGCAGAATTAGCGCATGCGGCGGATCGATGGAATGCACCTGGAATGTCACATCGGTCGCGCGCTCCAGCGAGCTGTCTGCCCGAAGTGACGCGATGACATCCTGCGCGGTGCCGACATGGCTATCAAAGGAGGCGATCAGCGCTTCTATCGAGTCGTGAGGGATCGCACGGAACGTGCCGGAACGGGCGGCGGAACGAGTAAGCCCTTTCTCTGCCAGAGTCAGCGCTAATTGACGATCGTCAGCCACAAAAACGCTGCGTGAGCTGAGAATGCGCGGTGTGACGCCTGCGGGAAGTGCAGCCAGATAGGCGTCGATCATCGGATTTTGCAGGTCAGCCAGCGTGGCGTCCGGGAAATGTTCCGGGCGCGGCTGGGTACGAGAGAGCATCAGGCCATCGCCTGCTTTACCAGCTCGTTCCGCCCCCTCGATGGAAAACGTGGCCTGCCAGACGCGCTTATCCAAATGTGGGGCGGCAGGGTAGAGCCGGTTACCGTCTTCGCTCAGGGCTTCTCCCCGCCACGCGGCGCGCAGTTTTTCCAGATAGCGCCCGAGGATCTGCCCGCGCTGCGCGCTGTCATGACCGAACGCGGCAAATGAGGACGGTGTACCGCCGGAACCTACGCCGACTTCCAGCCTGCCGTTGCTGAGTAAATCAAGCACGGCGGTATCTTCCGCCACGCGCAGCGGTTCTTCCATCGGCAGCGTAATAACGCCAGTACCGAGTTGGATGCGCTGAGTGCGCGCGGCGACCAGCGCCAAAAACACCAGCGGTGAAGGCAGCCCGCCTTCATCAGCGTGAAAGTGGTGCTGCGCGACCCAGGCGCTGTCGAATCCGAGTTGTTCGGCTTTGACGATCTGTTCCGTTGCCAGCCGATAGCGCTGCTGGGCGGAGACGTCATCCAGCAATCGCGTGAAAAATCCCAGCCGTTTTGTTGTCATTCTACAGTCCTTGGTTTAGTGCGAATTGTGAATTTGAGCGTGGTGCGAGCGGGCAAAAGCCGGGTGTTGCTGCCCGGGGATGGCCTCGATGAGTTCACGGGTGTAGCGATGTTCGGGATGGGCGAAGATCTGCTCTACCGGGCCGGATTCAAGCTGCTTGCCGTGGTACAGCACGGAAACGGTGTCGGCGATCTGGCGTACGACCGCCAAATCGTGCGAAATGAACAGGTATGTCAGCCCAAGTGATTCCTGTAATTCAGCCAGCAAACGTAGAATCTGCGCCTGCACGGTGACATCCAGCGCTGAGACAGCCTCGTCCAGCACCAGTACCTGCGGTTCCAGCACCAGCGCCCGGGCGATAGCGACACGTTGTCGCTGGCCGCCGGACAGCTCACGCGGTTTGCGTGACAGCAGCGCAACTGGCAGGGCGACGCGCTCGAACATCTCATGAATTTTTCGCTCCCGCTGCGCGGCGGTATAGCGATTAAAATTGCGCAGCGGTTCCTCGACGATGTCGTATAACCGCTGCGACGGATCGAGTGAACCAAAGGGATTTTGGTAGACCAGCTGAATTTTCTGCCGGAACTGCCGTAACGCTTCGCCTTTCAGGTGAGTGATATCGGTGCCGTCGATCAGAATGCGCCCGGCGCTGGGGTGATGAAACCCGAGCAGGCTACGTGCCGTGGTGGTTTTACCCGAGCCGGATTCGCCGACAATGGCGTGCGTTGTGCCGCGTGTCACGCTGAAAGAGACGTCATCCACGGCCCGAAAATGTTCCCCTTTACGGCCCGATAAGGGGAAGGTCTGTACCAGATTGTCGACCGAGACAATGATGTCGGATGCATGGTTGCGCGGTGGACGCGGCGTTGGGTTAAGCGACGGCACGTTCGCCAGCAGCGTGCGGGCATAATGGCTTGAGGGCGCGCTGAGCACCTCCAGCGTTGGCCCCTGTTCCTGAATGTAGCCGTTCTGGAAGACCAGCAGCCGATCGGCACGCTCGGCCGCGACACCCAGGTCGTGCGTAACGAACAGCACCGCCGTCCCATTTTCGCGTCGCAGTTCATCAAGCAGATCGAGAATACGTTTCTGCACGGTGACGTCCAGCGCGCTGGTGGGCTCATCGGCAATAATCAGCGCGGGTTTTAGCGCGATGGCAATCGCGATCAGGACGCGCTGTTTCATGCCGCCGGACAGCTCGTGCGGATACTGTTTCGCTCGCAGCTCCGGCTGGTTTAGTCCCACGCGTTCCAGCAACGCCAGCGTTTTCTGGCGGATAGTCTGGCGATCTTCCCGCTGATGAATGCGCAGAATCTCGTCCACCTGCTCGCCGATGGTCTGCACCGGATTCAGGGAACTGGTGGGATCCTGCGGGATCAGGCTGATCTGCGCACCGCGCACGCTGTCCAACCGCTTCTGCGACCAGCCGCTGATATCCACGCCGTTGAGCCGAATGGCGCCGCGTGTTAACCGTCCGTTTTCGGCCAGCAGACCGATAACCGCCTGTGCGGTGGTGGTTTTCCCTGAGCCGGATTCCCCCACCAGTGCGACGACTTCACCGGGCTGAATATGAAAAGAGACGCCTTCCACGACGGTCTGCTCGCGATCGTCACTGCGGTAGGCAATCGTGACGTTTTCCAGAGCCAGTACGGGCACCGCCGCGCTGGTTTGTAAGCTGGCTGACAGGCTCATCGTTCCGTCCTTCTGATCGATTGGCTGATGCGGTTGGCGGACAGTACAACGAGTACGACAACTAAACCGGGGAAGGTGGTTAACCACCACGCGGTAGCAATGTAGTTGCGGCCTTCGGCGATCAGCAGTCCCCATTCCGGCGTGGGCGGTGGTGCACCGTAGCCGAGGAAACTGAGTGTGGAGATGGCCAGAATCGCACTGCCGAATTGCAGCGCGGCAAAGGCGAAAACGGTGGTCAGTGAGTTCGGCAGGATGTGCCGCCATAACACGCTGAAAAAGGTGCCGCCGCTGCCATAGGCGGCTTCGACGTAGTCGCTGTGGCGCACGCGCAGCACTTCTGAACGTACCAGCCGGGTGAAGCTGGCGACGGAGGTGACGCCCACGGCAATCGCGGCGTTAACCGTGCCGAAACCCAACAGAATGATGACGCTCAGCGCCAGCAGCAGGCCGGGAATGGCCAGTAACACATCAATGCTGCGCATCACGACGCTATCCAGCCAGCCGCCCACCGCGCCCGCCAAGAGACCGAACAGGCTACCGAGCACCAGACCCAGCCCGACGGCGATAACGGCACCGGAAAGCGAGTGCACCGCGCCATAAACGATGCGCGCGTAGAGATCACGTCCCAACTGGTCGGTGCCAAGCCAGTAGTCGGCGTCGGGGGCCAGCCGCTGTGCGCCCGTGATGCCTTCTGTCGGGCTATAGCCGGTAAACCAGCCGGGGAACAGCGCCCAGAGCGCGACGGTCAGCATCACCAGCCAAGCCAGCAATAGCCCCGGTTGGAAGGCGTAGCGACGCAGTAGCGGCCGCTTGCGCAGAAGAGGAAAGGTGATTTTTTCCAGCTGTACGGTAGTCATAGCGTGGCTCCTGGCGTTTTTTTCAGGCGCGGATCGAGAAGGGGATAGAGCAGGTCGACGGCCAGATTGACGACAACAAAGGCGGCAGCGGAAATCAGTACGATGGCCTGCAATACGCTGCTGTCCTGATAGTTCACGGCTTCCTGCGTCAACTGGCCGAGTCCGTTACGGCCAAACACGGTTTCAGTAATCAGCGCTCCCGCAATCAGCTCGCCCAACAGCAGGCCGGCGATGGTCAGCGTGGGCAGCATCGCGTTGCGGGCGATATGTCGCCACAGCACGCCGCTGCGGCTGGCTCCTTTGGCGCGGGCGACGGCAACAAACGGCTGGGTTTGCACCTGATCGATGCTGCGCATCAGCACCTGAGCCAGCGGGGCGGAGATCGGCAGAGCCAGCGTGAGAACCGGTAAAATCAGGCCTTCCCATTCGCCGGGGTTAATCACCGGAATCAGCCCCAGACGGAAAGAGAAAATCTGAATCAGCACGATGCCGAGCCAAAAGGTCGGGACGGAAATAAACAGCGACGGTAGCGATTGCAGCGTGCTTCGCAGCCACTGAAACGGCGTCAGCGTCGATAAGAACGCCAGAGCAAACGCCAGCAGGCCAGCAGCGATGAAGCCCAGCACCGCGAGCAGCAGCGTAGGCGGCAGATTCGCGGCAATCAACTCGGTGACCGGCACGCCCGCCTGAAGAGAGAGGCCGAGATCGCCACGTAATATCTGAGCTATCGCATGAAAATATTGCGTGAGTACCGGCGTATCGGCACCGTAAGACAAACGCAACTGTGCGATCTGCTCGGCGCTCAGGCCGAGCTCCGGGTTTTGGAACTTGATCAGTACAGCATCACCCGGCATCGCCTGAAGCAGGATAAAAGACAGGGTAAATGCCGCCCACAAGACGAGCAGTGCTTGACCGATGCGCAGTGCCAGATATCGGTTCATGATGATCGCTTCCCTCTTTCTTCCGCGTTACTTATCCAGCCAGGTGTTGTAGAAACTCGGGCGACCGACGGCTTCAAACGCGATGCCTTTTGTCGTGGGCGCGCCGGCAAACACCTGTGGTTCTTCAAAAATGGGAATGACGTAGGCCTGATCGATCAGGTAGTTCTGTACTTCCCCGACCAGCGCCAGCCGCTTGCTGCGGTCGGTTTCAGCGGCGATGCCATCCAGCAGCGTATTCAGATGCGGATCAACAAAGTCCTTCACCTTGTCGCTGGAGCCACCTTTTTGCAGCAGGACGTTACGTACCGTCGGGTAATATTGGCTTTTCAGCACATCCGGGTCGGCGCGGCCTACCATCGCTGGTGCAACGCCGGTTTTCAGCGGATCGAGGCTATCGACGGTCTTGCTGCCTGCGTCACCCGCCAACACATTCAGCTTCACGCCGACTTTTGCCCACTGCTGGGAAACCAACTGTAAGGTTTCTTTGTTCTGCGGCTGCGGCAGCGATTCATAAGCGGTCAGTTCCAGCGTTTTGCCGTCTTTTTGCCGCAATCCCTGCGAACCGGTTTTCCACCCCGCTTCATCTAACAGTTTGTTGGCTTGCGCGGGGTCGAAGGTGAGCTTGCTAGAGAGATCGACATAGCCTGCGGCGGTTTTGGCCAGCGGTGACGTGGCCTGTGGGTAGTTGTCAGAGAACAGCGTATTGATGATCTCTTTGGTGTTGGTGGCGTGCAGCAGCGCTTTACGCACGCGGATATCGGCGACCAGCGGGTTGTCCGGGCGGAAAACGACGCTGTTATTGACGCCACGCGTAGGCGGGGCATAAAGATTGAAGTTCTGACTTTGCACCCGCTTTTCATCGTAGGCCTGAATCTGACGAATGAAATCCGCCTGACCGGATACCAACGCACCAATACGCACACTGTCTTCCGGGGTCACCAGATAGGTAATACCGTCCAGATAGGCGCGCCCCTGATGCTTCGATTTAACCGGCGCCCAGTTGTAATCCTTACGGGCGGTCAGTTTCAGTTCGCGTCCCAATTTCTCGTTGCTGACCACGAACGGGCCGGAACCAATAATGTTTTTGGCATTGCCTAACTGATTGAAATTGCGCTCAAGCGTGCTGAGAGATACCAGACCGGAACCGATCGCTGAGGTGCCTTGCAGAAAGCCTGGAGAGGGCTTCTTAAAGTAAAACTTCACCGTGAGCGGGTCGATGACTTCACTGCGCAGGTAGTTATTGATGACTTCTGAAACCGGCTGGTTAAGCGCTGTGTTCCCCAAACCATAGGTATCAAAGTTTTTCGCTACCGCGTTGGCATCCAGCGGGGTGCCGTCAGAGAAGCTGATACCGGGACGAATCTTGAACGTGTATTCGGTGTTATCCGCATTGACTGTCCAGGATTCCGCCACCCACGGCTCGATCTCTAGCGTTTCCGGGTTCTGGTACGTCAGTTTGTCGGTAATCTGGTTGAGAATGCCACCGTTCGGGTAAAACCCGCCTGCGGGCGTATAGAGGTTGGTGTGTGCCTGCTGTTCCAGATAAATCAGTGTGCCGCCGATTTTCGGTGTGTCGTTCGCTGCCTGTGCGCTCAGTGCACCGCCCAGAAGGAGCAACGAGGCAAAAATAGTGAGTTTCTGATGAGGATGTAAAAAAGTCGCCACGATGGTTGTTCCTACAGGTAATGGTTTTTATTAACGTTCTGTTTTATCAGGTGAATGTGCGGATCGGTTGCGTCCTGAAACGGGGAAATACGGCGGGGACGTTAACCGTTCGTTACAGCCGATACTTCCATAGGCAGTAGGAAACAGCAAAGAACAAAACTGGCATTGGTTATCCAGTTTTTAGGTAGGGAGAAGGGCGGTTTTTTGCGGAAAATAGCCGCGTTTCGCGTGTGATGACGGGTTTATTGAGTAGGAGGGCAGCAGCGCTGCGAGCACGTCGTCGCAGCGCTCAGATTGACTGAGGACTATTTCAAAACCTGCGGATTCACGCAGTTTTCTTTCACCTGACCGCTTAGAGCGGCAATCAGGTTGTCAACGGCGCAGGCGGCCATGCCATAACGGGTTTCGTGCGTGGCAGAACCGATATGCGGCAGTGCCACGACGTTAGGTAAATCCAGCAGCGGGGAATCGACGGGGAGCGGCTCTTTGACAAACACATCCAGGCCTGCCCCTTGAATGGTTCCTTTCACCAGCGCTTCCGTCAGCGCGTCTTCATCTACGACGGCACCACGACCGATATTAATCAAAATGGCGCTGGATTTCATTTTTGCCAGCTGCTCACGCCCAATCAGATGATGCGTTTCCGCCGTGAGTGGCAGCGTGATACAGAGGAAATCAGACTCGGCCAGGAGCGTATCGAGATCGCAATGGCGAGCATTAAAGCGCTGCTCCGCTTCGGCGTGATGGCGGCGAGCGTTGTAAAGAACCGGCATGCTAAAACCAAAGTGGGCGCGTTGTGCGACAGCCAGACCGATGCGACCCATCCCCAGAATGCCGATGGTCTTATGGTGAACGTCAGTGCCAAACCAGTCGCTGTCAACGCCACCTTTCCATTCGCCTGCTTTAACGCGTTCGGCCACTTCCACGACCCGTCGTGCGCTGGCGAGCATCAGTGCCAGAACGGTATCCGCCACGGTTTCCGTCAGCACGGTTGGGGTATGCATGAGAATCACCCCTTTGTCATTCAGTGCATCGACGTTAAAGGTATCGTAACCGACAGAAATGGTGGACGCTGCACGTAAACGTGGGGCGTGTTGCAGGAAGTCTTTATCGACTTTACCACCGGAACCAATGATGCCTTCGGCCGTTGCCAGAGCCGGGTGGTCGAGTGAAGGAAAGGCGTCAAGTTCAGTGACGATGAAGTGTTGATCTAAACGAGCGCGTAGGTCGTCAGCAATTTTTTTGTACAGGATAACGCTAGGTTTCATCACAAACTCCAGCAGATTAAGGAAGTTAACGTAGAAATAGCTCATCGAATAATCGCGTAGCTGGCGGGAGACTGCAAGTGATACCGCCCCCGCATCTGCCCAAGGTTAACCGCGATTAATGGGGGATTTGCACGATGAATACGATGAACGATCGTATACAGGCGCTTAGCGTGAGTTTTTATGTCTTAATTGATTAATATATTTCCTTTGTGATTGCTATCACTCATTTAGGGTAAAGCATTGCCACGACAAACCGATAACCCTATTTACGGGGATGTTTTAGGCATGGTGTTTTTTTAGACAGATTCATGTTTTAGACACGGTTTGTTAATGGGGGCGGAAATGCATTTTTTTACCAGGATTATGAGTAACCTCAAGGTGTCTCATAAGCTGTATGGCGGTTTCGGTATTGTCCTGCTGTTAGTGATGATGGCGTCTGGCGTTGGCGCTGTACGATTTTTTATCATTCACGATCTGTATGTTAAAACGACCATTTTGAATGAAATGAATCACTATCTCGATCAGTCAAAAATGGCGAGAGTGAAATATTCATTCACCTTTGCGGATGACAATATCAAGAATCTGAATACCTATATTAGTCAGGCAAATCAGCAAAAAGAAAAAGCGAAAGCACTCACGTGGGAGGAGGGTTATCTCTCTGATTTTAATAATCTTGATCAAGATTTTAAAGATTATGATACCGATCTGAATACCCTGAAAGCCGCCGCCAATGCGGTCGTCGCGACGGCAAAAAAAATCGGCCAGATGAATGCCTCTGATGCATTAACGGCATTTATGACGAACTTTCCCGTCGGCGCGGATGAAAATGCGTTAGCGATGCAGAAAGACGCGTTCTCACTGCTGTTTCTGAAACTGGTCAATAGCACTTATATCTTACAAAAAGAGAACAGCGAAGCCGCGTTTAATGCACAGAAACAGGTCTATGCTGCATCGAAGGTATCCTACGATGCGTTGGCATCGTCGGTCAGTGGCGATCGTCGTCGCGTCGTGGATTCGTTTTGGCAAGCATTTGAAAATTATCATCAAACGGCAGAGCAGTATTACGTACAACTGGGGCAGCTAAAGACCACAGATGTTAAATTCCGGGCAACCGGAGACAAAATGACGAGTGATATCGGCAATATTCTGCAAAAGCTCGGCGCGAAGAATGATGACATCATCAATAGCTCCGTACTGCAAACGCTGGTTTTAGGGGCGATAGCCATCGTATTCGGGCTATTGATCGCCTGGTCTGTCACCCGACAAATTACCCGACCCATTATCACCAACCTGAAGCTGGCGGAACGCATTGCGGGCGGCGACCTGTCCGCCAATGTTACGGTAGAGCGGCATGATGAACTGGGGCAACTCACGACGGCGATGATGGTGATGACGGAGAAACTACGTCATTTAATGACTGATATTCGTCAAAGTGTGTACAGCGTTGAAAGTGCTGCTTCTGACATTGCCGTAGGCAATAATGATTTGTCATCACGTACCGAACAGCAATCGGCGGCGATTGTAGAAACCGCAGCCAGTATGGAAGAGTTAACGGCTACGGTGAAAAACAACGCCGACAACGCCCGACATGCCAGCCAGATTGCCGGAGAAGCCTCAACCAATGCCAATCGCGGTGGGGAGATTATTAACCGCGTAATTAACACCATGAGCGATATTTCAGGGAGTTCGAAGAAAATCTCTGATATTACAAGCGTCATTAATAGCATCGCTTTCCAGACCAATATTTTGGCATTGAATGCGGCGGTGGAAGCGGCGCGTGCCGGTGAACAAGGACGGGGATTTGCGGTGGTTGCCAGTGAGGTGCGCAGCCTTGCCCAGCGCAGCTCTCAGGCGGCAAAAGAGATCGAAAGCCTGATTTCAGAGTCGGTTTCTCGCGTGGGTGCCGGAACGGATCTGGTTTCTCAGGCGGGAACGACGATGGATGACATTGTGGCTTCCGTGAGTCGCGTGAATGACATCATGGGGGAAATCTCTTCGGCATCGGATGAGCAGAGCCGCGGGATTGCGCAAATCGGCAGTGCAGTGGCTGAAATGGATACCACTATTCAGCAGAATGCCGCCATGGTGAGCGAATCTTCTGTCGCGGCGAACTCGTTGCAGGAGCAGGCCTCGAAGCTGGCAAAACTGATGTCGGTTTTCCGCATATCTGATGCGGATGTTGCCGGTCTGCCACGACTGCAAGGATCGGGCACCGGTAACGGTAACTCGGGCAATAAGCCGACGGCTCGTCTGCCGACGCTCGCATCGCGGGATAACGGCAGCGATAACTGGACAACGTTCTGATATTGCGCTGAGTCGATGGCTCAGCGGTGACCGACTAAATCGGAGGGAGCGGCATTTACGGCTCCCTCATTCGCCCACTGCATGATCAGCGCCGTGGCTTGTGTATCCTGATTAACATTTTCCTCAACGATGATGAACCCCTGCTTATGGTAGAACCGGCAGGCGCGCGTATTCTGCTGATACACTTCCAGACTGAGTAAGGGAAACTGTGCCTGAACATGCTGGATCAGCGCTGTACCAATCCGTTTTCCATAATAGGCCTGTTCCACAAACAGTGCGCCGATGAACCGTGCTTCCAGCACGCTGATAAAGCCGATAAGGCTTCCTTGCTCCTCATAAACCCAGGTTTGCGACTGGGGAATATAGACGTCACGTACCGCGCTGGCGCTTTCTCGCCAGTAATCTTCACGAATAAACGGATGCGCCAGAATGGTGCTCTTTAGCCAAAGCTGCATCAGCGGCGCGAGATCGTGGTCGCGGTAAGGACGGATCATGACGCGCTTTCCTGATGACAAAAACAGTCGGTGACATGGTCATTGACCAATCCACCTGCTTGCATGAAGGCATAGCAGATGGTTGAGCCGATAAATTTGAAGCCGCGTTTCTTCAGGGCTTTGGACATGGCATCCGAAACGTCCGTTTTGGCGGGGACTTCTGCGAGCGAAGCGGGGTGATTGAGGCGCGGCTGGTGCTCGACAAAAGACCAAATGAAATGCGAGAAGCTTTCCCCTTGGCTCTCCATTGCCACCCACGCTTGTGCATTGGTGATAATCGCCTCGATTTTTCCTCGATGGCGGATAATGCCGCTGTCTTGCACCAGCCGATCTACGTCATCCTGCGTCATTTGTGCGACTTGCTCAGGGTTGAACTGGTGGAAGCAACGGCGATAGTGTTCGCGTTTTTTTAGAACCGTGATCCAGGAAAGACCCGCCTGCTGGCCTTCCAGACACAGTAACTCAAACAGCTTCTGGCTGTCGGTGCAGGGTTTTCCCCACTCGTTATCATGGTACTCCTGATATAAGGTGTCTTGTGTAACCCAGCCGCAGCGTTGCATGCCTTTCTCCTGATTATGGTGATGCCGTTGATTGTAAGGCGGTCTGTCGCAATGTGGTGTGATGATGGCACTTAAAGTGCTGTATGGGCAACCAGTGTTTTGCGGGCGTGCTCGCAGATATGAAAGATCGCTGGCGGATGGGGCGGAAAGTCGTCGTGGAATCGTGAATAATGTTTTGCCAGCAGCTCAGGGTTATTTATTCGCTTAAGGCTATATTCGCTCAAGGCTGTTCATTAGCTCAGGGCTGTGTATTAGTTCAACGCTGTTCAATCGATCATAAGAAAAGCATAGACAGAGACAGGGGTACAGGGAATGGCAGTGGAGTGGATTGCAGCCTATCTGGCATTAGGCGCGGTGGTAGGCTTTATGGCGGGCTTATTGGGCATTGGCGGTGGCGGCATTATGGTGCCGGTGCTGACGGCGCTGTTTGCTGCACAGGGGGTGGATAATACCCATTTGGTGCATTTGGCGTTGGGCACATCAATGGCGGCGATTGTCGTCACGGCGATTTCCAGCTTGCGCACGCATCATCAACATCAGGCGGTGCTATGGCCTGTGGTAATGCGGATTACGCCTGCCATTCTGATCGGGACATTCGCGGCCACCTGGCTGGCGACGCTGTTGCCGACGCGGGCGTTGGCGATCTTTTTCTCCTGCTTCATGGCTTACGTTTCGCTGCAAATGGTGCTGAATATCAAGCCAAAACCGCAGCGCCAGTTGCCCGGTACGGCAGGCATTTCGCTGGCGGGGTTGGTGATTGGTAGCATTTCAGCGCTGGTGGCGATTGGCGGCGGGTCGCTCACGGTGCCGTTCCTGACGTGGTGCAACGTTCGTATTCAGCAGGCGATCGGCACATCCGCAGCGGTTGGGCTACCGATTGCGCTTTCCGGTGCGTTGGGTTACCTGATCAACGGCTGGTCGACGACCGGATTGCCTGACTACAGCGTCGGTTATGTTTCTCTGCCCGCCGTTTTCCTGATTTCCGCCGTCAGTTTTTTCACCGCACCTGTCGGCGCCCGTCTGGCGCATCGTCTGCCTGTGGCAACGCTGAAAAAGGCCTTTGCGGCATTGTTACTGCTGCTGAGCCTGAAGATGTTGCAGACCGTTTTTTCCGGCTGATCCCGGAATTTGAAAGATGATGACGGGGATTTGCACTTGTTACCGCATTCTGGCTGTATATCTTGCGGTCAGAGGGTATACTGGCGCATTCCTTATAAATCCACTTGTATCGCGCGCGAATCCAACATGCAAAAGTTTGATACCAAGACCTTCCAGGGCCTGATCCTGACATTACAGGATTATTGGGCTCGCCAGGGCTGCACCATTGTTCAACCATTGGACATGGAAGTCGGCGCAGGCACCTCACATCCTATGACCTGCCTGCGGGCACTGGGGCCGGAGCCAATGGCCGCCGCCTATGTGCAGCCTTCTCGTCGTCCGACCGATGGGCGCTACGGCGAAAACCCGAACCGCTTACAGCACTATTACCAGTTTCAGGTCGTCATTAAGCCATCACCGGACAATATTCAGGAGCTGTACCTCGGTTCTTTGAAAGAGCTGGGTATGGATCCGACCATTCACGATATTCGTTTCGTGGAAGACAACTGGGAAAACCCGACGCTGGGTGCCTGGGGTTTGGGCTGGGAAGTCTGGCTGAACGGTATGGAAGTCACGCAGTTTACCTACTTCCAGCAGGTTGGCGGTTTGGAATGTAAACCGGTGACGGGTGAGATCACCTACGGTCTGGAACGTCTGGCGATGTACATCCAGGGCGTTGATAGCGTTTACGATCTGGTTTGGAGCGATGGCCCGCTAGGTAAAACCACCTACGGCGATGTGTTCCATCAAAACGAAGTCGAGCAGTCGACCTACAACTTTGAACACGCTGACGTTGATTTCCTGTTCAGCTGCTTCGAGCAATATGAGAAAGAAGCGCAGCACCTGCTGGCGCTGGAAAAACCGCTGCCTTTACCGGCTTACGAACGCATTCTGAAAGCGGCGCACAGCTTTAACCTGCTGGATGCGCGTAAAGCGATCTCGGTTACCGAGCGCCAGCGCTACATTCTGCGTATTCGTACCCTGACCAAAGCGGTTGCGGAAGCCTACTATGCCTCGCGTGAGGCACTGGGTTTCCCGATGTGTAATAAGAAAGAGAGCTAAGAGGCAGCCATGACTGACAAGACTTTTCTGGTGGAAATTGGCACGGAAGAGCTGCCGCCGAAGGCTCTCCGTAATCTGGCAGAATCCTTTGCCGCTAATTTCACGGCGGAGCTGGATGCCGCCAATCTGGCACACGGTGAGGTGAGCTGGTTTGCTGCGCCGCGCCGTCTGGCGCTGAAAGTGGCACGCTTAAGCGCTTCTCAGCCCGATCGTGAAGTAGAAAAACGCGGTCCGGCGATTGCACAAGCATTTGATGCTGAAGGGAAACCCACCAAAGCGGCAGAAGGCTGGGCGCGTGGCTGTGGCATCACCGTTGAGCAAGCTGAGCGTTTGACGACCGATAAAGGCGAGTGGCTGCTGTATCGCGCCCACGCGAAAGGCGAGCAGGCGCAGGCGCTGCTGGCTGGCATGGTAAGCACCGCATTATCGAAGCTGCCAATTCCAAAGCTGATGCGCTGGAGCGACAAAGAAACACAGTTTGTGCGCCCGGTACACACTGTAACCATGCTGCTGGATGAAGAACTGATCCCCGGTCAGGTATTGGGTATCCATTCTGCTCGTACTATTCGCGGTCATCGCTTTATGGGTGAAGCGGAATTTACGATCGATACTGCTGAACAGTATCCACAAATTCTGCTGGAGCGCGGTAAAGTCGTCGCCGACTACGATGCGCGTAAAGCGAAAATCAAAGCCGATGCCGAAGAAGCCGCTCGCAAGATTGGCGGCAACGCCGATCTGAGCGACAGCCTGCTGGAAGAAGTCACTTCGCTGGTGGAATGGCCAGTGGTACTGACTGCGAAATTTGAAGAAAAATTCCTCGCGGTGCCGTCCGAAGCGCTGGTTTACACCATGAAAGGTGACCAGAAGTATTTCCCGGTTTACGACAACAGCGGCAATCTGCTGCCAAACTTCATCTTTGTTGCCAATATCGAATCCAAAGATCCACAGCAGATTATTTCCGGTAATGAAAAAGTGGTGCGCCCGCGTCTGGCTGACGCCGAATTCTTCTTCAATACCGACCGTAAGAAGCGTCTGGAAGATCACCTGCCGCGTCTGGAAACCGTTTTATTCCAGCAGCAGTTGGGTACGCTGCGCGACAAAACCGACCGCATTCAGGCACTGGCAGGCTGGGTGGCTGGTCAGATTGGCGCTGATGTGAATCACGCGACGCGTGCGGGTCTGCTGTCCAAGTGTGACCTGATGACCAACATGGTGTTTGAATTCACCGACACGCAGGGCGTGATGGGGATGCACTATGCGCGTCATGATGGCGAAGCGGAAGATGTTGCCGTTGCGCTGAATGAGCAGTATCAGCCGCGCTTTGCAGGTGATGAACTGCCTTCTTCTGCGGTGGCCTGTGCGCTGGCGATTGCCGACAAGATGGATACGCTGGCAGGGATTTTTGGCATTGGCCAACATCCGAAAGGCGACAAAGATCCGTTTGCGCTGCGTCGTGCCGCCCTCGGTGTGCTGCGCATCATTGTCGAAAAACGCCTGCCGCTGGATTTGCAGACGCTGGCCGAAGAAGCGGTGCGTTTGTATGGCGCCAAGCTGACTAACACCAACGTTGTGGATGACGTGATTGAGTTTATGCTCGGCCGTTTCCGCGCCTGGTATCAGGAAGAAGGTCACAGCGTGGATACCATTCAAGCGGTATTGGCGCGTCGTCCAACTCGTCCGGCGGATTTCGATGCCCGCGTGAAAGCCGTCAGCCACTTCCGTTCGCTGGATGCTGCAGCAGCGCTGGCCGCGGCTAACAAGCGTGTTTCCAACATTCTGGCGAAATCTACCGATACGCTGAACGAAAGCGTTAATGCAGCCGTATTGAAAGACGCCGCGGAAATTACGCTGGCAACGCACCTTGTCGTGCTGCGCGACAAGCTGACGCCACTGTTCGCTGAAGGCCGCTATCAGGAAGCGCTGGTTGAGCTGGCCTCACTGCGTGAACCTGTCGATGCATTCTTCGATCAGGTGATGGTCATGGCGGAAGATGAGCAGGTGCGTGTGAACCGCCTGACGCTGCTGAGCCAACTGCGCGAGCTGTTCTTGCAGGTAGCGGATATTTCCGTCCTGCAATAACGGCGATAGCGTTACCGTCGTCTCAACCCCCGAGTAGGTTCTCCTGTTCGGGGGTTATTTTTTCCGCGCTGTAAAACGTCCCGCCTCACCCCTGTGATCGCCTCCGTGTATTTCGATACTTAAACAATGGCTATTCGTTGTCAGACCTGGCCTTTTTCTGCACAGCCAGCCTGATTCGACTATGCTTATGTCGTAGAAAATCTTGTCATGGAAAATCCAACGTCAGCGCGTTTCTGTTTGAAGAGGACGCGACTGGCGGGGCAGTGAGCATAACAGGAGTAGGGCATGAGAAGGCTGATGATGTACCGTTCACGCTGGCTGCTGCCAGTTCTGGTTATTCTGGCGGCATTGCAGTTGGCTGCCTGTGGTGACAGTGAGGCGGAGCAGCGGAAGGCATTCATTGCGTTCCTGCAAAGCGCGCAGTCGCAGCAGGATGGAACGCTGCCGACATTGACGGAAGAGCAAAAGAAGAGTTTTGGCAATTTTGCCAACGATTACGCGATTTTAACCACCTTTTCTCAGCAGTTTAATCAAGCCGTATCCGGCAGTCTTACGCCGATGCTGGGGCAAATTTCCCGCATTCGCGTCCCTAAAGACTATCTGACACAGCGTGATGGCCTGCGGCAATCTATCGGGGCAATGAACCTGCTGAGCCAGCATGTGCAGGCGGCGAAAGTGCAGGCGGACAATGCTCACCGGACGTTAAAACAGCCTGAAGAAGTGCAGATACCCTATGAGCGGCTGTATGCACGCACGGTAATACAGCCAACTAACGCGCTGTTGCCCGCCATTCCGAATGCGATTGCTTTCGCACAGAGCCTGACTCAGATCGGCGATTTCCTTCAGGCTCAGGGCGATCAGGCCGTGTTCAATGGTGCGTCTGTACAATTCCGTACGCCGCAGCAGGTGGCGCAATATAACGGCATGGTGGCGACGTTACCCATGCAACAGCAGAATTTAATGAATGCGCTCAGAGGGGTAAGTGGCGTGAATTATCCCTAATCGCGTCGTTTTCTCATGCTCTAGCGATGCGCTATTACGGATAGGTATTCTGGATAAGAGGGCGAGAGCAGGCGAGAGAGTAAAAATAAATTGTGATTGTCGTCACATAAATAAAACAAATACGGGTCATTAAAATGTGATGTGAATCACATATAAAGGGCTGTATTTGTCTGGGAATCGGTTTAGTTTTTCATTTTTAACGGTTTTTTGTGAAGTAAATCACCTATTTGTATCGTTGATGTAGGGTGGTTGTGTGATTTTTGTCACGTTCCTGCCATGGAGTTGCGGTATGAAAACAGCGTGTTAGAGTCCGCGCTGCATACAGTAATACTGACGGAAGCAATCGGTGTTTTGATTACCGATATGCCTATAACAGCCGAGGTTTTGGTCACTGCTGATATCTCGGTAAAAATAAGGCTGTCGGTCGTTGTTGCTAACCATCGCTGCAACTAACACATATTGCCACGCCGTCTCACGATAATTACCACGCGCTCTTATTGTCAGCGCGTTTCAATAGGGGTGTGTTTTTATGCTTTCACCAGATATTAAGATCAAAGTGCAAAACTTTGGTCGCTTCCTCAGTAATATGGTCATGCCCAATATTGGCGCTTTTATCGCCTGGGGTATTATTACCGCGCTGTTTATCCCTACTGGCTGGTTCCCCAATGCAACATTGGCGAAGCTCGTCGGTCCGATGATTACCTATTTGCTGCCATTGCTGATTGGTTATACCGGCGGACGTCTGGTATTCGGTGAACGTGGCGGCGTGGTGGGTGCGATTACGACGATGGGTGTGATCGTCGGGACCGATATCCCGATGTTCCTCGGCGCGATGATCGTCGGCCCGTTGGGTGGCTGGGCGATCAAACGTTTTGACCGTATGGTCGACGGTAAAATCAAGAGCGGCTTTGAAATGCTGGTCAACAACTTCTCTGCCGGTATTATCGGTATGTTGTTGGCAATTCTGTCATTTTTGGCAATTGGTCCGCTGGTTGAAGTCTTCTCTCAGGTGCTGGCTTCCGGCGTTAACCTGATGGTACAGAACAACCTGCTGCCGTTTACGTCCATCTTCGTTGAACCCGCGAAAATTCTGTTCCTGAACAACGCGATTAACCACGGTATCTTCTCACCGCTGGGCATTCAGCAGGCAACGGAAACTGGCAAGTCTATTTTCTTCCTGATCGAAGCGAACCCAGGCCCAGGTATGGGCGTGCTGATGGCGTATATGTTCTTCGGTCGTGGTAACGCGAAAGAGTCAGCGCCGGGCGCGGCGATTATCCACTTCCTGGGCGGGATTCACGAAATCTACTTCCCTTATGTCCTGATGAATCCGCGTCTGATTATCGCGGTGATTCTGGGCGGGATGACCGGCGTGTTTACGCTGAGCGTACTGGGCGGCGGTTTGGTTTCTCCTGCGTCTCCGGGCTCTATTCTGGCAGTGCTGGCGATGACGCCAAAAGGTGCTTACTTCGCTAACCTTGCGGCCATTGCGGCAGCCTTCGCGGTGTCCTTCATCGTGTCGGCGATTCTGCTGAAAAGCACCAAGCAAAAAGAAGAAGACCTGGGTGACGCGACGCGCCGCGTACAGGAAATGAAAGCGTCCGCGAAAGGTACGGCGACGAGCGCTGGCGTCAGCGGCGATATGAGCACCGTGCGTAAAATCATCGTAGCCTGTGACGCCGGTATGGGCTCGAGCGCGATGGGTGCTGGCGTGCTGCGCAAGAAAGTGCAGGATGCCGGGCTGACCAACATTTCGGTGACTAACAGCGCGATCAATAGTCTGCCGGACGATGTCGATCTGGTGATTACGCACCGTGACCTGACCGAGCGCGCGATGCGTCATGCGCCGCAGGCACAGCACATTTCGCTGACCAACTTCCTTGATAGCGGTCTGTATAGCGATCTGGCGGCGCGTCTGGTCGCTGCACAGGGTGCCGCGAAGCCTGAAACCGTCGCAACGGCTGCACCCGCTGTAGCCGATACGCAGACAAACCTGTTCCAACTGGGCGCAGGCAATGTGTTCCTGAATCAGCATGCGACACACAAAGAGCAGGCAATCCGTTTCGCCGGTGAGCAACTGGTGAAAGGTGGCTACGTCGAGCCTGAGTATGTTGAAGCGATGCTGGAACGCGAAAAGCTGACCTCTACCTATCTGGGTGAGTCGATCGCCGTGCCGCACGGTACAATTGAAGCGAAAGATCGCGTGCTGAAAACGGGCGTGGTTTTCTGCCAATACCCTGAAGGGGTGCGCTTTGGCGATGAAGAAGATGAAGTTGCACGTCTGGTTATCGGTATCGCTGCCCGTAACAACGAACACATTCAGGTCATCACCAGCCTGACCAACGCACTGGATGATGACGCTGTCATTGAACGTCTGGCGCACACGCAGGATGTTCAGGAAGTACTCGACTTACTCTCCGGTAAAAAGAGTGCCTAATTGATGTGGCTAGTGCCGCCTTCGGGCGGCCTCTTTTTATGTTTTTTTAAGGTTATGTCTCATGAAAGCATTACATTTTGGCGCGGGTAATATTGGCCGTGGATTTATTGGGAAATTGTTGGCGGATGCCAACGTCGAACTGACATTTGCTGACGTCAATCAGCCGCTGTTGGATGCCCTGAACAGCCGTAAAAGCTATACGGTGCGGATTGTGGGCGATAACACACGCCTTGATACCGTGAGCAACGTGAGTGCCGTTCACAGCGGCAGTCAGGATGCCGTCGCGCTGATTGCCGCAGCCGATCTGGTGACCACTGCTGTCGGGCCGCAGATTCTGGAAAAAATCGCCGGAGCTATCGCTCAGGGGCTGGTTAAGCGTCATAACGATGGCAATACCCGGCCGTTGAACATTATTGCCTGTGAAAATATGGTGCGCGGCACCAGCCAGTTAAAACAGCATGTGTTGAAACTGCTGCCGGAAGGCCATCAGGAATGGGTTGTCGAGCATGTGGGATTTGTCGATTCTGCGGTGGATCGTATCGTTCCCCCTTCCGAAGCGGGCAGTGATGATGTGCTGGCGGTGACGGTAGAAACCTTCAGCGAATGGATCGTTGATAAAACCCAGTTCTGCGGTGAGCCGCCAGCGATTCCTGGTATGGAACTGACCGACAACCTGATGGCATTTGTCGAGCGTAAGCTGTTCACACTGAACACGGGTCATGCGATTACGGCCTACCTCGGCCAGCAGGCGCGGCACCAAACGATTCGCGATGCGATTCTTGACCCGAAAGTCAGAGCCGTAGTCAAAGGCGCAATGGAAGAGAGTGGTGCGGTGCTCATCAAGCGCTACGGTTTTGATGCGGATAAGCACGCCGCCTATATCAATAAAATTCTTAGCCGCTTTGAAAACCCCCATCTGCATGATGATGTGGAGCGCGTTGGCCGCCAGCCGCTGCGTAAACTGAGCGCGGGCGACCGTCTGATCAAGCCGCTGCTGGGAACGCTGGAGTACCATTTGCCGCATGACAACCTGATTACCGGTATTGCCGCCGCGATGCATTATCGCAGCGAACAGGATCCGCAGGCGCTGGAACTGGCCGAGTTGCTCCGCGCACAGGGGCCGCAGGCGGCGCTGGCACAGATTTCTGGCCTGGATGCTGACAGCGAGGTTGTCGCGCAAGCAGTGAATGTGTATAACGCCATGCAGTAATCGGCGCGTCTCGTCACCGGTCTTTTCGACACGGTGTAAAAGGTATAGGCGACGTCGGGGATGGGATGTCGCCACACCTGCCGGTAAGCATGCTACCGAGATGGGGTATGCTGTGTGCGGGGTTAAAGGGTCGAGAAGTGACGATGGAAGAAACACAGGCGTTTGAAAACCGGGTTCTGGAAGCGCTGAACTCAGGGAAGACCGTGCGCGATTTTATGCTTTGTGCCGTTGAATTGCTGTCTGAAGCGGTCAGTATCCTGATGTTGCAGGTGTTCCGTAAAGACGACTATGCGGTGAAATATGCCGTTGAACCCTTGATGACGGGAACGGGCCCACTGGGCGACCTGTCCGTGCGCCTGAAACTGATTTATGGTCTGGGGATGATCAGCCGTAAAGAGTACGAAGATGCAGAACTGTTAATGGCGCTGGGTGAAGAGCTGACGCATGACGATCGGCATTATCGTTTTACCGACGATGAAATTCTGGGGCCCATCGGCGAACTGCACTGCGTTACGGCGCTGCCCGCAGAGCCAGCTTTGCCGCAGGGGGCCGACGCCGCCGATCCGCTTCTGGTGAACATGCAGCAGCAGCGTTATCAGCAGATGGTGCGTTCCACGCTAGTGTTATCTCTAACTACTCTGATTGCGCAAATTAGCCTGAAAAAGGCGTTTTAACCCTATTCCACGCTATCACGTCACTGCGTCAGCCAAGAGTATAGTGTATGCTGTGCTCCGCATTATTCTCCCGTTATACAGGTTATCTTTTATGAAAGAGCAGGAAAAAGCAGAGATTAAACGCCTTAGCGACCAATTGGATAAGCTGACGCGTAAGCAGGCCACGCTGCTGGCACAAGGTGATGCCGAAGCTATCGCCCTCAATATGGAAGCGCGTGAGAAGCTAACGGCCGAAATTGAGCGCCTGCGTAACGTGAGAGAACAGAAACTCAGCAAAGAAGCGCAGAAACTGGCGAAGCTGCCTTTCAGCCGTGCGATTACGAAAAAAGAGCAGGCTGATATGGGGACGTTGAAGAAAAGCGTTCGCGGTTTGGTAGTGGTACATCCGATGACTGCACTGGGGCGCGAAATGGGCTTAACAGAGATGACGGGCTACGCGCCGAAACCGTTCTGAGGTTTGTTTCTCTGCGCCGACAGACGCTGATGATGTACGTGTTGGCGTGATGGATTTGTTGATGAAGCCCCTGTTTAACAGGGGCTTTGTTGTTTCTGGTACGTGGCTGTTGCGATATTAGCGCGGTGCGTGCAGACGATGCGTTGGGTTGGTAAATGCGATACTGGCAGGCGTCTCATCGTGCTGTGTGTTGGCCAGACGGAAGACGGAAACCGCCTGCTTCAGCAGTCGTGCCTGTTCTTCCAGCGAGTCGGCGGCGGCAGAAGATTGTTCAACCAGCGCGGCGTTCTGCTGCGTGGTGCTGTCCATCTCAACAATCGCCTGGCTAACCTGGCTGATGCCCCGGCTTTGCTCATCCGATGCAGTGGCAATTTCACCCATGATGTCATGCACCTGTGTGATCGAGGTGACGATATCATTCATCGTTTTGCCCGCGTTGCCGACCAGCGTTGCACCGTGCGATACCTGATGAACCGATTCAGAGATCAAGCCTTCGATTTCCTTCGCGGCCTGAGAGCTGCGCTGTGCCAGATTGCGGACTTCGCTGGCAACCACGGCAAAGCCACGGCCTTGTTCACCGGCGCGAGCGGCTTCCACCGCGGCGTTCAATGCAAGAATGTTGGTCTGGAAGGCGATGCTGTTAATGACGGACGTGATTTCCGCGATACGTTTAGAGCTGTTTTCAATCGCGGTCATGGTTTGCACCACGTTATTCACCTGCTCGCCACCCTGTTTGGCCGTTTGGGAAGCGCTGATTGCCAGTTTGTTGGCGTGGTGCGCGTTATCCGCGTTTTGCTTAACTGTCGCGGTGAGCTGTTCCATGCTGGCGGCGGTTTGCTCAACGGCGGCGGCCTGTTGCTCGGTACGTGATGACAGATCCGTATTGCCCGCGACGATCTCGCTGGAGGCGTTAGAAATCTGGCTGACGCCGACGCGAATGTCGTCGATCATATTGTGCAGGTTGTCATTCATTTTCGACATCGCACTCATCAACTGACCCAGCTCATCTTTACGCGTCGTGTTGATGGACATGGTGAGGTCGCCTGTCGCGATTTTTTCAGCCATGTTCAATGTGTTGCCCAACGGTGTGGTGATCTGACGTGAAATGAACCAGGAAATCAGCAGGCCAAGCAGCAGTGTAATTAGCGCCGCGATGCTCATTTGCAGCGTGGCGCTGTGAATATCTTCCTGTGAGGCTGCCAGCTGATCGCTAAGCAGGGATTTCACCACGCTGTTCAATTGGTCGGCAACGCTCCGCATTTGTGCTGCCTGCGCCATCTCTTCCTGATAGGCTGGCATGTAAGCAAGAACCTGCTCTTCATAGTTGTTCATGATTGTCAGAACGGGTGTCAGTGTTTCACGTTGTTCGGCAGACAGACTCTGATACAGGAAGGTCAATGACGTTTGTGCCGCGTTGATGGCATCCGTCAGTTTTTCTTCGGATTCTTTATTGGTAGAAAGTAATAAACCACGAACGTGGTAGCGGACGGCAATCAGTTTTTGGTTCAGATCGGAAAGTAATAGCTGTAGGTTTGTGCTGTTGTTGTCTGTCTTTAATTGATCGTTGAGATCTTGTAGGGGTTTTTCCGTGGTTGAAATATTCCAGCTTTTTCTAACGGCATCTTTTTTGCTAACGGCATTAATATAATTGTTTTGTTTTTCCTGATAGCTGGTAATTAATGTAGGGATATTAGCTATTTTCTTGGCGTCGCTTTCAGGCCAGTGAAATTCTTTTGCCTTTTCAGCGAGTTTGCTGACATTGGCAATATGCTCAATGTTCCTTTTTATATCATCTGGGTTATATGTGGTGCCGTATAATGCGCGGTAATATTTAGCCTGGTTAATTTCATCATTGATATTGTTGCTTAAATTAACTTTATCAATACTGTCTTTCAGCGAGCTAATATGCATAATGCCCGCACCGGCAATCACCATGGTCATCAGCAGAATCAGGAAAAAGCCTAATCCTAATTTTTTACCGACTTTTAGATTGTCAAAATTCATAGCCATCACATCCCACCACTATATCTTATTGAGTCAAATTCACTATCCTGATGCACACTTGATTAGCGGTGCTAGCATCTCGGATTACCGCTTGCCAAGCCTATTTTTGCAAAACAACATGATAAAAACCCGCAGTAGATATCGGCACGTTACTCTGGAACTTTACGCGCCAGTCAGCGGCGGCCTGTCGGGGCGAGGGTCAATGATGAACCAAATAGTGCCAACGTGCATGCGGTTTGAAGTATGACGGATATAAAAAAACTGGAATAACAGGCTGTTATTCCAGTTTCTATTCAAACGCAGAAGGCGCCTGATGGGATCAGGCATTCAACGGTTTTATTTTTTCGCGCTGGCGAAACGAGCCGCTGCTTCGTCCCAGTTCACTACGTTCCAGAATGCTTTCGCGTAATCTGGGCGACGGTTTTGGAATTTCAGGTAATAAGCGTGTTCCCATACATCCAGACCAACGATTGGGTAGCCAGAAGTACCAGAAATTGCTTCACCCATCAGTGGGCTGTCTTGGTTTGCAGTAGAGACTACAGCCAGTTTGCCGTCGTCTTTCAGCACCAGCCAGGCCCAGCCAGAACCAAAACGGGTTGCTGCTGCTTGCTCAAATTTCTCTTTAAATGCATCAACGCTGCCGAAATCACGTTCGATGGCGGCTTTCAGGTCGCCAGTCAGCGTCGTGCCTACTTTCAGGCCTTTCCAGAACAGGCTGTGGTTAGCATGGCCACCTGCGTTGTTACGCAGTGCTGCTTTTTTCTCAGCAGGAACTTTATCCAGTTGAGCGATCAGCTCTTCAACAGACAATTTAGCCAGCTCAGGCAGAGATTCCAGCGCGGCATTAGCATTATTGACGTAAGCCTGATGGTGTTTGGAATGGTGAATTTCCATCGTCTCTTTGTCGAAATGCGGTTCCAGTGCGTCATAAGCATAAGGCAGCGATGGCAGTGAATAACTCATGTTTAGCATCTCCATGGTAAAAAAAATGTTACGGCACTGTACTGTTAGTACCGCGTAAGCAATACGTTCATTATAGTTAATTAAATGATATTGAAAATGATTATTCTCGTTCTGATGTCATGAACCATATTGCTTTACCTCATGATAACAAACGGTTATGTCATTATTGCACTATGTAAAAACAAATTAATCTATACCCGTCATACTTCAAGCTGCGGTAGCGCTTACTCGCTCAGGCGCTGCGGATGTGTGTAGATCGTTGCGTGTCCTGGTCGACAAAAACCGACCAGCGTCAGGTTGCAGCGTTGGGCGACCTCAACCGCCAGTGACGTTGCCGCCGAGACAGCAAACAGGATTTCCACGCCGCACATGGCGGACTTCTGGACCATTTCATAGCTGGCACGGCTGGAGACCAGCGCGGCACCTTGTTGCCACTCTAGTTTTGCTCGAGCACCCAGCAGTTTATCCAGCGCGACATGGCGGCCGACGTCTTCGCTTCCCCCGGACAGCGTGCCGTCTGGCGCGACCCAACTTGCGGCATGGGTACAACCCGTCACCTGACCGATCTTCTGCACATCGCGCAGCCGCACCAGCGCGTTTTCAAGTTTGCTGAGGGAAAAGGCCTGCGTGAAGGGCAGGGGCGTCACCGGCTTGCCGATCTCCGCGAGCTGCTCCACGCCGCATACGCCACAGCCTGTGCGGCCATCCATCGCCCGACGTCGTTCTTTTAGCCCGGCAAAACGTCGGCTGGAAAGCTCAATTTGTACTTCGATACCGTTACAGGCGGGCAGTACATCAATCCCGTAGATGTCTGCTGGTGATTGAATAATGCCTTCAGATAAGGAAAACCCGAGGGCGAACAGTTCCAGTTCTTTCGGCGATGCCATCATGACGACATGCGAGATGCCGTTGTAGACCAGCGCCACGGGCACTTCTTCCGCCAGCCAGTCAGGCTGCGGCTGGTGCAGCGAGTCAGGATGATAGACCGAATGTTGCGTTGCGCCTTCAAGGGCGGTAGCCGCGCGTAAATGAACCCCTTCCACCTGAAATACCTGCATGTTAGTAACCTTGGAAATTAAAAGTATTATACCCGTCATACTTCAAGTTGCATGTGCGTTGGCTGCGTTACTCGACACACTAGCGTGTGTCTCACCCCGTTGGGGCCGCTGCAAGCAGCGTTCAAACCTGCCTCTGGCAGATTTGTCAATCACCCGAATCACTTACTCAAGTAAGCTCATCGGGACTCCTTCGCTTGCCGCGTTACGATGCTCATTGATGAGCATCGCCCTAAAGGGCTAACGCTTCGCGTTATTCAAAACGAATACGTTTTGTCCTGAAACTCGAATTATTTAGGGTATACCTCACCGCGCCTGAAGGGATGCGACTTTTTCTCGCAAGAAACTGTGCGTCAACTCGAAGAGTTGCTTTCTTCTCTGGCCGAATCCTGTCGCTAACTCCATACCCCGTATAGGCTTAATTTAACTGCTTACTGTTTGCCTCTTTTTTCACTGCGGCATGGCCGCTCACTCGGAAATGAAAAGGAGACTGAAATGGCGCATGATAATTTTGAAGGCCGACCTGCATCTGACGACTACGGTTCTCTCAACCTGAAAAAACGCTATGACAATTTTATCGGCGGAGCCTGGGTTCCACCTGATGCGGGTCAGTATTTTGTCAATTTGACGCCAGTAACGGGCCAGCCGATGTGTGAAGTGGCCAGTTCGTCAACGCGAGATATTGACCACGCGCTGGATGCCGCTCACAAGGCAAAAGCGGAATGGGGTGGCCTGTCAGTGCAGGATCGGGCGCTGGTGCTGAACCGTATTGCCGACCGAATGGAACAAAATCTTGAGCTGCTGGCGCGGGTAGAGACTTGGGATAACGGCAAACCGATACGCGAAACTAGCGGAGCGGATGTGCCGCTGGCGATTGACCATTTTCGCTATTTTGCGGCCTGTATCCGTGCGCAAGAAGGGGCGATCAGTGAAATTGACGGCGATACCGTGGCCTACCATTTTCATGAACCTCTCGGCGTTGTCGGGCAAATCATTCCCTGGAATTTCCCGCTGCTGATGGCCTGTTGGAAAATGGCGCCTGCGCTGGCCGCCGGTAACTGTATTGTGCTGAAACCCGCCAAACTGACGCCGATGTCGGTGCTGATTTTGATGGAGCTGATTCAGGATCTGCTGCCGCCAGGTGTCATTAATGTCGTCAATGGGTCGGGAAGTGAAATTGGCGAATATCTGGCGACGTCGAAACGCGTTGCGAAAGTCGCTTTCACCGGGTCGACTGAAGTGGGCCAGCAGATCATGAGCTATGCGGCGCAGAACGTGACGCCAGTAACGCTGGAACTGGGTGGCAAATCGCCGAATATCTTCTTTGCCGATGTGATGGATAAAGAAGACAGCTTCTTTGACAAAGTGCTCGAAGGCTTCACGCTGTTTGCTTTCAATCAGGGAGAGGTCTGTACCTGTCCGAGTCGTGCGCTGGTGCAGGAATCGATCTACGATCGCTTTATGGAGCGGGCAATCAAGCGCGTTGAGGCTATCCGCATCGGCAACCCGCTGGACAGCAAAACCATGATGGGTGCTCAGGTGTCAGCAGGCCAGCTTGATACCATCCTTAACTACATTGATATCGGTAAGAAAGAGGGCGCACGGGTGCTCACGGGCGGCCAGCGCAAGGCGATGCCGGGTGGGCTGGCGGAAGGGTATTATCTGGAACCGACGATATTGTTCGGTAAAAACAGTATGCGTGTCTTCCAGGAGGAAATTTTTGGACCGGTATTGGCGGTCACGACCTTCAAAACGATGGATGACGCACTGGAGATCGCCAACGACACGGAATACGGTCTGGGGGCTGGCGTGTGGAGCCGTAACGGTAACATTGCCTACCGGATGGGGCGTGGTATTCAGGCCGGACGCGTCTGGACCAACTGTTATCACGCTTATCCGGCGCATGCAGCGTTCGGGGGCTACAAGCAGTCCGGCATCGGGCGTGAAAACCATAAAATGATGCTGGAACATTACCAGCAAACCAAGTGCCTGTTGGTGAGTTACTCTGATAAGCCGATGGGGCTGTTCTAACGGCGTACTTCCTTCAAACCCTGCGTGCCTGCCTGTGCGGGTACGCAGGCATGATGTACATTGATGCGGGTTTCCCGCATCAATCCGTCCTTATCACTCAGATTTAACCGATTGTTGATAGCTGATCATTGATAGTTGCTGGTTGTTAATAATCGATTGTGCCAGCGCTTAACAACGGCTACGCTGTTTTGAATAGCGCTTTGCTTTCAAGAGGTTGTGCATGACGGATAAGATCGGCTGGATTGATAACCTGCGGGCGCTGGCCTGCATGATGGTCGTTCTGATTCATAGCACCACCTACTATATTACTGCGGGCGGCACGCCGGGCGATGGTCACTGGGATGTAGCGAATATCCTGAACTCTGCCTCGCGCGTCTGTGTTCCGCTGTTTTTCATGATCTCGGGTTACTTATTCTTTGGCGAGCGCAGCGCGGGGAAAAAACATTTCCTGCGTATCGGTTTATGCCTGCTTTTTTATAGTGCGGTCGCGCTGATCTATATTGCGACGCTCACGCCGATTAATGGCCTGAATTCATTGCACCATGCGCTGCAAAAACCGGTCTTTTATCACTTATGGTTTTTCTACGCCATTATCGTGATTTATCTGCTCTCCCCGCTTATTACCATCAAGCCCGTATCGGGCAAATATTTAGCGGTCTTGATTGTCTTATTGGCCGTTGTCGCTAACCCCAATACGGGGCGGGTGGTATTTGAAGGGTTTAAGTTACTGCCCGTGAACCTCTATATTTACGGCGATACGTTTTACTATGTGCTGTATGCCGCGCTGGGGCGTGCGTTGGGGATGTTGGATGTGCCAAAGAAAGTTGTGCTGGCCGCTATCCCATTCTTTGTTGCCTGTGTCGCGCTGGTCGCAATGGGGACGAAACACCACACATTATTGAATGATACGTTTACCCAGACATTTTACATCTACTGTGGCCCGCTGGTGTTTCTGGCTGCGGTCAGCCTTCTCGTGGTGTTTAAACATTATTGTAGCCAGCGGATTTTACCGGGGTTTGCCACTATTTCGCGCCATTCGCTGGCGATTTACGGCTTCCATGCGTTGATCATTCATTATCTGCGAACGCATGACGTGGCGCTGCCATCCCACCCAGTTCTCGATATCTTGTATGTTTTCGCCATCGCGCTAGCGGTCAGCCTGTTGCTGTCGATGGCGCTACAGAAAATCGATGTGCGGCGCTGGGTGAGCTGACGCTGCTACGCTACATCAGCGGGCTAAGCTGCTGGTAGAGTGCCTTAAATGTACGTCTCCGCTCGGCATAGTCATCATGGCGTTGGGGATCCGGTTGATGAACCTGTTCCAACGGTAACGGCGGCAGCAGGTCTGCCAGTGGCGTATGCGGATGCATGGCGATCTGTGCCAGACGTGCTGCCCCCAGCGCGGGGCCAACATCTCCTCCCGTGCGGTACTCCAGCGTTTGACCGCTGATATCCGCCAGCATTTGCCGCCAGTAGGCGCTGCGAGCACCGCCGCCAATCAGCGTGATGCTATCGGGTTTTAGCCCGGTCATATGCAGTGCGTCCATGCCATCGGCAAGCGCAAACCCCACGCCTTCCAGTACCGCTTTTGCCAGTTCTGGGCGACCGTGTTGATGGGTGAGCCCCCAGAATGCGCCTTTGGCATCAGGATTATTGTGTGGCGTACGTTCGCCGGAGAGATAGGGTAAGAACCACACTGGCGTTATCGTATCATCGGCTGGCGTCGAGGCGACTTCCTGCAACAGCGCGGGTACGCTCTCTGCGTGCGTCAGACGGGCGACCCAGTCGAGGCAGGATGCCGCGCTTAACATCACGGACATCAGGTGCCAGGTATTCGGCAGCGCGTGGCAGAAGCTGTGGACGGCATGCTGCGGGTTGCTGAGAAAGCCATCGCTGACAGCAAAGTAAACGCCGGATGTGCCGAGAGACAGCATTGCCTGTCCGGCTTGATATAGCCCGACGCCAATGGCTCCCGCCGCATTGTCCCCACCGCCAGCAATCACGGGGATGGGTTCCATGCCCCAGCGGCTGGCGATATCAGGCCGCAGATAACCGGTAATCTGATTGCCTTCATACAGCACGGGCATATGTTCGCGGCTCAGCGCGCAGGCTTCCAGCAGCGTGTCGCTCCAGTCTCGTTTTGCGACATCCAGCCAGAGTGTTCCGGCTGCATCGGACATATCGCTGGCAAACTCTCCCGTCAGACGCCAGCGCAGATAGTCTTTTGGCAGCAGGACTTTGTCGATTTGGCGAAAGATCTCGCTTTCGTTTTCCTGCACCCATTTCAGTTTGGGCGCGGTAAAGCCCGGCATCATCAGGTTACCGGTAATCTGGCGCGATGTTGGCACCTGTTGTTCCAGCGTGCGGCATTGAGCCGCGCTACGCCCGTCATTCCAGAGGATCGCGGGGCGTAGCACGTTCTGGCGGGCGTCCAGCAAGGTCGCCCCGTGCATTTGCCCGGTTAGCCCCAGTGCTTTCACCGCGCGAAGGTTGTGCGTCGCTGCCAATGCCTGTAACGCCCGATCGGTTGCCTGCCACCAATCTTCAGGTGCTTGCTCTGACCAGAGCGGATGCGGGCGGGAAATGTTCAATGCGGCGCTATGGCTGGCAATCACCTCGCCTGCTTCATCCAGCAGGATGGCTTTCACACCGGACGTACCCAGATCAATACCGATATACATAGTGGCTCCTGATAAGCCTCTGCGACAGGGGTAGCCTGCCGCAGTAAGTGTGACGTAGTGAGCGTCCCGTTTTAGCCAAATTACCCGTCATACTTCAAGTTGCATGTGCGTTGGCTGGGCTACTCGGCACACTTACGTGTGCCTCGCCCCGTTGGGGCCGCTGCAAGCAGCGTTCAAATCTACCCCCGGTAGATTTGTCACTCACCCGAATCACTTACCTGAGTAAGCTCATCGGGATTCCCTCTCTTGCCGCCTTCCTGAAACTCGAATTATTTAGGGTATAGGTGGCGGTTAACCAGGTTTTCCAGCAATTCCTGCTGGCCACTCTGGTGCTGTGGTGCCAGCTGATGGCTTTCTGCATAGTGGGCAAGTGATTCCAGCGAGGCCTTGCCTTGCAGGATTTGCTGACCCAGTTCTCCGTTCCAGCCTGCATAGCGTTTAGCAACCAACTGATTGAGTTTATCATCTTCAATCATTCTGGCAGCGGCCTTGAGCGCCAGCGCCATGGTATCCATCGCACCGATATGCGCGTGGAAAAGGTCATAGCGATCGGTACTTTGGCGACGAACTTTGGCGTCAAAGTTCAGCCCACCCGTCGTGAAGCCACCCGCCTTGAGAATTTCATACATGATCAGCGCGTTCTCTTCCACGCTGTTAGGGAACTGATCGGTGTCCCAGCCGAGCTGCGGATCGCCGCGGTTCGCATCGACAGATCCGAATACGCCCAGCGCGACAGCAGTAGCGATTTCATGATGGAATGAATGGCCTGCCAGCGTAGCGTGGTTGGCTTCCACGTTGACTTTAATCTCTTTTTCCAGCCCAAACTGTTTCAGGAAACCATAAACGGTGGCGACATCGTAGTCGTACTGGTGCTTGGTTGGCTCCTGTGGCTTCGGCTCGATGAGCAGCGTGCCCTGAAAGCCGATTTTGTGTTTATGTTCGACGACCATCTGCATGAAGCGACCGATTTGTTCACGCTCCTGACGCAGGTCGGTATTAAGCAGGGTTTCATACCCTTCGCGCCCGCCCCACAGTACATAGTTCTCGCCACCCAGTTTTTTGGTCGCGTTCATTGCCGTGAACACTTGCGTAGCCGCCCAGGCAAAGACATCTGGGTCAGGGTTGGTGGCCGCGCCTGCGCCATAGCGAGGATGGGTAAAGCAGTTGGCGGTACCCCACAGCAGCTTCACGCCGCTATCCTGCTGCTTTTCCGCCAGCACATCGGTGATAACCGCAAAATTATGCAGATACTCTTTCAGTGAGTTTCCTTCCGGTGCGATATCGACGTCATGAAAGCAGTAGTAAGGCACGTTCAGCTTTTGAAAGAATTCGAATGCGATGTTCGCCTTGCGCTTCGCGAGCTCCAGCGCGTCGCCTGACTGTTGCCACGGCCGGGCAAAAGAGCCGACGCCGAACATATCCGCACCGTTCCAGCAGAACGTGTGCCAATACGCGACGGCAAAACGCAAATGGTCTGCCATCCGTTTACCGAGAATTTCCTGGTCGGGATTGTAGTGACGAAAGGCGAAGGGATTGTCGCTTTGGCTACCTTCATAACGGACTTTTTCGATCTGTTCAAAATAGGCTTGCATCGTTAACTCCTTAGAAACCACCCAGACGGAAGAGATGGGAATGGGATTAATTTTCGGAGTGGATGAACGTTTCCTCAATTACGTTATTTCACACTGAAATTCAGAGAATTATTAAATGTGCGCTGCGTCGCAAAAAATAACGGTATTTACTCTGAATACGCTTCGCAAGGTGTAACAACGTGAAAATGTGACTCGACAATAAAATATGACCCGTATCAAAAAACGGGAATTAAACCAAAAAACATAATTGGAGGATAAAAATCTGTAATTGATGGGGGGATGTTTAGCGACAATACTCATCTGGCTATTGCTATTGGAGTCTTAGGCCCTGCATCTTAAATAAAAAAAGGTACGCTATGATGAAAGTTAAACATTTTTTACTCTCAGCCTGTGCCGTATTCACTTTAGCTTGTCAGCCCGGATTCGCGAAGGACGTTAAAATAGGCATGGCGATTGACGATCTGCGTCTTGAACGCTGGCAGAAAGATCGCGATCTTTTTGTTGAGCAAGCCAAAAAGCAAGGGGCTGATGTGTTTGTTCAATCAGCAAACGGCAATGAGGCCACGCAGATTTCTCAAATAGAAAACATGATCAATCGCGGTGTCGATGTCTTAGTTATTATTCCTTATAACGGTCAAGTGCTTGGCAATGTTATTGCGGAAGCCAAACGTGAAGGAATAAAAGTGCTTGCTTATGACCGCATGATTAATAATGCGGATGTGGATTTTTATATTTCATTTGATAATGAAAAGGTTGGTGAGCTACAGGCGAAATATCTCATCGATAAGGTGCCCGGCGGAAACTATTTCTTAATGGGCGGCTCACCTGTTGATAATAACGCGAAGCTGTTTCGTCAGGGGCAAATGAAAGTGCTTACGCCGCTGATCGAAAGCGGGAAAATAAAAGTGGTCGGCGATCAGTGGGTTGATGCCTGGCTACCAGAGAATGCGCTGAAAATTATGGAAAATGCGCTAACGGCGAACAGCAATAAGATTGATGCTGTCGTCGCATCGAACGATGCGACGGCGGGCGGGGCGATTCAGGCACTTGCCGCACAGGGACTGGCTGGGAAGGTCGCCATTTCCGGTCAGGATGCCGATCTGGCCGCAATCAAACGTATTGTGGCAGGCACGCAAACCATGACGGTCTATAAACCGATCAGCAAGCTGGCGAAAGATGCCGCAGATATCGCCGTGGCGCTGGGTTCCGGCAAAACGCCGGAATCTAACGCTAAATTAAACAATGGATTGAAAGATATTCCTTCCTTCTTACTGACGCCGATTCCCGTCGATAAATCCAATATCGATTCCACCGTCATCGCCGATGGCTTCCACAAAAAAGCGGATGTGTATTAACGCACGCCGCAGCCACTAGATTTCAGGATGCAGGAAAGACGTTCATCGAGTCACGACACGAGGTTGTGGCTCGCCACTGTCGCAGACGAGGTCTGAGATACCTGAATCACGGAGGCCGTGATGCCACATCTGTTGGAAATGAAAAACATCACCAAGGCGTTTGGCACGGTGAAAGCCGTCGATAATGTCAGCCTGACGCTGGAGGCAGGTCAGGTTTTGTCGCTGTGCGGCGAGAATGGCTCGGGGAAATCTACCTTGATGAAGGTGCTGTGTGCCATCTATCCGCATGGCAGCTATGAGGGGCAGATTGTGTTTTCCGGTGACGAACTGCGCGCTAGCCATATTCGCGATACGGAGCAAAAAGGCATTGCGATTATTCATCAGGAACTGGCGCTGGTGAAAGAGATGACGGTACTGGAGAACCTCTTTTTGGGTAACGAATGGACGCGTTTTGGCGTAATGGATTACGACAATATGTACCTTCGCTGCCAGCGTATGCTGGAGCAGGTCAAGCTGGCCGTCGATCCGAATACCAAAGTGGGTGAGCTTGGATTAGGCCAGCAACAGCTGGTGGAAATTGCCAAGGCGCTGAACAAGCAGGTGCGTCTGTTGGTGCTGGATGAGCCCACAGCATCATTGACCGAACGTGAAACCGCAATCCTGCTGGAGATCATCCAGGATCTGCGCGATCACGGTATTGCCTGCATCTATATCTCGCACAAGCTCAACGAAGTTAAAGCCATTTCCGATGTGATTTGCGTGATTCGTGATGGGAAACCTATTGGCACGCGCCCTGCGGTCGAGCTGAGCGAAGACCAGATCATTGCCATGATGGTGGGACGGGAACTGACGGAGCTCTATCCCAATGAACCGCATACCATTGGTGAAGAAGTGCTGCGCGTAGAACACCTTACCGCCTGGCACCCGGTCAATCGCCACATTCGCCGGGTGGATGATGTCTCGTTTGCTCTGCACCGAGGCGAGATTCTCGGCATTGCTGGACTGGTGGGGTCAGGGCGTACGGAAACGGTGCAATGCCTGTTTGGTGCCTATCACGGTCATTGGCAGGGCGACATCTTTATTGACGGCGAGCAGGTGACCATCAGCAATTGCCAGCAGGCGATGGCGCAGGGTATTGCGATGGTGCCGGAGGATCGTAAGAAGGATGGCATTGTCCCGGTGATGAGCGTCGCGCAGAACATGACGCTGGCGGCACTCGATCAATTCACTGGGGCGTTTTCCATGCTGGACGATGCGCGTGAACAGGACATCATCCGGCAGTCGCTAGCGAATCTGAAGGTGAAAACCTCCAGCCCAGAGCTGGCGATCGCCCGGCTCAGCGGCGGCAACCAGCAAAAAGCGGTGCTGGCGAAATGTCTGCTGTTGAAACCCCGAATTCTGATTCTTGATGAACCCACGCGCGGCATTGATATCGGTGCCAAGTATGAAATCTACAAGCTCATTAATGCGCTGGTAAAACAGCACATTGCCGTCATTGTCATCTCTTCTGAGCTGCCCGAAGTGCTGGGGTTGAGCGATCGGGTGTTGGTGATGCATCAGGGGCGTATCAAAGCGGATTTGATCAACCGTGATTTAACCCAGGAACAGGTTATGGAAGCTGCATTGAGGAGTGAACATCGTGCTGAAAACATCGCAGTCTGAACAACAACATGTCGCTGGCTCTGTCTCGATGCTGCAACGATTGAAAAGCATCAATCTTCAGGTCTACGTGATGATTGCCGCTATCATCGCCATCATGCTCTTTTTCACCTACATGACTGACGGGGCATATCTCAGCGCGCGTAACCTCTCCAACCTGTTAAGGCAAACGGCGATCACCGGCATTCTGGCGGTCGGTATGGTGTTTGTCATTATTTCCGCTGAGATCGATCTGTCGGTTGGTTCGATGATGGGGCTATTGGGCGGCGCGGCGGCGATTTTTGATGTCTGGTTTGGCTGGCCTTTACCGTTGACCATCGTTGTGACACTTGCGCTGGGATTACTGCTCGGCGCGTGGAATGGCTGGTGGGTCGCCTACCGGAAAGTCCCTTCTTTTATCGTGACGCTGGCGGGGATGCTGGCTTTTCGCGGCATTCTGATCGGCATTACCAATGGGACGACGGTTTCCCCGACGAGTGAAGCGATGTCGCAGATTGGGCAGAGCTATCTGCCTTCCGGCATTGGTTTTATGTTCGGCGCCATCGGGTTGATGGTGTTTATCGCCTGGCAGTGGCGTCGGCGCAGCAGCCGCGCGCGATTAGGGTTACCCGTAAACCCTCCCGCGGGTGATATTGGCCGCCAGACGGTGACGGCACTGGTGGTGCTGGGGGCGATTTATCTGCTGAATGACTATCGCGGTGTGCCAACGCCGGTTCTGGTGCTGACGCTGTTGATGCTGGGCGGTATTTTTCTGGCGACGCGAACCGCATTTGGCCGCCGCATCTATGCCGTGGGCGGAAATATCGATGCTGCCCGTTTATCGGGCGTGAATGTCGAGCGCACCAAAATGGCGGTGTTCGCGATTAACGGCCTGATGGTCGCGGTCGCCGGGCTGATTCTCAGCTCGCGATTGGGAGCTGGTTCGCCATCCGCCGGAAACATTGCCGAACTGGATGCGATTGCCGCCTGCGTGATTGGCGGCACCAGTCTGGCGGGGGGTATCGGCAGCGTGGCGGGCGCGGTGATGGGGGCATTTATCATGGCGTCGCTGGATAACGGAATGAGCATGCTGGATGTGCCGACCTTCTGGCAATACGTCGTAAAAGGCGGAATCCTGCTATTGGCGGTGTGGATGGATACCGCAACAAAGCGGCGCGTATGACTGATGTGGAGGTTGTGGAGGAAATACGTGGCGGCTCGCAATAATCAGCAAATTATTTTGGCCTCTGGGGGCGCTGTGCTATTCAAGGAAGAAGACTTTCAAGGAACTTGCGATTAATGAGTGCCGACTGCCATGTTTGAAAAACGCTATCGCATCACGCTGCTGTTCAACGCCAACAAAGTGTATGACCGTCAGGTGGTTGAAGGAGTTGGTGAATATTTACAGGCTTCTCAGTGTGACTGGGACATCTTCATCGAAGAGGACTTCCGTTGCCGCATTGATAACATCAAAGAGTGGCTGGGAGACGGCGTGATTGCCGATTTTGACGATGGTGAGATCAAGCAACTGCTACAGGATGTGAATGTACCGCTGGTAGGCGTTGGCGGCTCCTACCATCGTCCCGAGGATTACCCGCCCGTGCATTATATCGCGACAGATAATTATGCACTGGTGGAAAGCGCGTTTATGCACCTCAAAGAGAAGGGGCTGAACCGCTTTGCCTTTTATGGCCTGCCGGTATCGGGTGGGAAAGGCTGGGCACAGGAGCGGGAATACGCTTTCCGGCAGTTGGTTGCGGCAGAAAAGTATCAAGGCGTGGTGTATCAGGGGATGGAAACGTCGCCGGATAACTGGCAATACGCGCAAAACCGGCTGGCCGACTGGGTGCAGGGGCTTCCGCCGCAGACGGGGATTATCGCGGTGACCGATTCGCGCGCGCGCCATCTGTTGCAGGTCTGCGAACATCTGAATATTGCCGTACCGGAAAAGCTGTGCGTTATCGGAATCGATAACGAAGATCTGATTCGCTACCTGTCACGCGTCGCGCTCTCGTCGGTGGCACAGGGCACGCGCCAAATGGGGTATCGCGCCGCGAAGTTGCTGCATCAGCTGTTGTTGAACCAGACCGATTTGCCGCTGCAACGTATTTTGGTGCCGCCGGTTCGGGTGGTGGAACGTCGCTCAACGGATTATCGCTCTGTGCACGATCCTGCCGTTATTCAGGCCATGCACTTTATCCGCTATCACGCCTGTAAAGGGATTAAGGTCGAGCAGGTGCTGGATGCGGTCGGGATTTCCCGCTCGAATCTGGAGAAGCGCTTTAAAGATGAAGTCGGTCAGACGATTCACGGTGTGATTCACGCGGAGAAGCTGGATCGGGCGCGTAACCTGCTGATATCGACCTCGCTCTCGATTGGCGAGATCTCGTTAATGTGTGGCTACCCTTCGCTACCTTACTTTTATGCTGTCTTTAAGAAGGGGTATGACATCACGCCGAAGGAGTACCGTGAGCGCTATGGCGAAGGTTATTAAGAGGATTGGCTCAGGAAGGCGCGGCGGTACGCGCCTTATTAATTGGCGGGTGAGCGGTTACGCCGGCACGCGCCAGTAATCGTAATCGATGTGCTCAACCTGGAAGTTGGCGTTCTCTTTGTCTCCAGTCAGACGGCTGGCGATGGTAAAGGCAAAATCGAACGTCACGCCCAGCCCTTTGCCGCTGATCAGATTGCCGTCTTCCACGACTTTCTCGTCAACATAAACGCCATCGGTCACGTCCTGCCATAACTTGCCTGAGCAAACGTAGCGACGGCCTTTCAGCAGGTTGTTACCGCCCAATACGCGTGCAGCCGCAGAGCACAGTGGGCAAATCAGTTTTCCCGCCTCGTCATGGCGACGAATAAACTCGACAACCATCGGGTTGGCGGCCAGGTTAACCGTACCCTGTGGGCCGCCAGGGATGACCACGGCATCAAACAGCGTGTCCTGGTTTCTTTCCAGCAGAGAATCGGCAAACAGTCGAATATTGTGATAACTGCGCAGTTCCAGTCTGTCATAGCATGACAGCATGGTGACTTCTATCTTCATACGGTGCAGTACATCAATCACCATGATCGCTTCTGCTTCTTCAAACCCTGGGGCCAGCAGAACGGCGACTTTCTTAGACATAGCATCTCCAGCAATATGCAAGGGAAGGTGTTAACCGCAAGAGGATAGCAAAGAAATATCGCCGAAATGAAACGATGTTTTATTAATGTCGAGTGGGTCGCGTAAACGATTTTTGTTGCTTAGCCTAAAGAGAAGATGGCGCTATACTTGCTAACTTGGTCGTGAATCGGCCATGAATTTTTTTACACGAAAGCACGACTCTTCTCTTCCTGTCCTGCCAAAAAGATGTTTAAATTATCACTCACTTATTTTGCATAAATATGCATTTGTGAGTGTGTCGACTTTGGTTATCGACCGGCCCTTGATGTAGGATGTGCGTAGGGCCCAAACGCTCATTAATGCATGGCGTAACATAATGGTGTGGGCTGCGAGGCTTCTATCCATAGATCTTTCGAGCAGGGATATATTTATGACAACGATTCTCAAGCATCTTCCGGTTGGTCAGCGTATTGGTATTGCGTTCTCGGGTGGTCTGGATACCAGCGCCGCGCTGCTTTGGATGCGTCAAAAGGGCGCGGTTCCTTATGCGTACACCGCAAATCTGGGGCAGCCAGATGAGGATGACTACGAGGAAATCCCTCGTCGGGCTATGGAATATGGCGCGGAAAATGCTCGCCTTATCGATTGCCGTAAGCAGCTGGTTGCTGAAGGTATCGCTGCGATTCAGTGTGGCGCATTCCACAACACGACAGCGGGTGTGACCTATTTCAACACCACGCCGCTGGGCCGCGCAGTGACCGGTACGATGCTGGTTGCGGCGATGAAAGAAGATGGTGTGAACATCTGGGGTGACGGCAGCACCTATAAAGGCAACGATATTGAGCGTTTCTATCGCTACGGCCTGCTGACCAATGCTGAATTGAAGATTTATAAACCGTGGCTGGATACCGATTTTATTGATGAACTGGGCGGTCGTCAGGAGATGTCCGAGTTTATGTCTCAGGCTGGGTTCGGCTATAAAATGTCTGCCGAGAAAGCTTATTCTACCGACTCCAATATTCTGGGTGCGACGCACGAAGCGAAGGATTTGGAATTCCTGAATTCCAGCGTCAAAATCGTTAACCCGATTATGGGCGTGAAATTCTGGGACGAGAACGTCAAAGTTCCGGCAGAAGAAGTAACCATTCGCTTTGAGCGTGGTCATCCGGTCGCGCTGAACGGCAAGACCTTTGCTGATGATGTCGAACTGATGCTGGAAGCGAACCGTATCGGTGGACGCCACGGTCTGGGGATGAGCGATCAGATCGAAAACCGTATCATTGAAGCGAAAAGCCGTGGCATCTATGAAGCGCCGGGAATGGCGCTGTTGCACATTGCCTATGAGCGTCTGGTTACCGGTATTCACAACGAAGACACTATCGAGCAGTACCACGCCAATGGCCGTCAGCTGGGTCGCTTCCTGTACCAGGGACGCTGGTTCGATTCTCAGGCGCTGATGCTGCGTGATGCTTCTCAGCGTTGGATCGCCAGCGCTATCACTGGTGAAGTAACGCTGGAGCTGCGTCGTGGCAATGATTACTCCATCATGAACACCGTGTCTGACAATCTGACCTATAAACCAGAGCGTCTGACTATGGAGAAAGGTGACTCGGTCTTCTCGCCGGATGACCGTATCGGCCAGCTGACCATGCGCAATCTGGATATCACGGACACGCGTGAAAAACTGTTTAACTACGTTGAAACGGGTTTGCTCTCTTCCTCCGCCAGTACGGGTCTGCCGCAGGTAGGCCAACTGCAGGATAAAACAGAGAAATAACGCTCAGATTGAGTAATATAAAAATCCGGAATCGTCTCGCGTTTCCGGATTTTTTTTATCTGTTTATCATATGTTTAGATTTGGTCTTCTCGCCGTGTTTTTTCGTGTGTGAACTCTTGCTGACAATGTAGGTTGCATCTGTACAACCACCGTGGAAAGCGACAGAATACAATGACAATAAGCCGAGACTTTTGTTAAAAGGCGAAAGAATCTATTGGATGGTGTATCTGTTATTGTGATATCTAGCTGCAAATTTTTAATGGAGGAAAAATGTTAGAAATATTCGATGTAAGTTACAAACACTTGTCGGAAAAAAAATCGGAAGAGTTGTTTACGCTAAGAAAAGAAACGTTCAAAGATCGACTTAATTGGGCCGTAAAATGTATTAATGGGATGGAGTTCGATCAATATGATGATGATAACGCGACCTATCTTTTCGGCGTAGAAGATAATCAGGTCATTTGCAGTTCTCGGTTAATCGAAACAAAATATCCTAATATGATTACCGGCACGTTTTTTCCCTATTTTGACAAAGTAGATATTCCCGAAGGAAACTATATTGAGTCGAGTCGTTTTTTTGTCGATAAGGCTCGGTCGAAAACTATTTTAGGTAATACTTATCCCGTTAGTACTATGTTCTTTTTGGCAACGGTGAATTACTCAAGAAGTAAAGGATATGATGGTGTTTACACGATTGTTAGCCATCCTATGCTCACGATACTAAAGCGTTCTGGTTGGGACATTTCTGTTGTTGAACAAGGGTTGTCAGAAAAGCAGGAAAAGGTGTATCTACTGTTTTTACCTGTCGATAAAGAAAGCCAGGATGTGCTGGTTCGTCGTATAAATCGCAATCAAGAATTCGTTGAAAGCAAGTTACGAGAATGGCCACTGTCTTTCGAATCTATGACTGAAGCGGTCGGATAAGTTGTAGCTCAATGCCAAGTCTGATCGCATGTTTGGCATTTAATACTCCGAGTTTTTTTACAACATTGCCGATGTGGAATTTAACGGTGCCTGTTTTAATGCCTAATATCAGTGCGATTTCCTGATAGGTTTTTCCCATACTGGCCCAGTAAAGAATTTCATTCTCTCGTTGAGAAAAAATATCTTTATCACTTGATCTTTCATCCTCTTTGTTTCTAATCATCTCTCTGTAAAGAGAGATGGTTTCTGCATGAATATTCATCAACGTCATTTGTAACTTATCTTTATTATTCTCGATGACCTCATCAATATTACTCACATTGGATTCATCAATCATGATAGATAACATAACCAGATTGTTACTGTGGTCATGAAGTACAAAAGTATAGCCGTTAGTGATGTTATGCTCTTTGGACAAGTTGAATATCTTGGACATCTTCAGTTGCGTGCTGACAAGTAAATCTTCGTCCCAAGGGAAAGGTGTGATTTTATTAAGAGCAGCAATGACTACAGGATCAATGTGCTGATAGTTGTTGGCCCGATATATCTCTCTCCACTCATCGTGGTGATTTGAAATGATAAGGATTTCTGTAGGTTTTTTCTTATTTAAGACCATATAGGAATATTTGATGTCGCCATAGTGACTTAATGCGGTATCGAATTGATTTTTTATTACCCTGCTTATAGTTTCATTGTTGGAGAATAATTGCGACATCTCATGACCTCAGTCTGAAAACTCAACATCCTGTAATAGAAAAAGTATATACCTATCCCTATAGGTATATCTATAAGAACCTATACCGATAGGTTTACCTATACCTTAGTATAGCTTTTCTTTGAGATGAAAAAACATACAATCTTACAATAATGTTAAGGGCGTAAAGCAAAAGAAATAAACACCGCTCAGGATAAGCGTGATGATTGGCTAACATCAGGGAATGCTAATTAAGCAAGATTTATCAATAGTATAATAAAAATAATCTTTTCTCCTCTATGGCCTGTGTCTTTTAGCAGGCCTACCAGATGTCCTGGTTCATTAATTCCATCAGGGCGATACACTCGCGAATAACACTCACTTTTATGCTGCGTTCTTTTTTGCGGCACCTCACGCCTCGTCGATGTTGTTGTATTCCCACAGCCGATTGAAATGCACATCGTCCAGATTGCGGACTGAATTCGCATTACCTGCGAAAGGCCGCGCGGTGGTTGCGGCCGCTCCCCACGGCTGTTCTCTGTCATAGCTGGCGTCAATCGTGCTGTCGCGAATCACTAACTGACCGTTTGCCGTCCTGCCCGGCTGATATCCCGTCTGCCTTGCTCCCTGATCCCAGGCACGCCCCAGTTTGGCCTTTTTTTCTCCGCTGAAGCCTTCGTCTCCCGTGAAACGACAGGTCACTGCCAGAAAGCCGTATTGCACCCACGGCATGCTGTCAGGTGCGAAGACGTGAATATCTTTCGCTCCACGGCTGGAAACCGTATGAAAGTGGACATGCTCGAATACCGCGGTCGCGCGCCCAAAAACGTAATCGACATCACCCTCAATGTAGCTGTCTGTAATGTAGGCCCGGCTGTAGCGGTCCGTGACGTACTCATTCTGGAGGTTGCTGGTATTGATGAAAAACGTATCCTGACGACCGATGAGGCGGACCTTTTCAAGCTGAACCTTGTCGCCGTCGGTGCGTAGCGCCACGGCCTGATGTGCACGATTATCTACGGAATCCAGCAAGGTATTCACCACCGTCAGGTTCTTCATCTGGAAATTGTCGCTTTGCGACCAGACCACGGCGGCACAAGTGGTATCAATCGTTGCGTTCTGCTTTGACGCACAGAGATCGTACATATACCAGACGGGGTCACCGGGCTGATATTCACCGTGCGAATTTACCGTTTCTCGGTAGGTTGCCGGTGAGAACATCGAATCCAGCGCGAGTTGAATCACCACGTCATCCGGTTTCTCTCCCGCCCCACATAGCGTGAGCGGTGGGGCATCGGCAGGGATGTAGACCGTGCCGGTATAGGTGCCCGGCAGCAGTTTAATCTCAATCCGCGCCCGATCCTGCGGTGCCCGTAGCGCGGCGTTCACCGCCTGTTGAACATGGGCGTGCGTTGCACCATCCACCCCCACGTGCGGCCCGACAACCCAGGGCGTCGCCGAGCCGACCTCAATCGGTGCGGGCTGCCAGATGTCAGCTTCTGTCTGGTCATCGTGTCCAGGTAGCGTGAAATAGTGTGGGAGCGTGAAGCGTTCGGCTTCCTGCGCGGAGAGAGTGGGGCGATAAACTGTGCCGGGGTACGTCGTTTTTGTCATGATTTTATCCTCTCTTAGCGGCAAGGTTCTCTGGGATATCATCGGCTCTCTGCCCGAAACGCAACCGATAAGTTGAGGGCGTGAGATGGAGCTGCTGGCGAAAATGATGGCGTAACGAGGCTGCGGTACCGAATCCTACCGTTTCGGCGATTTTCTCGATAGATAAGTGCGTGTTTTCGAGTAAATCGCGTGCAGTATTCAGCCGTTCGGCCAGTAGCCACCGCGCTGGCGTCGTACCCGTAGCGGCAGAAAAACGGCGAAGGAACGTGCGTGGGCTCATACAGGAAATTGCCGCCAGTTTCGTAACGGAATACTCTTCCGCGAGGTTCGCTCGGACATGATCGATAAGCGGCCCGAGGCGCGAGCGTTCGTAGTCTATCGGTACCGCTTTTTCAATATACTGTGCTTGCCCACCATCCCGATGCGGTGCGACTACCAATCGGCGAGCGACTTGATTGGCCGCTTTGCTGCCGTAATCCCGACGGATGAGATGCAGCCCAAGATCGATACCCGCAGCACTCCCGGCTGACGTAAGCATTGTTCCCTCATCGATATAAAGAACGTCTGGCTCGATATCGATATCAGGATATTGCATTTTTAACGTGTCGCTGTAGCGCCAATGCGTCGTGGCGCGTCGCCCGGAAAGCAGGCCTGTCGCCGCAAGGACAAAAACACCAGAGCAGATAGAGAGCAGCCTGGCACCCTGCTGATGTGCTTGGCGTAATGCATCGACCAGATGGGTGGGGACGGGCACATCACTGCCTTTCCAGCCGGGAATGATAATCGTCCCTGCCTGTGTTAACAGCTCAAGGCCACCATCGGCAACCACGTGGATGCCGCCCGTTGCCCGCATCGCGCCGCTGTCTAAGCCTGCGACAGCAAACTGATACCAATTTTCCCCCATTTCGGGGCGAGGCAGGCCGAAGACTTCAACAGCGATACCAAATTCGAAGGTACACAAGCCATCATAAGCGAGTACGACAACAAGCGGATTGAACATTGATTTCCTCACCTCAATAACTTGTCATGATATTGACGATATATGGCAATAATGCCATCTGCCAGCCTTTATGTATCCGTTTTATAGTCGAGTCTCATTCCAATCAGTGAGAAAAATCGATGAGTTACGTGACTGACTATCCCTTTGCTGCTTCTGATATCGCCCTATCCCATTTTTCACGGCGTCTGTCCGTTGAAACAGACTGTGCGGATGTGGCGGGCTCGCTCTCTGACACTCAGCAGGACTTTGTGTTATTGCATGTGGTGGGGTCGACGAAGCACTTTAGCGCGCGCCATATACCGGGAGCGATTCATCTGCCGCACCGTGAAATTACACCTGAGCGTATGGCTAAGTGGCCCGCTGACACGCGGTTTGTCGTCTATTGCGCAGGACCACACTGCAATGGCGCAGATCAGGCGGCATTAAAGCTGGCACAACTCGGTCGCCCGGTAAAAATTATGATAGGGGGAATCACGGGATGGGAAGATGAGGGCTTTGCCTTCGCCTGATATCCCCTGCCTATGGCAGAAGGGGGCATTCCTTCTGCCAACACCTCATCCCCCTGATGCCGCGTCCAGAGAAGTCACCAGATAGGTTTGATGCTGTAATGTTGATGTTATCGGTGCCATTTTTATATCTGGCATCGTTCACAGATTTCGCCAAACAGAATAGAAGCACTTATTTCTACTGGTAGTATGGTTACGCGATCTACGTCTTGAAATAATATTATCTATCAAATTGTTATCATGCTTTTTATTGAGCCTGCATGAATCACTTGTCAGGCCGACTGTGTTCAACGGCACAACGCTTATTTCCTTCATGTTTTCGTAAGTGACTTATTAATAATACTGTTATTACTACGCTAAAGGTGAACTTCATGGCTGGAGCATATGCACATCTCGCCGTTGTTAATATTGCGAGTGAAATAGGGCGGTTGGAAGAAGAGAAAGTACCTCAGAGCGGTATCCTCGCAGTAAAAAAATATCTTCGTTTCTGTGAATTAGGTTCCGTTAGTCCCGATTACCCTTATTTGGCTATAACCGATTCTGGTGCCGCAAAATGGGCCGATAATATGCACTATGAAAAGACGGGAGATGTGGTTCAGTCTCTTGCTAAAGGTGTTATGGGGCTACAGGGGGCGGAGAAACAAAAGGTGCTAGCGTGGCTGTTGGGCTATGTCGCCCATGTGGTGACTGACATGACGATTCATCCCATTGTGGAAAAGATTGTTGGTCCTTATGCCCAGAATAAACGTGCACATCGTGTCTGTGAGATGAATCAGGATGCTTATATTTTTCCCCGACTGAATTTGGGTGAAGTGGGGCTTTCTGAACATCTTAATTCTGGGATTCGAGGGTGTTCGCAGGATGGGCATCTCGACGCAGCGATAAAGGGGCTATGGGAATCCGCTTTGCAGCAAACTTACGCTCAGGAGTTTTCTAAAAATAAGCCTGATATTGATAAATGGAACGATCAGTTCTTGTTTGTGGTCGACAATATCGCTGAAGAAGGCAATAAATTGATGCCATTGGCGCGTCATGTTGCGGTGGGTCTTGGTTTAACCTATCCCGCTGTCGCGAAATTGGATCAACGGTTCCTGGTAAATATTGCCACACCGGAGGGCGCGAAAAACTATGATGATGTTTTTGATCTCGCGGTAACGCATGTCGTCGAAGCATGGCGTTTAGTTGCTGCATCAGTTGAAAAGTCTGATGTAGACGCATTGTCATTCTTTGGCCATTGGAACCTTGATACGGGGCGAGATGTGAACACGGGTAAATTGATTTATTGGAAGGAGGTTGCATGAAATATATCGCATTGATGAGCGCCTTATTTCTAGCTGGATGCTGCTCTTTTAGCTCGGCGAATCAACAAGAAACGATGTATCCGCTGTCATCTGCCCTAACAAAATTAAGCGCATCCGTTGAAGCAGAAACACGCTATGGCAATCCTGATTCCGCGACGGACAACACACTTCTGGTTGCTGCAACGGCTCATGATCCTGCGCTTCTGGCTCCTTTTAAGGACTATAAAATGAAGGCAAAGTCTGTAGAAGGGCACTCACTGATATTGGTGTGTAGCGCAGATGGTCGTCAGGCATTATTAGAAGATGCAGGATGTACCGCAAAAATGGATAAGCACCACTGGCAGGAAAAAGCCAATCCGGGCTGTAACTACACTATCGATATGGCGCAAGTATGCCGCTAATTTTGAGCGCGATGGGCCTGAGACGATAACAATGTCAGCACATTGAACCCGGATGCGCCGGGTTCTTTCTTTATTGCGCGAGTGATAGCGCATATCGGAAATTTTTTGCTTCAGTGTGACTCCAGCCCGGTAGCAGGCTGAATAGCTGGAACTGGACAAATCGGGCCGCCTTGCCGCTGCGTGCGGGTGGTGTGTTTGGGGGGCCAGATAGCCTCAGTCAGCTGATTTGTGGTTCAGCCATGGCGTTGCGTTAAGCTCCGATGCAATCCAATCGCCAAACGCCCGTGTCTTAGCAGGAACTAATCGTGCGGATGGATGCACCAGATAGATCGTCTCGCTGTTCTCCACGGGATGGTCGGGCAGCACTGGCACCAGCCGACCGCTGCACAGTTCCGGGCCAGCCAGCCAGTCGGACACCATCGCAATGCCGACACCGGAAACGGCGGCTTGTACGAGGCTTTGCGCATCGTCCGTGACCAGCGGGCCCGTGATCCGAATCGCTGCCGTTTTGTCACCATCGCGCAGGTGCCAAAGAGGATGCGAAGCCAGACGAGAGAATCCCAGGCAAGCGTGCTGGCCAAGATCGGCTGGCCGGGAAGGCATGCCGCGTGCTTGCAAATACGCGGGCGATGCGCAGAGCAGACGCCGAGATGGTGCGAGCCGACGTGCTACCAGCCTGCTGTCGGCCAAGGTTCCGATGCGGATGGCCACATCGAAATGCTCTGCCACCAAGTCGACATAGCGATCCTCGAAAGCGGTTTCCACGACCAGATTAGGATAGGCCGCCAGAAACGCCGGAAGAATCGGTGCGATCCACATTCGGCCGAAAGTTGCAGGCAAGGCGATGCGCAGCGTGCCGCGCACGCTGGTCGCTGCAGCGGTGGTGTCCTGCTCGATCTCCTGCAAAACATGCAGGGCGCCACGCATGCGCTGGTGGAAGGCTTCACCCGCTTCCGTCAATGCCAGCCGCCGCGTGGTGCGCTCCATGAGTCGTACTCCCAGACGCTTTTCCAGTGCCGTGACGCGCCGTGAGAGAATGGATCCATCGCGTCCTAACGCCTGACCCGCGGCGGTGAATCCGCCATGTTCGACGGCGGCCAGGAAAGCCGTGATCTGTTCGAATTCGGTGCCGTTCATCTCTGCATTATTTGCATCATTCATTTTCGATAAAGCCATATTATTAATTCTTAGTGAATTAATTAACCTATAGAACAATCGTCAAGCCCTCGGCTTTATGCGCATCCGGCGCGGACGGAGGGCGCATCGGAGTTGTTATGGAGAAGACACGTTCGGCGGTCGCGGTTGACGACCGATACAAGGTACTTGCGGCGATCTGCGTCTCCGCGATCATCATCCCTTTGGTCTTCACTGGCCCGGCGATTTCTACGCCAGCGGTCGGGCGCGATCTGGGTGGCGACCAGTCCACCTTGAGCTGGATCGTCAACGCCTACGCTATCGCATTCGGCGGTTGCGTCATGGCAGCGGGTGCCATCGGCGACCAGATCGGCCGCAAGCGATGCTTCGTCGTGGGACTCTGGATCTTCGTCATCACGTCGTTACTGATCGGCCTGACCCCTAACTTGCTGCTGCTCAACCTGCTGCGCGCCGCCGAAGGCGTCGGCGGTGCTCTGGTGCTGACTTCGGCCACCTCGTTGCTGGCACAGGAGTTCGAGGGCGCAGAACGTACGCAGGCTTTCAGCTTTCTTGGCACCGCATTTGGCGTCGGTCTTGCGTTCGGGCCAATGGCCTCGGGATTCCTGATCGAGCATTTGGGCTGGCGTTCGCTCTACTTCGCCATCGCGTTGATTGCGGTCTTGATCCTGCTTTTGGGTACACGGCGGATCAGGGAGTCCCGTGACCCGGAGGCGCAAGGTATTGACTGGCTGGGCACCGTACTGTTCACGGCCGCGCTGGTGTCGTTGACGTTTGGCATCGTGCGGGGGCCGCAAGATGGCTGGGTGAGCCTGCGCGTGTTGTTGCTGCTGGGTAGTGCTGTCCTGCTGCTGGGTGTCTTCGTCACCGTGGAACTGCGGCGTCCGCATCCCATGCTGGACCTGTCCCTTTTCCGCTATCCGCGCTTCATTGGGGTGCAACTGCTGCCAGTGGCAACGGGTTTCAGCTTCATCGCCCTGATCGTTTATGTGCCGATCTGGTTCATCGCCATCCAGGGGCGTGATGCGTTCACGGCTGGCCTGGCGATCCTACCGCTAACCGCGCCGATGCTGGTGGTGCCGTTGCTGGCTGGACGGATGGCCCAACGCGTCTCGCCCGGCCTACTGTCGGGGATCGGCTTCCTTCTCTCCGCGCTCGGTGCTTGGCTGTTGATGCGCTTGTCGCCTGATGGAAGCCTGTGGTCAATGGCGATTCCCATGCTGCTGGTCGGCATCGGCAATGGCCTGCCGTGGGGGTTAATGGATGCTTTATCGGTGAGCGTGGTTCCCAAGGCGCGCGCAGGGATGGCCGCCGGCATCTTCACCACTATGCGCGTAGCAGGAGAAGCCATCGCCATTGCGGCCATCGGTGCCGTATTGGTTGGTTTAACGGCGGAGAATTTGCGTACGGCAGCAGAGGTAGGGGCGATGTCGCTGCCGGAAGGTGCTACCGCGATCGCCAGCCAGATCGGAGCCAGCGGCGGGCACGGTACTTCTATCGGTAGCGGCGGCGCGATGGACGGGGCTGTCATTGAACTGGCTCATCGCGCCTACACATCAGCTTTCCAAAGCATCTTTGGCGTGCTGGCCGTACTCTCGATCCTGACTGCCGTAGTCTGCATTGTGACACTACGACAGTCAGCCGATAGGCAAGATACAGACCTGGAGTCTTGAGCTGCTCAGTTCAGGAACCACTCAGCTACCACAGGAAGCCGTTTCATATAGCTGTCCGGCCATCAGGCTGTTTTCGCTTATCGCCTGATGCCGGCCCTTCTTTGCCTGCTCGCTGTTGTTACACTTAATTCCCCTGATACCACGTCCAGATTTTGACCAGCAGTGCCGCTGATACACTCCAACACACGACTGCCGCGAGCAGCGCCTGTGGCAATTTCATCCACGCGGTAAAGTAATAAAGTGAGATGAGATAAACCAGATAAGGAATAACGGACCAGATGCCAAACAGGATGGTGGCGCGTAGCGCCTCCAGCCCGCGCTCGGTGCCAACGATATAATGGGCAATCAGCGCGAATGTGGGAAATAGCGGCACCAACCCGGCAATATAATAGTTTCGACTTTTCGCCAGTACGCTGATGAGCAATACGATCAACGCGCCAATAACCGATTTGATAAACAATGACATAAGTATAACTTCTGGCTTAATTAAGCATCGTGAATGCACAGAGAATAGCGAAAAAGTATCGGGATGGAACAGTACTACCGCACAGCTTAAGATTTCAATTCGCGGTGATTTCGTTATTCTTAGCAGCAGAATGAATAAATACTACGCACGATAGCCTTATCGTACGCAGGTAAAACGATAATAAATCTGGAAAGGATTGATATTGAAGATGCAACGCCACGCATTCACTAAGGGATTGGTTCCGCTAAAGATTATTTCTACCGGCAGTGCGCTTCCTGCGCAGCGGGTGACCTCGGCTGAATTAGATGTGCGGCTCAATAAACCTGCTGGTTATGTCGAAAATCGTTCCGGTATTCTCTATCGCCACCATGCGGACAATCATGCCAGCCAGGCCGAGCTCGGTGTCGCGGCATTAAATGATGCGCTGACGCGTGGCGTTATTTCTCCGGCTTCCATTGACCTGCTGCTGTTTGCTTCTGCGATTCCCATTCAGGCGCTGCCTTATAGCGCCAGCCATGTATTAAAAGCGTCGTCTTTGCCGAAAGGGACAGCCTGTTTTGATATTAACAGCAGCTGCGTCAGCTTTATTTCCGCGCTTCAGGTGGCGGCTGGTCTGTTAAATACCGGCGCTTATCGACGCATTGCCATTGTGTCTACCGAACTCGCGTCGCGCGGTATTGATTGGGATGACGAAGAATCGTCGCTGATTTTTGGTGATGGCGCGGCGTGCGCGATTGTCGAACGCGGTGATGGTCGCAGCGGTATTGCGGCGTGTTTGCTGGAAACGTATCCGAAGGGCAATGAACTGTGTCAGATCCGCGCAGGCGGCACCTTGCGTAACCCGCGTGCAGGGATGGAACTGCATGATTTTCTGTTCCATATGCAGGGAAAACGGCTGTTCAGGCAGGCTTCTGCGCTGATTGAGGGCTATCTGCAACGGCTGCTGGAGGCGAGTGGTTTCACGCTTGAGCAGATGGCGGCGGTGGTTCCGCATCAGGCCAGCCACCTGTCACTGGAACACATGCGTAAGCGGCTGGCGATCCCGACGGAAAGACTGATTGATATTTACCGCTATCACGGTAATCAGGTGGCAGCCTCAATTCCAACGGCGCTGCATCATGCCATCGTGACGCAACGCCTGCCTGAGGGTGAACCCGCGATGCTGGTCGGTACGGCCGCCGGGTTGACGCTGGGCGGGATGGTTCTGATCCCATGAGAGTCTTCGTCACGGGTGCAACCAGCGGACTGGGGCGTAACGCGGTGGACTGGCTGCTTCGTGCTGGGCATCAGGTGCTGGCGTGCGGGCGCGATCGCACGGTAGGCCAACAGCTTGAAGCTCAGGGCGCACAGTTCATCGGTATCGATTTGGTGGAAACCTCGGTAGACCTGTTTCGATCGCTGATGGCGGGCTGTGACGTGGTCTGGCACTGTGCTGCGAAATCATCACCGTGGGGGCAATATCGCGATTTTTATCAGAATAATACCGAGGTGACGGCACGCCTGGCCGACGCCGCTGGGCAGTTGGGTATCCCGCGTTTTGTGCACATCTCCACGCCCGCGATTTACTTCGATTACCAGCACCACCTGAATATTGATGAAAGCTACCGCGCGGCGCGTTTTGCCAATCACTATGCGCAGACCAAATTTCTGGCGGAAGAGCGACTTCAGGCGCTGACGTCGCGCTACCCGCAAACCACCTACGTGATTCTGCGCCCGCGCGGTCTGTTTGGCCCGCATGACCGCGTGATTCTGCCGCGAGTGCTGGAGCAGATCGCGGTGGGTGGCGGCGTGCTGCGGCTCCCGCGCGGTGGTGAGGCGCTGCTGGATCTCACGTTTGTCGGCAACGTTGTGGAAGCGATGGCGCTTGCCAGCGAGCGAGCGGGGTTAGTGTCTGGTTCGGTGTACAACATCACCAATCATGAGCCCGCACGCCTTGTCGATATGCTGGAGCAACTGTTGGCAGGGCAATTGGGGATGCATTATCGCGTCAACGCGGTGCCGTATCCGCTGTTGCACACGGTGGCAGGTGGTATGGAGCTGTTCTCGTGGTTTAGCCGGAAGGAGCCGCTGCTAACGCGCTACAGTGCGGGAGCGGTGAATTTTGATATGACGCTCAGCGCGGAGAAAACCAAACAAGAACTGGGGTATCAGCCACGTTTCTCCCTTCAGCAGGGCATTGAGCTGACCGGCGACTGGTTCAGGGCGCATCTTGCACAGCGGAGCACGGACCGACATGGCTAAGATTTCAACGTTTGAAGTCGGGTACTGCCTGCATCCGGGTTGTATGGCGCTGCGTGGCGCAGGATGGAAAGTGTGTCGTTTTCCGGCACGCGTCTGGATGCTGGAGAGTCAGGGCAAGCGCTGGCTGTGGGACACCGGCTATGCCCAGCATTTTACCGATGCCACGCGATCCGGCCTGTTCCAGCTGTACCGCAGGATGACGCCAGTGCATTTTGAGACGAAAGACGCACTGATTCACCAGCTACATGGGCAGGGGATTCAGCCTGCGGACATCGACGGCCTGATTATTTCCCATTTTCATGGCGACCATATTGCAGGGCTGCGGGATTTCCCCGACGTGCCGTTTATCTGCTCGGGGCTGGGATGGCAGCAGACGCGGAATCTGCGCGGTTTCGCCGCTCTGAAACGGGCGTTTGTGCCTGCCTTGATCCCTGAGCATTTCGAGCAAGAACTTCAGTTTGTCGAAAACTTCCCGCTTACCGATCTGCCAGCCGAGCTGGCACCGTTTACACAAGGCTATGCGCTGCCGGGTAGCGATAAAGAGATCGTGCTGGTGCCGCTGCCCGGTCATGCCGCCGGACACCTCGGTGCGTTTGTGCTGACTGAAAACGGCTGGGTGCTGCTGGCAAGCGATGCCGCCTGGTCGCCGCACAGCTATCGCGAAGGTCGCAGGCCGTCGCGTTTGGCGAATCTGGTGATGGACGATCCACAAGCCTATTACCACACGCTGGATCAGCTACATCAGTTGCACCTGAACGGACAGGTTGAGATTCGGCTGTGCCATGAGGGCGACCTATGATTCCGCTGATGACCCTCTGGCACTATTTCCGTGCCAGACGCCTCACCTTTGCTACTCGTCAGGGGCTTGAACACCATCAACAGTGCCAGCTTGCTCGCTTTGCACGGCGGGTGCTGGCGCGTAGTCCCTATTTCCGTCCGTACTGCCAGCTTCCGATTACCTCCTGGCCGATGATGGATAAAGCCGTGATGATGGCCGAATTCGATCGGATGAACACCGCGGGGCTTAAGCGGGATGAACTGCTCGCCTGCGCGCGCCGCAGTGAGGAGGATCGTGATTTCACGCCGAATGTGAACGGGTTCAGCGTCGGGCTGTCGTCCGGCACCTCTGGGCAGCGTGGGCTGTTTGTCGTTAGCCCACGCGAACAGCAGGTGTGGGCGGGGGGCATGTTGGCGAAAATGCTGCCGGACGGCTTACGTGCTGGTGAGCGGGTAGCGCTGTTCCTGCGGGCGGATAACAATCTGTACCACAGTGTGGATAACCGCTGGCTCAGCCTGTCGTTTTACGATCTGTTTGCGCCGTTTTCCGAACATGTTTCGCGGCTGGAAGCGTGGTCGCCGTCGATTATCGTTGCTCCTGCACAGGTGCTGCGCGAGTTGGCGCTGGCGGTGCAGCGCGGTGAACTGTGCCTGTCTGTCAAAAAGGTGATTTCCGTGGCCGAGGTGCTGGAACCGCAGGATAAACAATTGCTCCGGCAGGTTTTCGGGCAGGTGGGGGAAGTGTATCAGGCGACGGAAGGCTTTCTGGCATCGACCTGTGAACACGGTACGCTGCATCTCAACGAGGAATTTGTGCACATTGAGCCGCAGTGGCTGGATGACGAACGCTTTACGCCCATCATTACCGATTTCACCCGCAGCACGCAGCCGATTGTGCGCTATCGGCTGGACGATGTATTGGTGAAGCAAAAAACACCCTGTGCGTGTGGCCGGGTGACGATGGCGATTGCCCGCATCGAAGGGCGCAGCGATGACTGCCTGCGACTGCCGGATAGTCACGGTGAGCCTCAGACCGTGTTTGCGGATCTCTGTAGCCGGATTATTGCCAATGCGCTGCCGCTGCATGCCGACTATCGGCTGGTGCAGCAGGGGGAAACGACGCTGCGTTTGTCCGCCGCGTGCAGCCTGCCGGAGCTGGAGGCCTGTCGGGACAGTCTGGTGCAGCAGTTTGCGTTGCAGGGCATTGAGACGTCGCGGCTGCGGTGGCAGTTAATCGCCGGTGAGATTGCGCCAGCATTGACGCAAAAGCGCAGACGGATTACGCGCCTGAAGGAGGACGTATAATGCGACTTCCTCAAAGCACGCTGCGATTACGGCTGAAAGCGCTGCTCTTCGGCTGGGGATCGGTCGGCGTGGTGTATCAACTGAGCGCACAGTTTCAGGGGCAGGGAACGGTGCTGCCGACGTCATTCATTGATGAATGGATTCCCTTTAGCCCCTCGGCTATCTGGCTGTATCTCTCCTTTTTCATCATCGTGCCGCTGTCTTATTTATCCTGCCCGATAGCACGTCTGGCGGGGTTACGCCGGGCAACGCAGCTCACTGCGTTAATCGCGGGCGCGGTGTACCTGATTTTCCCGACCACGATGGTTTATCCTCAGGCTGTCGGGGACGATTTTTCCACTCGTTTGCTACAGCTTTTGCAGCGTATCGACTCACCGCAGAATTGTTTGCCGTCGCTGCATATTGCGCTAACGGTGCTGGCGGTATGGGCGATGAGCGATGGCCAGCAGAAGGTGAAAACCGGTTTGTATCTGCTGTGGGGGATGGCGATTGCCTTTTCCATCCTGCAATTACGTCGGCATCTGTTCATCGATCTGGTGACCGGGGCGATGCTGGCGGGCATGACCGGATGGGTTTTTCTGCGTAGCCGGGAGGCGGTGACGGCGGTTTCCCCGCGAGCGCCGTTGCCTAACGATAAGCGCCATCAGGAATGAAATCATGATTGATTTAGCATTACCTATCGTCTTCATGCTGGTGGTGGTGATGGGTGAAGCGCTGGTTCTACAGTGGATGCAGCGTGAGAAAGTGAACTGGCATGACGTGGTGTTCAACCTGAATTCCGGGCACATCATGCTGTGGCTCTTTCGCAGCGTGGAGATTTTTTGCTATGGCTATGTCGCGGCGCATTTCAGTTTGGGCTGGGTGGAAACCTGGCCGCCGGTGCTGATGTGGCTGTTCGCGCTACTCGCCTGGGATTTCGGCTTTTATTGGCTACATCGCCTGCACCATACCTTTGGCGTGCTGTGGGCGGTACATGTGGTGCACCACCAGGGCGAACATTTCAATCTGTCGCTGGGCGTGCGTAATTCCTGGTATTCCTCGCTGACCTCGATTCCGTTCTTCCTGATTCTGGCGCTGCTTGGTGTGCCGCTGTACGTGTTTATCACCGTCTCCATCCTGCATTACAGCGTTCAGCTCTTCAACCATAACGCCATGACGCCCAAACTGGGCTGGCTGGAAAAGGTGCTGGTGACGCCAGCACACCATCGCGTCCACCACGTGAACGATCGCGCTTATGCCGACAAGAACTTCGGCGGCACCTTTATTTTTTGGGACAAACTGTTCGGCAGCTTTTGCCCACAGTTGCCCGACACGCCTTTTCGCTACGGCGCAGGCAAAGACAGGCCATCGAACAATCCGTTTTGGGCCAGTAACCTGCCTTTTATGCAGTACCTGAAGCTGTCGGTGCGCCGTACGCGTCGTGCAACGTTTCACTGTACGCCAATGGCGTTGCTTACCGGTGCGATGCTGCTGTTTGCGCTGGTCGTCGGTTATGTCTACCTGTATGGCTACGGTTATGAGTCCGCTAATCTGCCGCAGGTGGCACTTTTCCTGCTGCTGGTGAGCGGGGCGGTTGCGTTGGGTGGGATTTCCGAAGGGCGGCGCTGGGGCATTTACGTTTGGTTATTCGTCGTGTTGCTCTTCCCTGCGGTGTTTCTTGTCTATCTGGGCTGGGAAGCGCTTTACTGGAAGATCGCGATGCTGATGCTGGCGCTGCACGGGCTGGCGATGGCGTTCGGCTGGGGTCGACATCCCCTGACTGGAGAGCATGAAAATGGCTAATGTGCTTCCCGCCAGGCCGTATCCCGCACAGGGTGAACAGGCTTTTCATCGGGCGTTACAGCGCGAAACGTCGGCCTACCTGCGCGCTAATCACGATCATCGCTTTGCCGATAGCGGTCAGTTCGTGAAGGCCGGATTACTCTTTTTAGGCTGCATCGCCTGTTATTCCCTGAGCTTGATACAGCAGACGGCATGGGCATTCTTCCTGAGCTATTTTTCTTTCATCATGATGTCGATGGTATTGAATATCATCGTGAATCATGACGCTTCCCATAATACGTTTTTCCGTAATCGAACGCTCAACCGCATCGTCGGGCGGATCGTGACGCTGCCGTTAGGCATCGATCCTGACTACTGGCGGTTGCGTCATGTGGACTTCCACCATATTTACCCGAATGTGGAGCATTACGATCTGGATACGGAAGAGAATGGGATTTTTCGTCAAACGCCTTTCCAGCGCCACCGTGCCTACATGCGCTATCAGCACCTTTACTGGCCGCTGGTGGCCTCCCTGTCGCTCCCCTATATCGCCTGGGTTTTTGACTGGGCCGATCGGTTGGGCAAAACCCCCGTTAACGCCCGTTCCATGCAGTCAGGCTACCGTGGGTGGATGATGTTTATCGGCAGTAAAGTCGGTCATATCGTGCTGCTATTGGTGATTCCCCTCGTGGTGGGGGCTGCACAGGGCATTAGCCCAAGCATCGTACTGTTAAGTTATTTGCTGGGCCAGATGTTGGCCTCGTTGCTGGTGGTCTTTTTACTGCTGGGGTCACACTGGGCGGAAACGGAATTTTATGCCGTGACCGATACGGAGGCCATGCCCCTGGGTTGGTATCAGCACAACTTTGCCACCGCCTGCGACTGGCTGCCGACGCCGCGCTGGCTTGCGCACTGGACGGGAGGGCTGCACTTACACCTGACGCATCATCTTTTTCCGGGGTGGCACCATCGTCATTACCCTGCACTCGCTGCTATTTTACGGCGCCTTGCCGCCGAGCATGGTATGGACTATCGCTGCATTACCTACCGCGAGCTATTGGCAAGCCAGCGTCGGTTTTTAAAATCGATGGGGGAAGGTCGCGATCAACGCACAGCGCAACGTGCCGTGGAAGAGGGAAGGGAGGAAGAATGACGCTCGCATCGCTAAAGCCGCTCCGCTATGAACAAGGTCGCGATCTGGCGTTGCATCGGGCGCTGATGAAGGCGGCGAATGACTATCTGGCAGAAACGGGCGATCACCGTTTTGCCAACGCCGGATTTATCGGCAAGATGCTGTTTCTGGTGGCGCTGTGTCTGACGTTTTATGGCTTCAGCCTCCGGCAGACGACGCTGTGGGGTTTTGCGGGTTGCTACTTTGGCTTTATTTTTACCGCCATGTTTCTGGCGGTGAACGTGGTGCATGACGCCTCGCATAACGTCTTTTTCCGGCAGCCGTGGGCGAATCGCCTGCTCAATATCGTGGTGAGTATTCCGCTCGGTATGGATTCCGACTGCTGGCGAGTGAGGCATGTGATTTTCCATCATGCACACGTGAATGTGCAGCACTACGATCTCGATATCGAAGAGAACGGTGTCTTGCGGCAATCGCCCTACCATCGGTTTCGCTTTTTTATGCGCGCCCAGCGCTATTACTGGCCGCTGGTAGCATCGCTGACCTTCCCCTGCATCATCTGGTTTTTTGACTGGATCGATCGCGCGGGGAAAACGCAGGTAACGCGCAATATGACGCTTCAGGGCGTGAAGGGCTGGGGCATTTTCCTGCTTTCAAAAGCACTGCATGCCCTGCTGGCGCTGGCGATCCCTTACTGGCTGTTGTCGCCGACTATCATTAGCGTCGGCTCGCTGCTGCTGGTGTATCTGCTGAGCCAGATGCTGTCGTCGCTGATTTTTGTTGTCCTGATTCTGGGGTCGCACTGGGCAAAAGGCACGTTCTATCAGGCACCGGAAGATGGGTTATTCCGGCATGGTCGCTATCAGCACACCTTTTCTACCACGGTGGATTGGTCTACCCGTCCCACCTGGCTTGGCTATTGGTTAGGGCAGCTCAATATGCACCTGACCCACCATATTTTCCCCAACTGGAATCATCGGCACTATCCCGCGCTATCCAAAATTATTGCGGACGTTGCCCCGCGTTACGGCATTGATTATCAATGCATTACGTTGAAGGCGATTTTGGTTGAGCAGCAGCGTTTTCTTAAAAAGATGGGAAAGGGCAGCGAAAAATAACCATTACCCATCTTATCAGCTAGTTAGGTTTTTTATTTTTCAAGGAGCGATACGTTATGCGTTATTTATCTCTGGCCGTTTCATCCCTGCTGTGTCTTTTCACCTCGTCCGTCTGGGCGATGGATTGCAACAAGGCCAGTACAGACAGCGAGAAAATGATTTGCGCCAGCAGCCGCCTACAGCAGCTTGATGCGGTATTGAACAAGGCCTATCAGGGTTACGTGAAACAAACGGACAACGCGCAGGCGCGTCAGGAGCAGCGCGCCTGGTTGGCCGAACGTGACCGCTGTCAGGATGACGTTTGTCTGGGGAATGAGATGGTTTCCCGTATTCAGGCGCTGTCCGGCAGTGAAAATATCTCCCTGATTACGCAGGCATCAGACCAGTGGGACTTTGTGCTCAGTGTGGCGACGTGCGATCTCGACACTTCTTATTCAACCTGTGAAGGCCCCGGCACGCTGGATATCTTTAAGAAAGGACGCGGCGACCTGTTCCAGCGTATCACGATGGAAAATATGTTCATCGAACTGAACAATAAAGGCGAAGTGACGGCGAATCTGGTCGAGGTTTATGGTGATAACAACAGTGGGCTGGTGATTGATGACGCTAACTTCGATCACCACGCGGATATTATGCTGCGCAATGGTAATAACGGCGCTTACGGCGGGCCATCTTACGATGTGTTCCTGTTCGATGTGGAAAAGCAGCAGTTCACCCAGAATGCGCCGCTGACCGAATTAGCCAGCTACAACCTCGGCCTGTTTGAGATCGATGAAAAAAGTAAGACGATCACCACGTTTACCAAAAGCGGCTGCTGTTGGCACCAATGGTCAACCTACCAGATCGCTAACAATAACCCCGTCCTGATTGCCGAAACCACGGAAGCCTACTCCGAAGAGAAACAGGCGATGGTGGCCACCACTCGCGAGCTGGTAGGCGGCAAGTGGAAGGAGAAGGAAGAGATCGTGAAAACCGACGATAAGTAATGACTCCATAAATTATAACTTATGTTATTATTTTTTGACTCGCAGTTATGGGCATTGGAGCCTGAGGCGAGAAGATTTCTTTATTATTAACAGGAGAGTTTTGGTGAAGAAGGTAGTCAGTGTTTTAGCCACAGTGGCCGTAATTGGCGGTGCGTTTCTTTATAAAACAGGGGCATTAAACGCATTAATGGACAGCAACGGGGGTAAAGCGGAAGAGAATGTTGAGACCTTGCTGTCGAAAGAAAGTGAAGCAATGGTAGCGAAACTGGCCCCGTTTGTGACGTGTATTAATGGTGTCGATGGCGCCTGGCGAGGCGCTTATGCGCGTTATCAGACTGCGTATGAAAACCAGATCACGAAAGGGAACGCTTTCTGGAATTTGCAGACTCGTTTCACCTTAGCCCAGCATGGTGATCAGTATGCCATTGCCAAGAGTTGTATTGAGGGATTGAACGCGGGCGTGAAGAATGGGCAAAGCGACCCAGAACTTGACGCGCTCGGTACCGAATATGCGCAAGCGCTGCAACAATTGATTCCTCTGGTTCAGAGCGTCGATACCTACTATTCCCAAGGCGATTACAAAGACGATGGAATGGCTAAGGGCAAGGCTCTTCAGGCTCAAATTGCGCCGCTGTTCAAGACGTTTTTTGCAAAATCTGACCGCATCCATAGTCTTGTCGCCTCGCGTAATCTGGCAATAGAGAAACAAGCCCTGACTGCGATGGAACAGCGTAATGGGAAAGATATCTGGTGGCATACCGAAAATGTCATGTTGGAAGCCCGTGGTGTCATCGATGCTATCGATGCACTGAATACGCAAGATCGTTTGACGGTGGAGAATTTGCAGCCACTTGAAACGGCATACCAACAGGCGTTAGAGACAGCGAAAGCCTATGGTGAAGCTAATCGGGCGAAGTCTGAAGGTAAAACAGCAGCGGATCCCTTCTGGTTTTATCTGGAACCCAACGCTTCTGCGTTGCTGGCGAATGTGAAAGCATTACGTCGCGATTTGGGGAAAGGGAAGAACGCCGATCTCGAAAGAAATTATAATAATATGATCAATAGTTTCAACAGATTGGTTGATGAGTATAACAACCGAAATCAAGCCAGAAATCGCTACATTACTAGCATGAATAAAGGGTAAGTCGTGTGCGGCAGGAGTTTTCCTCCTGCCGCTTTCGGTATTTTATCTTTCATTAATCCTTCATTATTTCCGCTCTCTGAACTGACTTACCCACGCCTCAACTGCGCCCTGCCAATAGCGTTGGCAAACTTGGTGCCCTCATCCCCTATTCTTTGCAAAAGTGTTACGTCAGGCGTGCTCAGCATGGCTTTTTTGCCACTTGCTAGACTGAGATGGCAGCCATGAAAAGGTAAATGCCGCGCAAATCGCGCAGCATGGCAAAACTTCACAAAAAAAACGTGTTTTTTTAACAACTCGTTTATGCGTTGTATTCCCTTACCCTATTTTGGAGGCGCCTGACATGAGTACCACCCAGAAACGTATGTACATCAACGGTGAGTTTGTTGAAAACAGCAGCGGGAAGTGGATTGATGTGGTGAATCCGGCCACAGAGCAGGTCATTTCGCAGATCCCGGAAGGCTCCGCTGATGATGCGAAGAGAGCGATAGACGCGGCAGAATCCGCGCAGCCGGGCTGGGAAGCACTGCCTGCGGTTGAGCGCGGCGTCTGGCTGCACAAGATTGCCGACGGTATCCGCGAGCGCGAAGCCGAACTGACCGATACCATCATTGCGGAAGGCGGTAAAACGCACGGTCTGGCGCAGACGGAAGTGCTGTTCACCGCTGACTACCTCGACTACATGGCGGAGTGGGCGCGCCGTTATGAAGGCGAAATTATTCAGAGCGACCGACCGAACGAAAACATCTTCGTTTTCCGCAAAGCGATAGGCGTCACGACCGGTATTCTGCCGTGGAACTTCCCCTTCTTCCTGATTGCGCGTAAAGCGGCGCCTGCGCTGATCACCGGTAATACCATCGTCATCAAACCGAGCGAAATCACACCGAATAATGCGGTGATTTTCGCCGAAATCATTCACAAGATTGGTTTGCCGAAAGGCGTCATCAATTTCGTGACCGGCTACGGCCCGACGGTCGGGCAAGAGTTGGCCGCTAACCCGAAAGTCGGCATGGTTAGCCTGACTGGCAGCGTGGCGGCGGGGATTGCGACCATGACGGCAGCGGCGCAGAACGTCACCAAAGTGTCGCTGGAACTGGGCGGCAAAGCCCCAGCTATCGTGATGGACGATGCCGATCTCGATCTGGCCGTGAAAGCGATTGTCAGTTCCCGCGTCATCAACAGCGGGCAGGTGTGTAACTGCGCCGAGCGCGTTTATGTGCAGAAAGGCATTTACGACGAGTTTATCTCCCGTATTAAAGCCGCGATGGAGCAGGTGACCTTTGGCAACACGGCGGAGAAAAAAGCGCTGGATATGGGGCCACTGATCAGCGCGGCGGCGTTACAGCGTGTGGAAGATAAAGTCGCGAAAGCGGTATCGCAGGGTGCGAAAGTGCTGCTCGGCGGTAAGCGCGAAAGTGGTACGGGCTATTTCTACCCGCCCACGCTGCTGGTGGACGTGAAACAGGAGATGCCGATCATGCACGAAGAGGTGTTTGGTCCGGTGCTGCCCGTCGCGACCTTCGACACGCTGGAAGAGGCGATTACGATGGCGAACGACAGCGAATATGGCCTGACGTCATCGATCTATACTCAAAATATCAACACCGCGATGAAGGCGCTGAAAGGGCTGAAGTTTGGTGAAACCTACATCAACCGTGAGAACTTCGAGGCGATGCAGGGCTTCCATGCGGGCTGGCGTAAATCCGGTGTGGGTGGGGCGGATGGCAAACACGGCTTGCAGGAATATCTGCAAACGCATGTCGCGTACCTTCAATTTCACTAAAAGCAGTTTCACTAACAGACAATTTCACCAAAGGTAATGCCGATCGTTTAAGCATCGAGATACACGGGGCGACCGTTGGGGTGAGGTGTCCCCGCGGGAACCTCCCCCTGTGTTTCCCCTAAAAACGGGCTTACGTGAACAGCATAAATTTCACTAAAAGTAGCTCCAGTAACGGTCATTACTGACCGCAAGAATGACACCAACAAGAAGAAGGATGGGAAAGGACGATGATCATCTCTGCTTCAACGGACTACCGGGCGGCGGCGCAGCGTAAGCTGCCACCGTTTCTTTTTCACTACGCCGATGGCGGTGCGTATGGCGAGCACACGCTCAGACGTAATACCGCCGATCTGGCTGATATCGCGCTGCGCCAGCGCATCCTGAAAAATGTCTCCGACCTTAGCCTGGAAACACAGCTGTTTGGCGAAAAACTGGCGATGCCGGTGGTGCTGGCACCTGTTGGTCTGACCGGTATGTACGCCCGACGCGGCGAGGTGCAGGCTGCCCGTGCGGCGGCGCAGAAGGGCATTCCCTTTACGCTGTCTACCGTCTCTGTCTGCCCGATTGAGGAGGTGGCTCCTGCCATTAATCGGCCGCTGTGGTTCCAGCTCTATGTGTTAAAAGATCGCGGCTTTATGCGCAATGTGCTGGAACGCGCGCAGGCCGCCGGGGTCAAGACGTTGGTATTTACCGTGGATATGCCGACGCCGGGCGCGCGCTATCGCGATGCCCATTCCGGCATGAGCGGCCCGAATGCGGCGATACGCCGTGTGTTGCAGGCGATGGTGCATCCACAATGGGCATGGGATGTTGGCCTGAACGGTAAACCGCACGACCTAGGCAACGTTTCTGCCTATCGCGGCACGCCGACGACGCTGGAAAACTATATCGGCTGGCTGGCGGAGAATTTCGATTCCTCTATTTCGTGGCAGGATTTGGCGTGGATTCGCGAGATGTGGAAAGGGCCGATGATCATCAAAGGTATCCTCGACCCAGAAGATGCCAAAGAAGCGGTCAGGTTCGGCGCGGACGGCATCGTGGTTTCCAACCACGGCGGTCGTCAACTGGACGGCGTGCTATCGACGGCACACGCGTTGCCAGCCATCGCCGATGCGGTGAAAGGCGATATCACCATTCTGGCAGATTCCGGTATTCGTACCGGTCTGGACGTAGTACGGATGATTGCGCTGGGTGCGGACAGCGTCATGCTCGGGCGCGCGTTTGTCTACGCGTTAGCGGCGGCGGGCGAAGCGGGCGTGGTTAACCTGCTGAACCTGATCGAAAAAGAGATGCGCGTGGCGATGACGCTCACGGGTGCTAAGTCGATTGCTGATATCACCACCGATTCGCTGGTGCAGGCGACTCAGCGGCGATAGGACAGCCTTTAAGCACGGATGATGCGGCGAGAGGCATTTACTACCGTCTCCTCGCCGCGCTTTCTGATGGTATTTCACCGGACGACGGCTTTTTCCTATATTGCAAACGCCCTACTTCGTTCTATATTTCGGGGGTAGATTGAACGAAGGGGAAATCGTTGTGAACATTAAAGGGCTTACGAAGGGATTCTTCATCCTTATCTTATTTGTCGTCACGCTGGCGTTTTTTGACATCCTGGCGCCCTATTATTCCGCCATCTTGTGGGCGGCGGTGTTGGCTGTCATCTTCCATCCGCTGAAAAGCAAAATTCGGCAAAAATTGAACGATCGCAACGGTGTTGCCTCGCTGCTGACTGTCCTGATCATCTTCCTGATTGTCTTCATTCCATTGGGGGTCATTGTTTCCTCGCTGGTGGTTGAGATTAACGGGGTTTACACCCGATTACAGGACAGCAATACGCAATTCCCGGTGGTGCTGGCGGAGCTGCTTCAGCATCTGCCGAAGTGGGCGCGGCATTTCCTGGCGGAGCACAATCTGGATAACGCCGCCAAAATACAGCAAGAGTTGTCTCAGGTTGCGCTGAAAGGTGGGCAATATCTGGCGGGCAGCGTGTTGTTGATCGGTAAAGGCACCTTCACCTTCTTCGTTGGTTTCGGGGTGATGCTCTACCTGCTGTTCTTCCTCCTGAAAGACGGTTCCTATCTGGTAAACCTGATTCTGGAGTCGCTGCCGCTTTCCACCCATGTTAAGCACCACCTGCTGGTGAAGTTTGCCGCGGTATCCCGGGCGACGGTAAAAGGGACTGCCGTTGTGGCGATTGTGCAGGGGACGCTGGGCGGCATTGCGTTCTCCATCGCAGGGATAGAAGGTAGCCTGCTGTGGGGCTCGCTGATGGCGTTCCTGTCGCTGATCCCTGCCGTGGGCTCGGCGATTATCTGGGTGCCTGCCGCCGTCTTCCTGTTCGCCACGGATATGCTCTGGCAGGCGATCTTCATTGTCGCGTTCTTCGTGCTGGTGATTGGGCTGGTGGATAACATTTTGCGCCCGCTGCTGGTGGGGAAAGACACCAAAATGCCGGATTACCTGATTCTGATCGCCACGCTGGGCGGTATGGATATCTACGGGATCAACGGTTTTGTGATTGGCCCGCTGATTGCTGCGCTGTTCATCGCCTGCTGGAACATCCTGTCCGGGCGTGATAATCAGGAAAATATTGAAGGTATCGACGAAGATTTCATCGAGGAAGGCCGCCTGTACGCGAGTACGATCGCTCCCGAAGAGACCGATGCCGTGGTGAACCAAACGTCGGAGATCAAGACGGCAGATGAGCGGGCTGTAGAACCTCAGAGCGTGGAGAATAAGAAGGCTGAATAAGCCGCCTGCGCTAAGTCCAAATCTCTTGCCCCTCGGGCGTGTCCACACCACGCCTGCGGGGGTTTTAACCAAGAACCACAGGCCAAATTTGTCTTTCGTTCTCTCTTCAGCAAGTGTCAGAGGCTAAGACTTCAACGAGTGGGGTCATACGCCTTTGCCTCGACATCCCACGGTATGCTGTGGTCGTCGACCGCGACGTACCATTCACAGTGCGTCAGAGCGGCGCGTATTTCGGATAAACACTGACACCAATGCTGAACACCAACCCAGGTGGCTTCCTCGTCGTTATCGGGAAGTGTGGTTGAGCCAGAAAACACGATCCCTTTTCTGAATACGTTACCGGTTTTCACGTTGAGGGCGAAATCAAAGGATGCCCAATTCAAGCCCTCGCCGGTCGTCAGGTATTTCTCAATTTTTTCGTCAACGGAATGGCGTCGGACAATCTCCTTCACGACAGAGATCTCTTGTGGGCTCAGGGATTTTTTGCGTCGCGCGGTGTAATAGAGCGAAATTGCCATGTTGCCTCGTTTATTAATAGTGTTTAAGGTGAGGTAATACAGAATAAATTTTCGAATAAAAAACGACGTAAAATAATCAGGAAGTTCTGATTTTATAAAGGTAAGGGATGGTTATGTTGGGGAAAATGCTGCTGATAGGAATGGGCGCGGTATTACTTAGCGGATGTTCGGTCGCAACCTATAGCCATAAGCTGGAAGATTATCAGGGTGCTGATCGTGTGGGTATCACGTTCGATAATCGCAATCTCGACTATATTCGCGTTTATCCGACGACTGACAGATGTATTAATATTGATGCACCAGAAAATGGCTATACCAATAATGCATTTGGGTTCCAAACTAAACTCAATAATAAAGAACTCGGCTTCCCAGCTATTCCAGAAACACCAACGATGATTCGTGAATTTTGGGTCAGCGCACAACACAATATTGCAGTCAGAATGATTGCTGCGAATGGCGGATTTAGTACCGTGACCTTTAAGCCCGTGGTGGGGAATTACTATTATGTTACTGGTAAATTTGTTGATGCTTATTCGCCACGCTGCATTGAAGTCTACGAAGTGTTCAAGACGGAAAAAGGCTACTACGACCGCCGCCCCGTCAAAGATTTGATGCTGAAAAACTGCGGTGGATTTGATTCCAGAGTGCATAAGTTTTAATGCTGCTACTCGGCCAGACGCGATCTGTCTGGCCGCCTTCACTATGTTTAGGTGAGCTGTTTCCCAGAAAACGTGCCGGCATACCAGGCATCCATCACCGACAGCAGATTTTTCACTTCTTCGACGGTCAGACCGTAAGAATCCGCGTTTTCATGCGGTTTAACGACGAGCAGCGGAACATCGGCACGCGTGTGCAGGTAATCGAACTGATATTCCACCTCCGTGTTGTAAAACAGACTTCCGCCAACGTTTCCGGCTTTGCGTAATTGCTTGATCTGTTTATCTTGCGCGTTCGGATCTTCTGCCCAAATCAGGAAATCACGCAGCGGCCGCGTCTGGCGCGAAAAATCATCACGCGTGAAGCCGAAATAGGCATAACGCTTCCCTACCACTAACGCAATTTTGCTCTTATCGTCAGTAATCCTGACGTTAAAAGAGCGCTTATCCACTGTGCAGTCACGAAACTGCGGTTTGTAATCACAGGCAGAAAGATTCTCGGCTTCATAGACTTCATAAAGGCGCATTGTGGCGTATTTATCGAAGGTGGTGAGCGCCTGACAGCCGGTTAACGCAAGAAGAATGACGGGGAGGACGAGGCAACGCATGGCGGTTGTTTTTCCCTGTTTTGTTGCGGGTGGAGATGTTCCTGAGATGGTACTGGTGATTTGGTGGAGCGATTTGCGCTGCGATGATGGGACTATATTCCCATTTTTGATGGGATTGTAGGAATACAGTCCTATTTTGTTGTAGCTGTGCTGTTTACAGGAATCAGCCTAAAGGTTGCACCCGTGTTCTCAATTGCTGTGCCAGTTCGTCAACGTTTTTTGCACCCGTTGCGGCCTCTACCGTCAGATTTTCCAACGTATTGTCGTTATCGCGAACCAGCACGCCGTTACGGTATAAAAACGTCATCGTGACGAAGAATGCTGTTCGCTTATTACCATCATTAAAAATATGGCCACGTGCAACAGCCACCCAGTAAGTGGCGGCCAGCTCGAAGATGTCCGTGATCCCTTCATAATGCGTGCGGTTCTGCACTCGGTAGATTATCGCTTCTGCTCGCCCCGGATCGGGCATTCCCGCTACGCCGGGTAAACGTCGCAATATCCGATCATGAAAGGCGATCACTTCTTGTGCGCTAACCCAGTTCATCGGTCAGTCAGCGCTTCGATAGTGTGGCCGTGGCGCTGCATAATGAGATCAAACTCGGCGTCCAACTTGGCATTTTGGTATGCCTCGAATTCCGCTTTGCTGATTACCACCGCGGAACTCCCATCTCGACGAGTAATTTCGACCGGTTCACCGTGGGTTGCAGCATCTAATACTTCTGAAATGTTGGCTCTGGCTTGAGTAGAAGTGTAGGTTCGCATCGTGTTTCTCCTGATGTGTACATTTTAAATGTACGCTTTAGCTGTGCATTACTCAACGAGAACGTTGTGGGTGGATTGTCGACGGCTTGCGTATGGCATGGGTTTTCCGCTGATTGTCATCATTGCAGGGATCAGGTGCGCACAGGCGCTGAAATAGGCGCTGAGGTGTTGCAACTGCTCCGTGGTAGTTTCTTCAACCAGCGATTCGCTTACATACTGTAAACCGTGGCACAACCCTTCAACTGACTCTGTGGCGATTGCACTGAGATCGTCATGTTGAGCACGACTAAGGTGCTCAACGGGTAGCGAAGCGATGAGGTCTCGGAAAATAGTGATGGAACTTTCGGTAACGGCAGCGTTTATCGTGGTCATTGGCGATCCTCCTTGAAAATCAGTGTCACCAATTGTCGATGCTTTTTATGAGTTCAGATACTACGAGTTTCGTAGCTATTAATTTGGTAGTCATTGAATTAAAAACGCCCTGAAAACAGGGCGTTGTGGAAGTCAGTGAAATAGGGTGGAAATCACTCGATATTCTGAATTTTTTGAGGTAATTAATATGGTTTTTTATTTTGTGATGCCATCTTATATGGACACTATCTAATTAGCTATGCTGTATTTTCCCTAATATGGATTTTTATGTCATTAATATTTTATAGTCTTTTGTTCTGGCTTAGATAAGAGTTCGGTAAGTAAAACGTCGTCTTCTAGCCCATCATATCGCGTGGAAATTTTATCTCTTAAAGCAAAGAGCCTAGCTTCTGCGGTTCTTACCATTTCACCATATGTAATTGCTTTAATTTCACCATATTGGTTTGTTTCATTCTCACCAATAGCCTGATACGTACCTGTAAATTTCTCTATAAAGTCACCAACAACAAAAGCTTTTATAAAAGGATGTGAAGAGCCAATACCAGCATGCCAGATATCCTCCACATAGTATTTAGCTTGGTCCATTTCGGTCCTGCCGATACCGAAACCACCTTTTTTTAACTCTATTAATAAGACTTTTTTTGTTTTCTTTATATCATTTTCAAACTCATCTAATCCTAAGATACTTATAGATGAATTTTCACCTACAACTATGTCTGGTCGTTTGGATGCATTGATGAAGTTTTCTTTTTTATATTTCTTCTTGAAAACACTCTCCATGGTTTTTATTAACCCTCGATTACTAGAGTATTCTGGTGTGTCAAATTCAGGACCAAATATCCATCTAGCCTTTTCTATGAGTGGATGTAACGTATGCAGTTCATCGACTGAATGGTCTTTGCTTAACCTCTCAATCGCTTCTATTAATTTTATTCTGGAATCGATTTCAGCAAGTATTGTCATCGCATCAGTAACATTCCATTCTTGCAGGAATGAATTTAAAGAGTCCACATCATCAGAGGATATATCAGATAGTTTCTTTAATAAGGAGAACCCAGATCGAGACTTCTCTAAATTAATAGCAGCTCTGAATGCTAATTCAAGCATTTCTATTTTTATATCAGGGTTTTCATTTAGTATTTGATCAAGAAATTCATTCAGTTCTTTTCTTGCTAAAGCTGGCAATGATTGAATGTCATTTCTATTTGTATCAATAACCTGTAGTTTCGTTTGCTGTACGTCTTTATTGGCTAGTTCTATATACCAACCACGCAATACTTTTGATATATCTTCCGCTATAGCATCTAATGCTGAAAAATCAGATTTAAAACCTGACCAATCAGGCTCGACAAAATTAAATAAATTACTTGATTCGGCAATCAATGTATATCTTTTGGCAAATACTTTTCTCCCATCAATGATTTGGTGTTTCCCAATAGACCAAGAGGGTTGCCCTAGTAAGCGGCCTCCTAGCCAGAAAGCAACGCCGTGTTGATTGGAGTTCCTTGCTGTGGATGATGAGTCAACTAAGGTTAATTTTATTTCAATATTACCTACGGGATTTATGATTTTTTCTCTAACTATTCCTGGGTGTTGAGATAATGTTATTTGCTTGCCATTTATGAAAACCTTAAATTCAGGATTAAATAAAAAACGAGCAGAAATCACATCTTTTATTTCGTCTACTGAAATACTGTTTCTAGATATATTTGCTTTTATTATTGTCCCGTGACCGTTTTTTTTACTAACTTCATGACTGACAATTTTTATTGGTGATTGTCCTGATGAGGCTTTTATTTTATAAGTATTTAAAATAGAATCTCGCCATGTAGATACCTCATATATATCATCAAAGCATAAACCTGCATGTCTTCCTACGCCGTTACGACCAAATGCTAGCCTCTTTGTTGTTGTATTATTTTTTAGAGGACATTCTACATAGGGGCCTTGGTGTTTATTTCTATCATAGCGAAGTTTAAGCCAGCGGGACTCGAATTGCTCTTTCGTTAAACCAATCCCGTTATCCTCAACGATAAGTTGTCGCTGAGCGCCCTCTGGTATAGTGATGTTTACAGTCGTTGCACCAGCATCATGTGAGTTTGCAATAATTTCAGTAATTGCAATATCTGGTTTTGTTGCAATTGAACCTATTTCTTTAAAGAGGAACCTATCTTCATAAGTAACAGTATAATCCTTAACGTTCTCTTCCATTATATCCCCTTTAATATCATTTAGATACTTGTGGCAAGGACCAGATGAATCTCAATCTTATAGAGTTTAATTCTATATAATTAAAAGGCAACCTTCTCAGGTTCTTATTCGTCTTGAAGGTACATCAAGATGTATACTGTAATCATTTGATTTTTTTATGGATTATAACAGAAAAGCCCGCGATATCGCAGGCTTCTTAGGTTTTTGATAGCAGGTGATTCTTTGTGAATCGTTATTCAATATTCTGAATCTGTTCCCGCATTTGCTCGATTAGCACTTTCAACTCGATGGCTGATGCGGTGACGTCGGCGTTGATGGATTTCGAGGCCAGCGTGTTCGATTCGCGGTTGAATTCCTGCATCATGAAGTCGAGGCGGCGGCCGACGGCTTCTTCTTTTTTCAGGATTTTGTAGGTTTCTTTGACGTGAGCGTCGAGGCGGTCGAGTTCTTCGGCGACATCAACGCGCTGCGCCATCAGCACCAGTTCCTGTTCCAGACGGTTATTTTCCAGCTGTACCTGTGCATCTTCCAGCTTGCTTTGCAGGCGTTCGCGTTGCCAGAGCAGGATGTTTGGCATCTGGGCACGGACTTTGACGACTTCGGCGCTGACACCCGCCAGACGCTGTTCGATCAGCGCTTTCAGCGCGTTGCCTTCGCTTTCACGCGCGGCGATGAAGTCATCCAGCGCGCCTTCCAGCGCGGTCAGCAGTTCGGCGCTGATGGCGTCCAGATCCTGCTCTTCCGCCGACATCACGCCGGGCCAGCGCAGAATATCAACCGGGTTGATTTCCCCTTCGTCGCTCTGCATTTTGACCCAGTTGGCGGCATTAACCAGCTGTTTCGCCAATTTTTCGTTCAGGATCAGCGCACTTTGCGCACTCGGGTCGAGTTCAAAACGCAGGTTGCATTCAATTTTGCCACGGGTTAAACGGGCGCGGATGCGCTCACGCGCGACAGGTTCGAGGCTGCGGAATTGTTCCGGTAAACGAAGATAGGTTTCCAGATAGCGCTGGTTAACGGAACGCAGTTCCCAGGCTGCGCTTCCCCAGTTGCCCTTGATTTCTCGGCGGGCGTAAGCGGTCATGCTGCGAATCATTGGTGCATACCTGTTAAGCAAATGATGAGGGGATTATAGCGTTGGGCTCCCGCAGGGGATAGAAAAAACCGTCCGTGGTGTCTGTCGTGAATCAGGCAGCGTTAAGCAGGGCTTCGTTTTGTCTGGCGATGTCGCGACAGCGGTTTTTCATCATCTGTTTCAGTTGCAGCGTCGCCTGTGATTGCGGGTTATCACGACGGCTGATCAGCGTGACTTCAAAAGGCAGCGGCTGGTCGATAGGGACGATTTTGAGCTGGTCGGCATAGCGGCAGGCGGTAAAGAGATCGACGATGCCTGCACCGCCGCCCGCCAGCACCATGTCGGCGATCACCGAGTAGGTTTTGATATAGAGCGATGCCGCCGGCTGTAGTGCTTTGTCGCGCAGCGCACGGTGTACCACCTGACCGAGCGGGTCCTGATGCTGCATCATCAGCAGGTTGTTGTTGCACAGCCATTCCAGCGATACCGGGCCGTTTATCGGGCTGTTTTTCGGCAGCAGGGCAACCATCGTGGATTGGAACAGTGGCTCAGCCAGTAACTCGGACGGCACCTGCTGACCAAAGATCAGTGCGAAATCGAGCTGGTTTTGCAGGATGTTCTGGCACAGCGTGCTGAAGTGTTCGGTGACGAGTTCGACGTTAACCGAGGCTGCCTGCTTATGAAATTCCACCAGCGTGGGTGCCACGATCATCTGCCCGAACGCGTGTGCTGCACCCAGCCGTACGGAGTGTGCCTTGCTGGTTTTGATTTGTTCGGTAAGGGAACTGATGCTTTGCAGATGGCTGAAAAGCTCCTGCACTTTCGGGATGAGGCGCAGCCCTTCTTCGGTGGCGACCATCCCCTGGGTTCGACGTTCAAACAGGGAAAAACCGAGCTGCTGTTCCGCGTGATTCAATACCCGACTGACGTTGGGCTGTGAAACGTTGAGCAAACGGGCGGCGCCGCTGATGGTGCCTGCCTGAACAATGGCCTGGAAGATTTCAATATGGCGTAATCGCATGGTTGCAGGCTCCGGCTGACGCTTTCTGATGAGCATCGTATGAGTAATAACCAAAAGTTCTGCAATTATTACGCCAGATTATATACCCGTCATACTTCAAGTTGCATGTGCGTTGGCTACGTTCAGTCACCCGAATCACTTACCTGAGTAAGCTCATCGGGATTCCTTCTCTTGCCGCCTTCCTGAAACTCGAATTATTTAGGGTATAAGGCCGCGATGAATGGTCGATAGATAGACGATGAGAGCGCTTTGTGCACTATTTTGATGCCCAACAATGGTGCGGTCGCACCATTGTTGGGCGATTTGGTTCTGTTTCAGCTGCTGACAGCTTAACGATAGATATCGGCGACGGGGGCTTCTCCCACGTAACCGTAGCCGCGGTACATGCCTTCACTGTTAAATGGCAGGGCGATGTTGCCCGCTTTATCGACGGCAATTAGCCCACCGCTGCCGTCCATCCGCACCAGTTTCTCCATCACGACGCGATCGCTGGCCTGCTGTAGCGTGAGTCCGGCGTATTCCATCAGCGCCGAAACATCATAAGCGGCGACAGCACGCATAAAGACTTCGCCGGTGCCGGTGCAGGAAACGGCCACTGTTTGGTTATTGGCGTAACAGCCTGCACCGATAATCGGGCTGTCGCCCACGCGTCCGGCCTGTTTGTTGGTCATGCCGCCCGTTGAGGTGGCTGCCGCAAGGTTACCTGCGCTGTCGAGCGCGACCGCGCCGACGGTACCGAATTTACGGTCGGGATCGATAGGGTCGCTCTGGCCGTCATGGTCGAGAATGACGCGGCCTGTGCCTGCTTGCGCGTTATGCAACTGTTGACGGCGTTCGTCGGTGGAGAAAAATGCAGGGTCAACCTTTTCCAGACCGTGCTGTTCTGCAAAGGCTTCCGCGCCGTCAGCGGTAAACATCACGTGCGGACTCGCTTCGAGAACGGTGCGGGCTGCCAGAATCGGGTTACGGATATGGCTGACGCAGCTTACCGCACCAGCATCCAGCGAACGTCCGTCCATGATGCTGGCGTCCAGTTCGTGGGTTTCCGCGTGGGTGAAGACTGAGCCGTGTCCGGCGTTGAACAGCGGGCACTCTTCCAGCAGACGGACGGCCTCTGTCACGGCATCCAGCGCACTGCCGTTTTCGGCCAGAATGCGTTGTCCGCTGGCGACAATCTCGGACAGCGCGGCCAGATAGCGCTGTTCTTTTTCAGGGCTCATGGCCGAGCGGGTCAGCGCACCAGCGCCACCGTGGATCACAATCACGGGTTTCGTCATGCGATAAATTCTCTTTTCAGTCGGTTTACGCCTCTCTAAAAGAGGCGGATAGACCGGAATCAGTTTTGCGTTGTCGCCAGATAGGAAAATGCACCCAGCAGACTGGTGATTTCCCGCATGCTCTGCGCCGTATAACCTACGGTTATGGCATCCAAACGTTCAACGCTCGGCAGCAGACAGAATAGATCGGCCAGTACCGGTTTTGCCACCATCAGTTCGAGGCGGTAAGGTGCCTGAATCCGCGAATTCAGCGTCTGGTGGGCTTTTTCTACCGCTGCTTTTGCCGCGTCACGAATCACCTGACGCGCCTGTTCGGTGCTGAGGGATTCAGCCGCGTGCTGCGAGATGGCGCGTTTGACGCAGGCGTAGTCGGTGGCGGGGTAGTAGCGGGCGATCCAGTTCTGGAGCGTGTCGTCACCGCTGACCAGCCAGAGCGGCGTCTTCTGTTCCACGCCGGCGGCAGCGTAGATGTCGCTCTCGCCCATGATTTCACCGTTGATGCGCACGCGGTAGAACGCACGACCGTTGATGGTATGCGACAGCACGCCAAACTCGCCTGCCGCGCTGTGGTAGCCGATGAACATCAGGCCATCGAACTGCTGCTGCTCCAGCCCTTCTACCATCGAATAGCCGCGCGGTTTGCCCTGTACCAGTCGGGCGCGAGCGTCGATGTTCTCCGCGCGCAGATTGACCATTGCCGCATGGCTGTCGGCGACCACCACCTCTGTTGCGCCACCCGCGAACGCGCCGTCAATCGCGGCATTCACTTCCTGCTCCATCAGGCCGCGTGCCAGCTGGTATTCCGCGGTGCCGGGGCTGCACTGCTCAGGGCGCATGACGCCCGCGATCCCTTCGATATCAGCAGAAATAAACACTTTCATAATCAGTTTCCTACGGAAGAATGGGCTTATGGATAAAGCGCTGCGGCCAGCCGATCCAACGCCTGTGGCAGCGTCGGGCGATGATGGCCGCGAAAACCGGTCACGGCGTCAGCCTGAAGCATGGCGTCGAGTACCGCGTGTTCGGTGGCGTCGGCGGCGGCGCTTAACAGCGGTTCAAGCTGCGCATCCTCCGGCGGCTGTGGCTGTGGGCAGGTAGAGAACGCGACGGCGATATCACCGGAACCGTGTCCCCAGTAACTGCCGAGTCGACCAAGCCCTGCGCCAGCGCGTTTGGCGATGCGCTTGAGCTGACGGGCATCGAGCGGGGCATCCGTCGCCATGATAATGATGATCGATCCGGCATCCTGCTGTGGCGCAAGCTCCGGCAGGATGGGCGCGATAGCGCTTCCCATCTGCACGCCGTCCAGCGTCAGTGAGGAAAGCGTACCGAAGTTTGCCAGCACCAGTACGCCGAGCGTGGCGTTCAATTCGGGGATCAGGCGTGATGTGGTGCCGATGCCGCCTTTCAGGCTAAAGCAGCTCATTCCGCGTCCTGCACCGACGCTGCCGCGTGCGAAACTCTCTGCTGCACTGTCCAGCGCCTGTCGTGCCATGTGCTCTGTCACCGCCAGCGCCTGAATGTCGTTCAGCCAGCCGTCGTTGCACTCCAACGCCAGCGGGTTCACCGTCGGCAGCGTGCGACCCAGTTCAGGATTACGGGCAATGGCGTCGCGCACCAGCGTGGTAAACAGCGTGCCGGTTGCCAGCGTGTTGCTGAGCAGGATGGGCGTTTGCAACTGTCCCAGTTCCTCAATCTGTACCAGTCCGACGGGCTTGGCGAAGCCGTTCAGCACTGCCGCGCCGCAGGACAGAGGCTGGGTGAACAGGTTCTCGCCGGGCGGCACAATCGCCGTGACGCCGGTTTGCACTTCCCCAGCCGCCAGCGTGCAGTGGCCGACGCGCACGCCTGCCACATCACTGATACTGTTCTGTGGTCCGCTAGCCGAGCGCGGCGTACCCAACTGCCGCGTCGTTTTCCAGCGTTGTAGCAACAGCGCCTGCTGTTGCTGGTGATAGTCGTTTATCTGGTGATCGCCGTGCATCGCCTTCCTCAGCTTTTCAGTTTGGGATCGAGCGTATCACGCAGCGCATCCCCGAGCAGGTTAAACGCCAGCACGGTAAAGAAAATCGCCAGACCGGGGAACACGCTGACGTGCCAGGCGCCCGCCATCATCAGGCTGCGGCTCATCGCCAGAATATTGCCCCATTCCGGTACGTCCGGCTCTGGGCCAAGGCCGATGAAGCTCAGCCCTGCCGCCGTCAGGATGCTGGTGCCGATACGCATGGTGAAATAGACGATCACGTTAGGCAGCGTGCCGGGCAGGATGTGGCGCATCAGTATGATGCGATCCGGTGCACCAGCGCAGCGTACTGCTTCTACATAGGCTGCCTGTTTCAGCGACAGCGTAGAGGCTCGCACGATTCGCGCGAAGACCGGTACGCTGAAGACGGCGACAGCGATAATTACGTTATTCAGGCCAGGTCCAAGGATGGCGACGACCGCAATCGCCAGCAGCATGCCGGGGAAGGCGAACAGCACGTCGGAACCGCGCATGATCAGCGTATCCACCCAGCGGCCGTAGTAGCCTGCTAGCAGGCCGAGCACGATGCCGACCAGCATGCCCAGCGTGACGGAAAAGATACCGATATATAACGAGATGCGTGCGCCGTAGATGATGCGGCTCATCACATCGCGTCCAAGATCGTCGGTGCCCATCCAGTGCGCCGCTGAAGGCGGTGAAGCCAGCGCCGTCCAGTCAGGTTCCATCGGGTTCCACGGTGCCAGCCAGGGCGCGAAAATCGCAACCAGTACCAGCAGCAGGACAAAGCCGCTGGACACCAGCGCCATCGGGTTACGGATAAAGACCTGAACGAAATCGCGCCACGGCGAACGTATCGTCTCTTCATCAAGCGTGGCTGCGGCCACGACGGGTTCGGAAGGCAGGTTCATCGTGTCTCCTAACGTAGGCGAATCGCCGGATTGACCACCGCGTACAGCAGGTCCACCAACAGGTTAATGACAATAAATTCAAACACGAACAGCATGACCAGCGCCTGAATGACCGGCTGATCCTGCGTCTTGATCGATTCAATCAGCAGCCAGCCCAATCCTGGCCAGCTAAATACGCTTTCGACCACGATGGAGCCACCGAGCAGGAAACCGAATTGCAGCCCCAGCATGGTGATGACCGGAATCAGCGCGTTACGCATCACGTGCTTCCAGGTGACCAGCCGATTGCGCAGCCCTTTGGATCGCGCGGTGCGCACGTAGTCTTCCTGTGCGACTTCCAGAAACGCGGAGCGGGTAAAGCGTGCCATGACGGCGGCTACCGAGGCTCCGAGCGTTAGCGCGGGCAGAATGATGTCGCTGGGCTGATTAAAACCGCTGACGGAAAAGACGCCGAACGGCATGGCCACAAACTGAATCAGCAGCAGGCCGAGCCAGAACGGTGGCATGGAAATTCCGCCAACCGCGAAGCTCATCAGCGTCCAGTCCTGCCATTTTCCCCGCTTGAGCGCGGACACCACGCCAATCAGCAGGCCGAGCAGCACCGACCAGACGAAGCCCGCCAGCGCCAGCCACATGGTAGGCATAAAGCTCTTACTGATGACGTCGATGACCGGCTGCTGGGTGCGGTACGTCACACCCAGATCGCCGCTGAACAGGCCGCCGAGCCAGTGGACATACTGCTGCGGCAGTGGGTCATTCAAGCCTAACTGCTGACGAGCGGCTTCCACCGCCTCAATCGTCGCATCAGCACCCGCGTAAATACGTGCCGGATCACCCGGCAACAGCTTGATAAAACCGAACACTAACAGGGAGACCACCAGCAGAACCGGGATCATTTCCAGCAAACGTCGGACGATATAAGCAAACATGGCGTTCTCCCTGACCGATTACTTAAATTCAGCCTGATCGAAGATCAGCGAGCCGTCTGCCAGCATGTACACGCCGTCGAGATTCTTGGTTTTACCGACAATGTTGTCCGGCGTACCCAGGAAGACTACAGGCGCGTCCTGCCAAATCTGGCGCTGTGCGTCAGCGTAAGCGGCGGCACGTTTGTCAGCATCGGCGGTGGCCAGACCGGCCGTAATCGCTTTATCCGCTACCGGGTTGCTGTAGTAGGAGACGTTGTACGCGACCGGCACCCAAGATTCGGTGGCGAACAGCGGACGCAGCGCCCAGTCGGCATCACCGGTGGATGGAGACCAGCCGTTGTAGAACAGGTCAAATTCGGCATCTTTCGGATCTTTCACGCCAAACAGTTTGGCATTACGCATCCCGGAATCCATCGGTGTGACGGTAACTTTGACGCCAACCTGCTCTAACTGTTGTTTGAAGAACTGCGCGCTGCGGATGTAGTCGGTGCGGTTCGTCGTCCACAGTTTCAGGCTCAGGCCATTGGCGTAGCCCGCTTCTTTCAGCAGTGCCTTGGCTTTCTCCGGGTTATAGGTGTAGTTCGGCGAGCTTTGGCGTGCGAAGAACTGCACATCCGGCGCCATTGCAGAGGAAGCAGGAACACCCATGCCGGCAAAGCCGACCTTCAGCCAGATGTCGCGGTTGATGGCGTAGTTGAGCGCCTGACGCACGCGGATATCGTTCAGCGGCGGACGCAGGTTATTCATCGCCAGCCAGAATTGATAGATGCTCGGGTCGCGTTGAATCGCCAGCTTGCTGTCGCTTTGTACGGTGGCGATCAGATCGGAAGGCAGCGGATACACGGCATCAACCTGACCGGATTTCAGTGACGCCACGCGGGTGGAGTCTTCCGGCGTCGGGTAGAAGGTCACGCTGTCGACTTTCGGCCAGCCTTTCTGCCAATAGTTGTCGAATTTCACCAGCTTCACGTCTTTACCCTGCTGCCATTCGGTGAACTTGAATGGACCGGTACCGACCGGATGTACGCGCAACTGTGCTTCATCCGGGTATTTCTTCAGGGCTTCCGGGCTGTGCATGACGGCAGACGGGTGCGCCAGCGTGTTCACAAAGGCACCGAAGGATTTGTTCAGCTCGATTTTGACCTGCGTCGGCGACAGCACGGTGACGCTTTGCACCATGTTAAACAAGCTGTTGCGCTTCAGGCCTTTGCTTTGATCGGCCAGACGGTCAAGGTTGGCTTTAACGGCGTCGGCGTTGAACGGTGCGCCGTCCTGGAAGGTGATGCCTTCACGCAGCGTCACGACGAACTCGGTGGCGGTGTCATTACTGGTATAGCCCGTCGCCAGACGTGGCACCAGCTTCATTTTATTATCGAACTGGAACAGGCGCTCGAAGATGCCGCTCTGAATAGAGTAGCTCAGCGTGTCCGAGGTATCGTGCGGGTCGAGCCCGGTGATATCGGCATAGATGGAAATGCGAAGGTCTTGCGCCTGGGCAACAGCCGCCAGACACAGTGAGAGCCCGAGGGCAACGGCAGAGCGGCGAACGAATGGCTTCATGGTTTCTCTCCTGGTCAGCATTGAACGTGTGTTGTGTTTTATAAATATGTTGTGTTTTGTGGCTATTTTCTTGTCATGACATCGTGTTTCAGGCGGCCGATTCGTTGTCGGCAACCCAGTGCTGCGGCGCGACTTCTCGGTAGCGCGTTTTGGCGACGGCCTCGCCTGCTTTACGCAAAGGAGAGGGGATTTCACTGTCGTCAAACTGGCGTGTACCGCGACGCGTTGGATCGGCAATCGGAACCGAAGCCAACAGGTGGCGGGTATACGGATGCTGTGGATCGTTAAACACCGACTGGCGCGGGCCGATTTCCACAATCTGGCCGAGGTACATCACCGCGACGCGGTTGGCGATGCGCTCGACGACGGCCATATCGTGCGAGATGAAAATCCACGACACGCCGGTTTTCTTCTGGAGATCCATCATCAGGTTGACAACCTGCGCCTGAATCGACACATCGAGCGCCGAAACGGCTTCGTCAGCAATAATGACCTGCGGCTGTAGCGCCATCGCACGGGCAATCGCGATACGCTGACGCTGCCCGCCGGAAAATTCGTGCGGATAACGGCGCGCGTGTTCAGGCAGCAGGCCGACGCTTTTCAGCAGCGCTTGCACCTGCGGTGTCGCTTCTTCCAGTGATTTCACCAATCCGTGGAGCAGCAGCGGTTCGGCGATAGTAAAGCCGACCGTCAGGCGCGGGTTGAGTGAGGCATACGGGTCTTGAAACACCATCTGCATTTCCCGACGCAGCGGCTGGAAATCACGCTCTTTCATCTGGGAAATTTCGTTGCCCTGAAAATGGATGCTCTCGGCTTCGCTCTGTACCAGACGCAGCAGGGCGCGTCCGGTGGTGGATTTGCCACAGCCGCTTTCCCCAACGATAGCCAGCGTTTCTCCCGGCCAGACGTTAAAATCGATCTGTTCTACCGCGTGAACGTGGTGGGTTACGGTGGACAAAATCCCGCTACGCATCGGGTAATAAACCCGCAGCCCGCGAATATCTAACAGCGGCTCGGCGTCATAGCGTGCGGTGACCTGTTCACTATTCTCCGGGTCGGCAGCCTGCCCTAGCAGTGGGAAACGTTTCGGCCAGAGGCTGTCGCGCATGTCGCCCAGTTTCGGTACGGCTGCCAGCAGCGACTGGGTATACGGGTGCTGTGGTGCGGCAAAAATCTGTTCGACGGTGCCTTGCTCCACGATTTCGCCGCGGTACATCACCACCACGCGATCGGCGATTTCCGCTACCACGCCCATATCGTGCGTAATAAACAGCACCGCCATGTCGCTCTGCTGTTGCAGGTCGCGCAGGATTTGCAGAATGCGCGCCTGCACGGTGACGTCCAGCGCAGTGGTCGGTTCATCGGCAATCAGCAGTTGTGGGTCGCAGGCCAGCGCCTGTGCGATCATCACGCGCTGACGCATTCCGCCGGACAGCGAGTGCGGGTAGCTTTTCATCACGCGATCGACGTCTGCAATACGCACCTTGTGCAGCAGTTCACGGGCTTTTTTGTCCGCGCTGGCGGCATCGCAGATCTTATGGTCAAGCAGCGCTTCGGTGAGCTGGTCGCCGACTTTCAGCACCGGATTGAGCGAGGTCATCGGCTCCTGGAAAATCATGGCGAGATCGCGACCACGCAGCTTGCGGCGTGCTTCCGCTTTCATGCTCAACAGGTCATGCTGCTGACCGTCGCGTGCGGTAAAACGGAGCGCGCCGCGTTCGATGTTGGCAGAGTCCGCCAGCAGCCCCATCACGGTGAGTGACGTCACGGACTTGCCTGAACCGCTTTCGCCGACCACGGCGACCACTTCCCCTTTATTGACGGTAAAGGAAATGCCTTTTAGCGCCTGATGCGTGCCGGAACGGCCGCTAAAGCTGACGCTCAGGTCGTCGATTTCCAGAACAGGTCTGGGGGCGTTACCGGGTGCTGTGGCGGCACCCGCGTGCATGATATCCGTCATGGTCACTCCGGTTGAGGGTTGTAGGGTTACTGCGGTTGATGACGTCATAGCCAGATTCGGCCAAGGTTATAGGTCAGATAAGGCGAGCTGTCGGCGGCCAGCCAGATTGGGCCATCGAGATCGACATGCTCGGCATCGGCAGCGACGGGTAGGGCGGCTTCCATCGCCATCGATGAGCCCAGCGTACAGCCGACCATAATGCGCAGGCCGTTAAAGTGAGCCTCACGCACCATCGCCAGCGCTTCGGTCAGCCCGCCACACTTGTCCAGCTTGATGTTGATCATGTCGTAACGACGGCGCAGCCCGACGATGTCAGCGCTGTGGCGGCAGCTTTCATCCGCGCAGATAGGAATCGGGTGGGCAAAACGCTGTAAATCCTCGTCTTTACCGACAGGCAGTGGTTGCTCAATCATGGCGACCTGATAGGGCAGCAGCGCCGTGGACAGGCTATGTAAATCCAGCCCGCTCCAGCTCGCTCTCGCGTCGATAATCAATCTGGCATTGGGCGCGGCGGCACGAATGGCGGCGACTTTCTCCAGAATCAGTTCGCGATCCAGTTTAATTTTCAGCAGCAGCGCGCCGTGGGAAACAGCATTGGATGCGGCGGCGGCCATTTTCTCCACGCTGTCGAGCGCCAACGTTTGCGCACAGACCACGGACGTGGGGGGATGAATGTCGAGGCGCTGCCACAGCGTCTGTTTTTCCAATGCGGTATTGAGCCGCCACAGCGCGCAGTCCAATGCATTTCTGGCTGCGCCCGGCGCTAAGTCTTTCTGGAGTTGTTCGATGGTCAGGCCGTGTTCGATTGCCTCACGGATCGCAGAGAGCTGGTGACATACGCTGTCGGCGGACTCGCCATAATGGGCGAGCGGCGTACATTCGCCTTGCCCAATAAATCCTTTTTCTTCCAACGCGACGCGGATAACGGTAACCGCGCGACGCGTACCGTTTTCAGCCGCCATAGGACGGGCTAGTGGCAGATTGACGGTTTCAATTTGCATATGCCGCATCATGATTTGTTCTCATCAACGCTCAGGGGATGAACGGACTATTTCATGATGCATCATCACTGACGAATACTTGTTTATGAGTAGGGTATAACCTGAAGTTATGGCATAAGAATAAGGTATGGCTGGTGACGAATTAATCGCTTCTGTTGCAAATTTATCGCGGCTGGCGCAGGGTAAGATTAGGCAGCGCGCGGCGAAAACCGTATATACCCGTCATACTTCAAGCTGCATGTGCGTTGGCTTCCCTTACTCACCCCAGTCACTTACTTTTGTAAGCTCCTGGGGACTCGTGCGGTTGCCATCTTCCTGCAACTCGAATTATTTAGTGTATAATGCGCGCCAGTTTTCATTGACCCGCCGGAGATGAGCCATGCGCCCAACAGGCCGAAGTGCACAGCAAGTACGCCCCCTTAAATTGACCCGTCATTACACGAAACACGCCGAAGGTTCCGTTTTAGTCGAATTTGGCGACACCAAAGTGTTATGCAATGCCACGGTAGAAGAGGGTGTTCCGCGCTTTCTGAAAGGCCAGGGGCAAGGATGGGTCACCGCCGAATACGGCATGTTGCCGCGTGCGACACACAGCCGTAACGCCCGTGAAGCCGCCAAAGGCAAGCAGGGCGGACGGACGCTGGAGATTCAGCGCCTGATAGCGCGCTCTCTGCGTGCGGCTATCGACCTGAAAGTGCTCGGCGAATACACCATTACGCTCGACTGCGATGTATTGCAGGCGGACGGCGGTACGCGTACGGCGTCCATCACCGGTGCCTGCGTGGCGCTGGCCGATGCGCTGAACCAGATGGTTGCCAACGGCAAGCTGAAGAAGAACCCGATGAAAGGCATGGTCGCCGCGGTTTCCGTCGGCATCGTGAACGGCGAAGCGCTGTGCGATCTGGAATATGTGGAAGATTCCGCCGCTGAGACCGACATGAATGTGGTGATGACCGAAGATGGCCGCATGATTGAAGTGCAGGGAACCGCCGAAGGCGAGCCGTTCAGCCATGAAGAATTACTCTCCCTGCTGGCGTTAGCCCGAGGGGGAATCGATACCATCGTTCAGGCGCAGAAAGCCGCCTTAATCGATTGATTTTATAAGCGACCAATTGGTCGCTTTTTTTATGGCGTGCAATCCCAGGCCGCCACCCTTGCGGGCCGCCGCAAGTGACGTTGAAAATTTCTCTTGGAAATTTTTTATGTCTGATTAATTTTTAATTCTGACCAACAACATGATTAACCCGTAAGACGAGGAGATGCAGTAATGAAAGCCTACCAGCGCCAGTTTATTGAGTTTGCACTCAGCAAGCAGGTATTGAAGTTCGGCGAATTTACCCTGAAATCCGGGCGCATCAGCCCCTATTTCTTCAATGCCGGGCTGTTTAATACCGGGCGCGATCTGGCCTTACTGGGGCGTTTTTATGCGGAAGCGCTGGTTGATTCCGGTGTAGAGTTCGACCTGCTGTTCGGACCAGCTTACAAAGGCATTCCGATTGCTACCACTGCGGCGGTAGCGTTGGCAGAACACCACGATCGCGACCTGCCATACTGCTTTAACCGCAAAGAAGCCAAAGATCACGGCGAGGGCGGCAGTCTGGTCGGCAGCCCATTACAGGGTCGCGTGATGCTGGTGGACGACGTGATTACGGCGGGGACGGCGATTCGCGAATCGATGGCGATCATCAGCGCACATGGGGCAACGCTGGCGGGGGTCATGATTGCGCTGGATCGTCAGGAACGCGGTCGCGCTGATTTGTCTGCTATTCAGGAAGTGGAGCGCGACTATCAGTGCAAGGTGATTTCGATTATTACGCTGAAGGAGCTGATTGCCTACCTGGCGGAAAAACCAGAAATGGCGGCGCATCTGGATGCGGTGAAAGCCTATCGTGAGCAGTTCGGGGTTTAACGTTGTGAGTCAGGAGCCCGCCAGAGATGTCTGGCGGGCTTTAATCGCGGTACTTAGTTCAACTGTGCGGCCAACAGCGGCCAGCGGGTGTCGAATTCTTGCGTTGGACGATAGCGGAATTCAGAACGAATGAAGCGCGATAGCATCCCTTCGCAAAACGCTAACAGCTGGCTAGCCAGCAGCGTTTCGTCATGCTGGAAGCCTTTACCATCGCGTAGCTTATGCTCGCGTAGCACCTGACGCAGCTGTGATTCAATACGCTCAAACAGCTGGTTGATGCGATCCTGTAAGCGATCCTGTTCAAACATCAGCGCGTGGCCGGTCATGATGCGAGTCAGACCAGGATTGCGTTCCGCAAACCCTAAAATCAGCAGCAAAATCAGACGCAGACGATTAAACGTTTCTTTTTCGTCTTGCAGAATCAGGTTAATGCGGGTGGTCAGGCTATCCTCAATAAATTCAATCAGGCTATCAAACATCCGCGTTTTACTGGGGAAATGCCGGTAGAGCGCCGCTTCGGACACGCCAACGTTCGCCGCCAGTTTTGCCGTGGTGATGCGTTGGCTGCCGTCGCTGGATTCCAGCATCTGTGCCAGCGCCTGCAAAATTTCCTCGCGGCGATTCCTTTTCGTACTTTCTTTTTCTGCCATGTCTGAAAAGACCCTTGCTAAATATTTGACTGACAAGCACCCGGTAGCGCCACAGTCGCAATAGCACGCTGTGGCTTATATGAATTTTTTACACTATGGGGTGGCTGGAGCGCGTTAGCTACGGCCGGAGTGGCCGAAGCCGCCTTCTCCACGTTCGCTGCCGACGAAATCTTCGACCAGATTAAATTCGGCCTGAACGACGGGCACAAAGACCATCTGTGCGATACGCTCACCCGGCTCAACCGTAAACGTTTGTTGACCACGGTTCCAGACGGAAACCATCAGTTGCCCCTGATAGTCCGAATCAATCAGCCCAACCAGATTCCCCAGCACTACGCCGTGCTTGTGGCCTAAGCCGGAACGAGGAAGGATGACCGCCGCCAGCCCGGTATCGGCAATGTGAATCGCCAGCCCGGTTGGGATAAGCGTGGTTTCCCCTGCTTTGAGTTCAATCGCCTGATCCAGACAGGCACGTAGATCGAGCCCGGCAGAACCCGGTGTAGCATAGGTTGGTAACGGGAATTGCTGCCCAACACGTGGGTCAACAATCTTAACGTCGATTTTTTTCATCATAACGGCTGATAATCTCGTCGATTAATTTTTGGCCAAGAAGACGTTTGTCGCACTGCGGCAACGGTATGTCTCCATCGTGCCAAAAAAGGTGTAACGCATTGGTTTCACTGTTAAAACCATGCCCGGAAAGAGAGACGTTGTTCGCGCAAATCAGATCCAGCTTTTTACGCGCCAGTTTTTGCCGGGCGTATTCTTCCACATTCTGGGTTTCGGCAGCAAACCCGACAACATAAGGACGATTTTTCGTCATGGCAGCGACACCGGCGATAATATCTGGATTTTTGACCAGAGTGAGAGTCATTTCATCGCCCTGCTGACTCTGTTTTTTGATCTTCTCATCGGCGATATGTTTGGCGCGATAGTCGGCAACCGCAGCGCAGCCGATCACAATGTGCTGCTGTGCCGCATGTGCCATGACCGCGTGCTCCATCTCCAACGCGCTACCGACGTCAATACGTGTGACGCCCTGCGGCGTGGCGAGCGAAACCGGGCCGCTTACCAGAGTGACATTCGCGCCACGGGCAGCCGCGGCCTGCGCGATAGCAAAGCCCATTTTTCCGGAGCTATGATTGGAGATAAAGCGAACCGGATCCAGCGCTTCTCTCGTTGGCCCGGCGGTGACCAGAATGTTCAGATGTTGCAGATCGTTGATGGCAGAAAAATGACGCTGCGCGAACCCGACAATCTCCAACGGGTCGATCATGCGGCCCGGTCCAACGTCGCCACATGCCTGGCTGCCGCTATCCGGCCCCCAGATCGGTAAACCGCGAGCAGCCAGCGTGCGCAGATTGTCCTGCGTGGGCTCCGCGCGATACATCTGTTGATTCATCGCAGGGACAACCGCGATAGGGGCGGATGTCGCCAGACAAATCGTGGTCAGCAGGTCGTTTGCCATGCCCGCAGCGACGCGGGCGATCAAATCGGCGGTAGCCGGGGCGAGAATGACTAAATCAGCCCATTTCCCCAGCTCGATGTGACCCATTGAGGCTTCCGCCGCAGGGTCAAGCAGGTCGTCTGAGACCGGGTAGCCGGAGACGGCTTGCAGCGTGAGCGGCGTGATGAAAGCTTTAGCGGCAGATGTCATGACAACCCGTACATCCGCTCCAGCGTCGCGCAGGCGCCGCACCACTTCTGGGCACTTGTACGCGGCGATGCCGCCGCTGATACCTAGCACGATTCGTTTGCCGGAGAGGGCATTCAGGCTGGAAAATTCCGTCATCATCATGGTCCGATTGAAAGTCAGAAGATGCGCCATTTTACCATAACCTTGCAGCCAGATAGGAATCTTAAGGTTGTCGCTGCGGTTTCCCTAAGAAGATTGCGAAGCGCTTCGCAGCCTTTTAGCTCCGCTATCGTCCTGTTTTTACGAGCGTGACATGATGCCATCAAGCCGTGTAGGGAGAGTGCGATGGGCTGGGAAAAGGGATTGGCACCGCGTGAAAAGCTGGTGCGTTTAGGGGCTGAATCGCTGACGGATGTCGAATTGCTGGCGATTTTTTTACGCACTGGGCTGCCGGGCGTACATGTGATGCAGCTGGCAGAGGATTTGCTGGTGCAGTTCGGATCGTTATACCAACTGATGACGGCCGATCAGTCCGCATTTCGTACCGCCAAAGGAGTGGGAATATCAAAATATACGCAAATCAAGGCGATCGCGGAGCTGTCGCGTCGGCTATTTTTCTCTCGTCTGGCGAAAGAGGATGCGATGCTGAATCCCCAGGCAACAGGTCAATATCTGCAATTATTGCTGTCCCGACGTGAGCGTGAGGTGTTTTTAGTCCTGTTTTTGGACAATCAGCATCACGTTATTCGCCATCAGGAGATGTTTGTTGGTACGATTAACAGCGTGGAAGTACACCCGCGTGAAATTGTGCGTGAAGCGCTAAAGGCCAATGCCGCCGCGCTGATTCTGGCGCATAATCATCCGTCGGGAAAAGCGGAGCCGAGTCAGGCTGACCGTGCGATAACCGAACAGATTGTTAAAGCCTGTCTGTTAATGGAGATCCGCGTGCTCGATCATTTGGTCATTGGGCATGGCGAATACGTTTCTTTTGCTGAACGCGGCTGGATTTAACAGATATTTCCGCGATCCAATGGGATCTTTAGCTGTTCGGGACTTGAGCACTTACGCTTCAGAGCGTATACTACGCCACCTTTGAGAATCTTGGGTGTGGCGTTAAGAGCCTATCTCAGCAGGTTTATCCTGATGACAGAGTCTTTTCAGTGAAGTTGCTGAGATGGGCTCTAAAGCCTGACGAGGCGGCCAAACCCTATACGAAGCTCGAGCTGATTTGATTTTTGGAGAATAGACATGTCCCGAGTCTGCCAAGTTACTGGCAAGCGTCCGGTGGCCGGGAACAACCGTTCCCACGCACTGAATGCGACCAAACGCCGTTTTCTGCCGAACCTGCATTCACACCGTTTCTGGGTTGAAGGCGAGAAGCGCTTTGTAACACTGCGTGTATCTGCTAAAGGTATGCGTGTTATTGATAAGAAGGGTATTGAGACGGTTCTGGCCGATCTGCGTGCCCGTGGTGAAAAGTATTAAGGAACTGAATCATGGCTAAGGGTGTTCGCGAGAAGATCAAGCTGGTTTCTTCTGCTGGTACTGGTCACTTCTATACCACTACGAAGAACAAACGTACTAAACCGGAAAAATTGGAACTGAAGAAATTCGATCCAGTTGTCCGTCAGCACGTTGTCTACAAAGAAGCTAAAATTAAGTAATTTCTGCTTCTTGATAAAACCCGGCCTTGGTCGGGTTTTTTTTCGTCATATTCCAGCCAGCGTGTCGATTTGGTTTAACTGTTATGTGGTAAATACTGCGGGTAAAATTAAAATACGCCAGCAGTGACTCCGTTTCCCGTCGTATCCCCTGTCTTGCGGATTGTCACAGAGGGTATCCTGTTGCTTATGTAGCCACCTTTATCAGGAGACGCACATGCCTGAATTACCTGAGGTTGAAACCAGTCGTCGGGGGATTTCACCGTATCTCGTCGATCACACCATTCTGTATGCTGAGGTGAGGAACTCACGCCTGCGCTGGCCGGTATCGGCTGAGATTCTCTCGCTGAGCGATGAGCCGGTGCTCAGTGTGCGTCGGCGGGCAAAATACCTGCTGATTGAGCTCACCCGCGGCTGGATTATTGTGCATCTTGGCATGTCTGGTAGCCTGCGGGTGTTGCCGGAATATAGCGAGCCAGAGAAACACGATCATGTTGATTTGGTGATGGACAGCGGTAAGGTGCTGCGTTACACCGATCCCCGGCGCTTTGGTGCGTGGCTGTGGACAGATAATCCAGAAACCTGCTCGGTCTTGGCGCATTTGGGGCCGGAGCCGTTAGAGGCAGAGTTCTCTGCAGATTATCTCTATCAGGCCTCACGCGGTAAAAAGACGGCAATCAAACAGTGGATTATGGATAACAAAGTGGTCGTTGGCGTAGGCAATATCTACGCGAGTGAATCGCTGTTTGCTGCTGGCATCCACCCTGACAGAGCGGCCGGCTCGTTAAATGAAAACGACGCAGCCGTATTGGTTGGCGTGATTAAACAGGTGCTACAGCTTTCGATTGAGCAGGGCGGTACGACGCTGCGCGACTTTTTGCAATCAGACGGTAAACCCGGCTATTTCGCGCAGGAACTGCGAGTCTATGGCCGCAATGGTGAACCTTGCCGGACATGTGGAACACCGATCGAAACCGCGAAACATGGTCAGCGCAGTACCTTTTTCTGCCGCCGCTGCCAGAAGTGATCTTACTTTTTGTTTTCAATGTTATAGCCTAAATATAAAAATTTTCAGAGGGCATTATGAGTCGTGTGGATATCAGCGTCATTGTTCCGATATATAACTGCGAAGAGTTTATTCAGCCTCTTTTTTCATCGTTGCTTGCTCAGGATAATGTCTCTTTTGAAATTATTGCAGTCAATGATGGTTCCACCGATGGCAGCCTTGTGCAATTGAATGAGATAGGCAAATCGGCTACGAATTTGATTGTTGTAAGCCAGGAAAATAAAGGATTGTCGGAAGCGAGAAATACAGGGATTCGGCACGCGAATGGAGAGTGGATTGCATTTGTTGATGGTGATGACTGGTTGGAAAAAGATACGCTATCAGCATGGCTCGAAAAAGCTAAGGAACAACGCCTCGATCTTTTGATAGGTAATGGCTTCAAATTTAATGAAAATCCGGAGCAAGAAGTAAAAAAACCTATTCAGACGCAGCAGCCATGGGGTGAGGTAATCAGTGGCGATGAATGGATTATTCGGGGTGTAAAACATAAAGAATGGTGCCACTTTGCCTGGTTGCAGCTCATACGTCGCGATATTATCTCATTGAATAATTTAAGCTTTATTCAAGATATGATGCATGAAGATATTCTGTGGACGGCGAATTTAGCGCTGGTAGCCAAGCGAGTCGGTTTCTGTGAAAAAATGAGCTATGGCTATCGCGTTGGTAATACGCATTCGATCACAAAGTCATCATCAATTGAGAAAATAGCCCGCAGAGCAAACAGCTATATTGATATCATGCAGGGGCTGATTTCTCTCGCAGCTCAGAACAAAGATAACGTTGCTTTAAATAAAGCGTTAATTCGTCATGCCAATCGAGAGAGTCGCCATTTATTTGGGCTTTTGCGTAAAAAGATATCATCGCCTGCTATCCGGCAACAGCTAGCTAAAAAATTTATCGCTACGGGTATTGGCGGGAATTTATTCAAGGGAATGAGGACATTTAATGATTTTTGGTATTCCCTACGTTTTTATTTTACGGTTTATTTATATTCAAAGAAAAAATAATTCCCCTACATCTTCTTTGATAGTTTGTCCTGTAAGGCACTCACGATGGCATCGGGCAAGAAATGTGATACGTCACCGCCGTGACGAGCGACTTCTTTGACCAGAGAAGATGAAATAAACGACCACTCTTCCGACGGCATCAGAAAAACGCTTTCGAGCGTAGGCATCAGGTGGTGATTCATTTTTGCGAGCTGGAGTTCATATTCGAAATCGGCAACAGCTCGCAAACCGCGTACGAGAATATTGGCGTTTTGCTGCTGTGCGAAGTGCGCCATAAGATCGCTGAAGCCGATGACGTCGACATTCGATAAATGCTCTGTCGCGCCTTTTGCCAGCGCCACGCGCTCATCCAGAGTGAAAAGTGTATGCTTGCTCGGGCTGGCGGCGATGGCCAGCACCACATGGTCGAACAGCCGTGATGCTCGCGTCAGTAGATCCAAATGACCATTGGTTAATGGATCGAACGTTCCAGGATAAATCGCTTTGGTTGTCATCACGTCAGCCCTTCATTCACTGTTTCAGTCACTGTGTGCGCTGGGGCAAATAAGGCTCCAGAAGCGTAAGCAGCATCTGTAGTGCCCCCTGGTTTTGGTGTAACACTTCCACGGCGTGTCGACCGTAGTAGAGGCGATAGTCTTCGTCAGCGAGCAGTTTCCCTACTTCTTTTCCAAGTGAGTCAGCATCGGTCACGGTAATCAATCCGTCAGCCTGATCTAGCTTATTGCAGATATCTTTGAAATTGAACGTGTATGGCCCCATCAAGACCGGAATAGCGTGGGCTGCCGCTTCTAGCGGATTATGCCCGCCCCGTTCAACCAAACTTCCACCAACAAAAGCCAGATCGGCGATGCCGTACAACAGCATCAGTTCGCCCATGGTGTCCCCAATGACTACCTGCGTGTTGGCAGAAGGCTGTTCACCACTGCTGCGCAGCGTGTAGGTGAATCCCAAATTTTCTGTCAGTGCCTGCGTGGTAGAGAAACGTTCCGGATGACGAGGAACAAGAATGAGGAGTAAGTCAGGGTAGGTGGCAAGCAGCTGTCGGTGAGCGGCCAGAACGATCGCTTCTTCACCTTCGTGCGTACTGGTGGCTATCCATACTGGACGGTGTGGCGCCCATTGTCGGCGTAATGTAATGGCTCGTGCCGCCAGTTCCGGCGTCACGGAAATATCAAATTTGAGGCTGCCGGTCACTTTCAGGCTGGAGCGCTTCAGACCAAGATCGATAAATCGATTCCCGTCTTCCTGATTCTGCGCAGCGACGAGGGTAATGCGCCGCAAGATATGGCGCATTAGCGTCCCGATCTTTTTATAACCCGCAGCAGAGCGCTCGGACAGTCGGGCATTGGCAATAACCAACGGAATGTCGCGTTTGTGCAGTTCCGCGATCAGATTTGGCCACAGCTCGGTTTCCATAATAATGACGATTTTCGGACGAACCTGGTCAAAAAAGCGCTTCAGGGCACAGGGTAAATCATAAGGCAGGTAAACGTGGTAGACCGTGTCACCAAAAGCCGAGCGCACACGCTCGGAACCGGTTGGCGTCATGGTTGTGACTGTGATCGGTAGATTGGGGTAACGATGGCGCAGCGCTCTCACTAGGGGAATGGCAGCGAGCGTTTCACCTACTGACACTGAATGCAGCATGATACCGTCTGGCTTAACCTTCTCTGCACAAAAACCGTAGCGTTCACCCCATCGCCGACGGTAGGCGGGCGCTTTGCGACCACGAAGCCACAGGCGAAGCCAAATCAACGGTTGGATGAGGTACAGGATAATGGTGTAGAGAGTTTGTAGCATAAGGTTTACTGTTATCGGTTATCGCTGGGGTGATTTTATCGGGTTAGTGAGGATAAGGCTATGTTTGGTGGTATCACCCATTCCTTACAACTTTATATTATTACGAGACCATAACCCAGCGTATTTATTGAATGTGTACTGCGCATTAATAATCGCGAGTAGAAAACCGTGTTTTCCATCCAAAAAACCAGCACGTAATATCCAGGTTTTTAAGAATGCTGAAGCCGTGTGCGTAAGGATACTCAGGTAGCGGCATTTTTTCCCCTGACGGTGTCGTTCTTCCGCCCATGCTGAAGCATAGCGTAGCTGTTTTTGTTGAAAAACGGCGAAGTCTCGGCAGGTTAAATGTAATAAATCACCTGATAAATGCGTCAATGTGGCTGAGCCATAATCAAGAGATTCGTGCACGCTGTTGTCGTTATAGCGGTAGCGCTGATTCGCATAGAGGCGGATAACGTTATCGGGATACCATCCGCTATGCTTCATAAAACGACCAAGGAAAAAATTGCGTCGTGAGCAGTGGTAAACCGTATTATCACCAGCGTCTGGGGCAGCAAGCACGACTTCGATTGATTGCCGTAATTCAGGCGTCACTCGTTCATCCGCGTCAATCATGAAAATATAATCACCGCTGGCATAACTCTGCGCACGCTGCCGCTGCTTGCCATACCCAGGCCAGTCGTCGTGTTGATAGACTTTGGCACCGTATTGATGTGCTATTTCTACTGTGTCATCTGTGCTGCCTGAATCGACAACAATAATTTCATCTGCCCACGAGACAGACTGGAGGCAATCGGCGATCAGCTCTGTTTCATTTTTGGTAATCATGACAACGGATAAACGTTTATGCGTGTTCACTATATGCCCTATGATGCTGGAAATGATGGAACAGGCAGAGAAAGGCGTTCTCTTGCCGCCTAAGCGTTAAACCCAATGGCACCGGTGTTTTTAAGTGCCATTGAGTGAGCAGCATGATGCTAACGTAACGCTATTCTGACGTAATTATGAAGCTGCGCCGTGCTGTGGCGCTGCGTTTTTATTGCGCTTCAGCAGTGGAATATGCTTTGCCAGCAGGAGTGCGGTCAGAATCGCAAACAGGTGGCCTTCGGTTGAGTCCAACAGGAATGAGTTAAAGAGATTACCAGTTAAATAAATGACCAGAAGCGTAACAAAAATGCTTTTCTCTCGAGGTGGCTGGTTCCATGCGGCGATAGCAAAACTGGCCATCCATAAAAGGAATATGGCAAGGCCGACGGCACCATTCTGTATCGTTTCCAGTAAATACTGGTTGTGTGGGTTATTTACGCTGTAGCCTGTTTCAGGGTTGTGATACCAGAAACTTCCTGCGCCGTTGCCCAACAGCGGAGCCTGCTCAATTAATTGCGCAGCCTGTAAAATAAATGCGGTGCGTTGCCCCATTGAGCTATCACAAGCAGAATAAGCATCGCCCGTTTTTTGCTGTAGACAGTTTTGTATTTCGTGGACACCAAGTGTAATGCGTTCGGCTGCGCGGTTAGGAATCGTAAACAACAGGCCAATGACGACAATGCCAGAGCCTAGTGTGAGCAGGGCCTGACGCGGTTTCAGAGAGAGCAATGCCCAAGCGCCAATACCTGCAATAAGGGCGATGTATCCGATTCTACCTTGCACCATAAACAGTATGTTGCAGCAAGCGACTAGTGCTAATAGCAGGTAACCGATTCGTCCAGATCCCTGGCTGATTCTGGCTCGCTCAAGCCAGAGAAATACGGCCATGGCCATAAAAAAGTTTTGAGTAATCTGTAGCTTAAAAACGGTCGGGTTCGCAGGGTCGATATGCCCAGGAAATAGATGAAACAAACCACCAGCGATACTCAGTGCAAGGACAATACCATTTCCCAAGAGAAAGCCGCTGAATAACGCCTTGCTCTGTGCTGATTGGAGCACAAAGAATAAAGCAAGAGGCAGGATGTACAGCAGCTTCTTATATTTTTCGACCATCTCCGGCCCTGCCTCATGATGATGAGTGAGCAGGGATAGCGCTAATAAGCCGATCATCAACGCGGGGAGTATTACCATCGGATGAATAATCATCTGACGCCAATACTTCATATCCCGGAATTTCAAGACGCAGATGAGCGCCAGGACCAACGCGACTTTCAACAGTTGATTAGAAAGTGGCAGAGAAAGCCCAAGCAAGAAGGCGGTAATCGTGGGGAAATTTCTCTTATCGGCGTCCGTAAAGTATGTGGGCAAAAAATCAAGTTTCATACAATCTCACAGGTGTAAAAAGCGACTTGTTGGCGTCTTCTTTATTTACATATTAAGGGGTTTAGGAAAGCCACTTGCTGGTCGCAGCAATCACGTCAGAGACCGGAATGGCATCAAGGTAACGCTCCTGTGTGTTGGTATCAATTTCCTCGGGCTTGGGGAGTGGGCGATAGTCGCCAGCCCATAATAATGTGTGTGGTGCCTGCCATGGATGCCACTGTTTCAGGTTGCTCGGGCCAAATAGCGCAACAGACGGCGTTTGTCGTGCTGCCGCCATGTGCATCGGTGCAGAATCCACGCCGATAAATAACTGTGCTTTATCAATCAGTATCGCGAGCTGAGGCAATTCCAGTTGTCCGGTCAGATTTACAATCTGCTCCGGGTTTGCCACGTTGTTGATGATGCTTGTCGCTATCTGCAATTCTTCGGCTGATGTCCCGCCAGCAAGAACCACGCGTTTTCCCTGATTTGTCAGATGATCAATTAATGCAGCGAAAGAGATCGCGGACCAGGTTTTGAACGCCCAGCGAGCGCCTGGGTGGATCAAGACATAGTCAGATAAGCTGTGCTGTTCGAGCAATTGGCTGACATATTTTTCATCTTCCGGTCGCCAGGACATCTTCACGGAGGTATCCGTCTCAGGAAATTCCAAGGGGGCGAGGATAGAAAGATTGTTTAAAACAGTGTGTTGCTCGTTGTGTTGCGTCGTCTCAACCAACATATCATGGCAAGACTTCCATAAGAGGTTGTCCCTCTTTGGCCAACGGAAGCCAATGCTAATCGCAGGGGTGAGGAATTTACAGTAAAGTGCAGCGCGCCATTGATCGGAAAGATTGATGATGAGGTCGTATTGTTGTGCTTTCAACGCTTTCCAAAGCGTACTTTCTCCATGCCATTGTGCACGGATACCTTCATGTTTGAGATTCCTGTCAACGGTTAAACGGGTGTGAACATCTGGATTGCCGGATAGCATGACTTCTGTACCGCTATAAACCAGTACATCAATCTGGGCACTCTCGTAATGCTGTTTCAGCGTCCCTAATAACGGGGTGGTCAACAAGACGTCACCGAAATGCCGTAGTTTGATAACGAGAATTCGCTTAATGCGTTCTCTGGCTAGCCGTTTTTCTTTCGAATGCATATGCATTACCAAAACTCGTCGGTTATATAAGAGATTGTAATTGTTGAAAGATTGCTTGAGGTGAAATTGTATCCATGGAATTGTCACCAGACATTTCCACCACCTGATTCATTCCGTAGCCGCCAATCAACCCCGGGTCGGTTGGCCCATATAAGGTGATATTTGGACGATCCAGCGCTGCCGTCAGGTGGCTAAGCCCGGTATCGACGGAAACGACGACTTTGGCGCCAGCTAATACCTCGGCGACCTGTTGCAGCGTGAGGCGTGGTAAGACTTCGACATGCGGAAAGCCTTCCGCCAGCCGTAAGGCGCGCTGGTGCTCATGCTCCGCTCCCCAAGGGAGTTTGATGCGTAGTCCACTCGGTGCCAATAGGGCAATCAGTTCACGCCAGTGTGCTTCCGGCCAGTGTTTTTCATCACGCGTTGTGGCGTGGAGAAACACCAGATAGCGGTTGGCGTCCGCGGGCGGCTGGGAGAGGAAACGCGAGGCAATCGCATAATCGCCGCGCTCGGCGGGTTTCCGGTAGCCTAGGCTGGCGGCAAACAGCTCGCGTACGCGCTCGACGGCATGCTGTTGACGGCTTATCGGGTGGCGATAGTTATAAAACCAGCTTGCCAGCGGCTCACGCGCGCTCTTGCAATCCAGTCCGTGTTTCTTTCCGTTGGCGAGTCGCGTCACCAGCAGCGCGCTTTTAATCAGCCCTTGCGCATCAATCACGGCATCATAGCGGTGCTGGCGTAGCTGGCGTTTAAATTCCGCACGTTCCTGACGCACCGGGGCACTGAACCAGCTTTTGCGCCAGCGACGTATTGCGACTGGAATCACGCGGGAAACCGCTGGGTGCCAGTTGGGAATCTGCGCGAAACCTTCTTCAACCACCCAGTCGAACTGGATACCGGGAATAGCCTGCATTGCATCGGTTAAGGCGGGCAGCGTATGCAGCACATCGCCCATCGACGATGTTTTGACGATCAGCACTCTCATGCGTCTGCTCCCGGAATGAGATACTTATCCAGTGCGCTGAGTACGCGTTCGGGCTGAATGTCGATCAAACTCTGGTGGTAACCCTGTTCGGCATCGCCTTTGCGCACCCGGTGATAGCCGGTAATCAGGCGAATCACCTCGGCCTGATGGGACAGCGGCGGGGTAAAATCGGGGCTGCTTGGGCCATAAAGCGCGACCAGCGGACGATGAAGTGCCGCCGCAACGTGCATGAGCCCGGAGTCGTTGCTGACGATGGCGTGGCAGGCGGCGATCAACACCACTGCCTGTTCCAGCGAGGTTTTCCCTGCCAGACTGGTGCAATGCTGCCGTGCCTCTTCCGTCAACCCCTGAAGGATATCGTCACAGGCTGAACGGTCATTGGCTGAACCGAACAGCGCGATCTGGTAGCCGCGCTCGATCAGTGATTGTGCCAACGCCGCATAGTGATAATGCGGCCACCGTTTAGCGGGGCCGAATTCGGCTCCGGGGCAAAAGCCGATGATGGGGCGTGCATCGCTGAGGTCGAAGGCCTGCATCATGTCCGCAATTTCGGCCTGATTGACCTGCAACTGTGGCCACAGTAACGGCTGCGGCAGATCCTCGGCGCGACGAATACGGCTACGATCGTAGGCTAATGCGGCGTAACGCTGAACCATCAGCGGAAATGCCGCCTTATCCAGCACGCGTAAGTCGTTCAGCAGCCCGTAGCGCATTTCGCCGCGCCAGCCTGTACGCTGCGGAATGTTGGAAAAGAACGGGACCAGCGCGGATTTAAAGGAGTTGGGCAGCACGTAAGCGCGATCGTAGCCTGCATCGCGCAGCGATACGCCAAGACGGCGACGTTCGCCCAGCTCCAGTGCGCCGTGGCCGAGCGGCATGGCTAACGCCTGATTGACTTCCGGCATACGTGCCAGCAGCGGACGGCACCAGGCTGGCGCCATCACGTCAATAACCGCTTCCGGGTGTTCAGCCTTCAACGTGCGATAAAGGCTGTGCGACATCATCATATCGCCGACCCAGGAAGGGCCGATGACCAAAATTTTCATACCGCTTATGAATCCTTATTTGATTAAACGGTACGGTTCAGCCAGGCCATATATTCCGCCACGCCTTCGGCGACGGTTTTGAACGGCTTGTCATAGCCTGCGGCACGCAAATTGGTGAGGTCGGCTTGTGTATAAGCCTGATAGCGGCCTTTCAGCTTCTCGGGGAACTCGATGTATTCCACGCTGCCTTTCTTGTGGAACGCAAGCGTAGCGTCGGCGACAGCCTGGAAGGATTCGGCGCGACCAGTACCGCAGTTGAAGATGCCGGAAACTCCGTTTTGCCAGAACCACAGGTTGACGGCCGCGACATCACCGACGTAGATGAAGTCACGCTGGAAGTTCTCGCTACCGGAGAACAGCTTCGGATTTTCACCCTGATTAATCTGGTTGTTCAGATGAAATGCGACGCTCGCCATGCTGCCTTTGTGACCTTCACGCGGTCCGTAGACGTTGAAATAGCGGAAGCCGCAGATCTGCGATTCAGCTTCCGGGAGAATTTCACGCACGTATTGATCGAACAGGAATTTGGAGTAGCCATAGACGTTCAGCGGCTGCTCGTATTGACGCTCTTCGATAAAGTTATCGTTGCGACCGCCGTAGGTTGCGGCAGAAGAGGCATACAGGAACGGAATGTTGCGATCGAGGCAATAGTGCAGTACATCTTTGGAATACTGATAGTTATTATCCATCATGTACTTGCCATCCCACTCGGTGGTGGAGGAGCAGGCACCTTCATGGAATACGGCATCGATATCGCCCAAGTCATCGCCTGCAACGATGCTGGCGATGAAGTCTTCCTTATCCATGTAATCTGCGATGTCCAGATCGACCAGATTGACGAATTTGGTGCCGTCTTTCAGGTTATCGACAACCAGAATGTCCCGATAGCCGATGTCATTCAGGGATTTTACGATATTGCTGCCGATAAAACCGGCACCGCCAGTAACGATAATCATGGGCGCGACCTTTGTTAATCTTGCTGGTGAGGCACCGCGCCCCACACTGTTTATGACCGCTATAATAGCATTTCATTTTACCGCAAGCAGCCAGAGCTTAATTTATCCCGTGTTGCCCCAACTTTTTTAAGATGATTCAGGCCGTGACGAAGCCAGCATTTTCAGACTGTTTACCCCGCATTTCTGCCCACATCCGCTAGCTTAAAAACCATAAAGCGATCTTTTTATGGGAGAGTAACGCTATGCCTGCCGCGTTTTATCAACAACTTACTACACAAATTATGGCTGCACGTACCGAAGGTGTGTTCAAGGAGGAGCGCATCATTACCTCTGCACAGCAGGCTGAAATCGAGGTGATGGACAGCAACCGCCTGCTCAACTTCTGCGCCAATAATTATCTTGGTCTGGCGGACAGCCCTGAACTGATTGCTGCCGCCAAAGCCGGATTGGACAGCCACGGCTTTGGCATGGCATCGGTGCGCTTCATCTGCGGCACGCAGGATATCCATAAGCAACTGGAGCGTAAGCTGGCGGATTTTTTAGGAATGGATGACGCGATTCTCTATTCCTCCTGTTTTGATGCCAACGGCGGGCTGTTTGAAACGCTGATGGAAGCGGAAGATGCGATTATTTCCGATGCGCTCAATCATGCCTCAATCATCGATGGTATTCGGCTATCGAAGGCGCGGCGCTACCGCTATGCCAATAACGATATGAGTCAGTTGGAAGCGCAGTTGCAGTTGGCCAGAGCGGAGGGAGCAAGGCACATCATGATCGCCACCGACGGTGTGTTCTCGATGGATGGTGTGATTGCCGATTTGCAGGGAATTTGCGATCTGGCGGATCGTTATGACGCGCTCGTGATGGTTGATGATTCCCATGCAGTGGGGTTTGTGGGCGAACAAGGACGCGGAACGCATGAACACCGTGGGGTGATGGAGCGCGTCGACATCATTACCGGGACGCTAGGCAAGGCGCTGGGGGGCGCGTCGGGGGGATATACGGCGGGCAGACATGAGGTGATCGACTGGCTGCGCCAGCGTTCGCGCCCCTATCTGTTTTCCAACTCGCTTGCGCCTGCGATTGTCACCGCATCGCTCAGCGTGCTGGATCTGCTGGAACAGAGTGGTGAACGGCGTGAGCGTCTGTGGGCAAACGCCCGTTTGTTCCGTGAAAAGATGGCTGCCGCAGGGTTCACGCTGGTGGGGGCCGATCACGCCATTATTCCCGTGATGCTGGGCGAGGCGCAGCTGGCGCAGGATTTTGCGCAGGCGCTACAGCGGGAAGGCGTGTACGTCGCCGGCTTTTTCTATCCCGTGGTTCCCCTCGGTCAGGCGCGTATCCGCACGCAAATGTCGGCCGCCCATACGCCGCAGCAAATCCAATTTGCCGTCGAGGCTTTTATCCGCGTGGGCAAACGTCTGGGTGTAATCATCTGAGGAAACCGTCATGAAAGCATTGGCAAAACTGCGGCCGGAAGAGGGCATCTGGATGGTGGATTCCCCCACGCCGGAGCTCGGGCATAACGACATCATGATTAAAATCCGTAAAAGCGCGATTTGCGGAACGGATGTGCATATCTACAACTGGGATGAATGGTCGCAGAAGACCATTCCCGTTCCGATGGTTGTCGGGCATGAGTATGTGGGCGAAATTGTTGCTATCGGTCAGGAGGTTAACGGTTTTCATATTGGTGACAGGGTGTCTGGAGAAGGCCATATTACCTGTGGCTACTGCCGCAACTGCCGCGCCGGACGACGTCATTTATGTCGCAATGCCATCGGCGTCGGGGTAAATCGCCCTGGTTCATTCGCGGAATATCTGGTGATTCCTGCCTACAACGCGTTTCGCATTCCCGACAATATTTCTGACGAGCTGGCCGCCATTTTCGATCCTTTCGGTAACGCGGTACATACCGCACTTTCCTTTGACTTAGTGGGGGAAGATGTCTTGATTGCTGGCGCAGGGCCGATAGGCATGATGGCGGCGGCGGTGTGCCGTCACGTTGGTGCAAGGAATGTCGTCATTACCGATGTAAATGCGTACCGTCTGGATCTCGCCAGAAAAATGGGGGCAACGCGCGCCGTCAATGTGGCAGAGGAAAAGCTGGCTGACGTCATGATAGAACTGGGCATGACCGAAGGGTTTGATATTGGATTAGAGATGTCGGGTGCGCCATCCGCCTTTCGCGCCATGTTGAAAGCGATGAATCACGGTGGACGCATCGCCATGCTGGGCATCCCGCATGAACCGATGTCGATTGACTGGGGTGAGGTGATTTTTAAAGGGCTGTTTATCAAAGGGATCTACGGACGAGAGATGTTCGAAACCTGGTACAAAATGTCGGCGCTCATTCAGTCCGGGCTGGACTTGTCACCGATTATCACCCACCGCTTTCACATTGATGAATTTCAAAAAGGCTTTGATGCGATGCGATCGGGCCAGTCGGGCAAGGTTATTCTCAATTGGAATGAGGAGTAACCTTGCCGTCGCGAGTCCATGTGACGTTACGGTTGCGCGGGCGTTTCGGTCTCTGCCGGTGCCACCCAGGTTTGCCAGCGCTGCTTGATAAACAGTACGGGGGCACTGTCCCGAATGCTGCTGCTCACCAGCTTGAAGAACACATCGTTCTTCACTGGTTCTGGCAGCTGCTTGACCCGACACTGCGGTATGCCGCGGAACGGATTACGTGGTTTAACCGGCTGTTGCGGCTGAGGCTCGTACTGCCGCGTCGGCTCGTTCAGCAACTGGCTGGGGCGGACTAAGACAATATCGGCATCCAGCGTGGGCAGCATCTGCTGCAAAACGCGGATGGTTGAAGGATGGGGATGCCCGATAGCGATAGCGGAACCGCTGCGACGGGCAATTTGCACCGCGCGGGTAAACTGCTTACGAATCTCGGCTTCGTTTTGCGAATCATCCAGAAAGACTTTGCGTTTGATGACTTTGACGCCTGTTCCTGCTGCCGCCTGACTCGATTGGCTGCTACCAATGGTCATGCTATCAAGGAAGTAGAGCTGATAGGCGCTCAGCGCCTGTATGACTTTTTGCATGCCGGGCAGGCTGGCAGTCATCGCGCTGCCCATATGGTTGTTCAGGCCCACGGCGTAAGGCACGTTATTGACCGATTGGCGAATGATGCGCTGAATTTCATCGCTGCTCATGTCCGGGCGTAGCGTGTCACGCTCCAGCGGCTGTTTGCTCATCGGTGCCATTGGCAGATGGATCAATACCTCTCGCCCTTGCTGGTGGGCTTTGGTCGCCATTTCGCGGGCGTATGGCGCGTTGGGTAATACCGCGACGGAAATCGCCGTTGGCATTGCCAGAATCTGGTTCTCATTATGCGGACGATAGCCGAAATCATCGATGACGATGGAAAGTTTCCCGGCCAGTGCCAAAGGAGACAACGCGAGCAGACTCAATGCCAATAACGGTGTTTTGGTTAAATATGACAAGGCTATCTTCCCAGCCAAGGTTGTGGATTGACCGCCTGACCCTGACGACGGATTTCAAAATACAGCCCGGGCTGGCTCTGCCCGCCGCTGGTGCCAACCAGCGCAATAGGTTGACCGGCTTTGACCTGAGCGCCAACAGAGACCAGCGCGCTTTGGTTATAGCCGTACAGGCTCATATCGCCTTTACCATGTTGCACAACAACGACCAGCCCATAGCCCTGTAGCCAGTCGGCCATCAGTACGGTGCCGTCGGCGATGGCTTTCACTTCCGTTCCTTCCGGCGCGGCAATCACCAGACCTTTCCAGCGCAGTTCGCCCTGTAGCGGTTCGCCGAAGCGGTGTTCGATGCGGCCGTTAACCGGCCAGATAGCTTGACCTGAAGGTCGACCTAAACCGCCAGTTCGGGCCATGAGTGAGCGTTCACCTTCAGTGGGTTTGTAGCTGCTGCCGCTGCGTTTGGCTTGTTCTTCCTTCGCGCGAACTTTGGCGGCCTCACGCGCTTCCCGCTCGGCGCGGGCTTTCGCTTCTCGCTCGGCGCGAGCGATCTGGTCGCGCAACCGGGTTTCATTCTGGCGCAGCTCCGTCAACTGCTGCTGATCTTTTTCCAGCGAACTTTCCAGCGTCGACAGCGTTTTTTTCCGATCGGACTGCGCCTGCTCCAGCGTCTGCTGTTGCTGCTGCTGGTCACTCAGCAGCGTTTTTTGCTGCGTCTGTTTTTGTTCCAACTGACGTTTTTGGTCAGCCAGTTCCACGCGGGTTTGCTGCAAGTCGTGGATAGATTTCTGGCGGGCTTCATTCAGGTAGCCGAAGTAGGCGAGGATGCGCTCGTTGCGCTGGCTTTCCTCTCCGCTCAGCATTAATTGCAGCGCGCTGTGCTGACCTTGTCGGAAGGCGGCGTCGAGCTGGCGGGAGAGCAGCGTTTGTTGCTTATTCTGCTGAGACTGCAGCTTTGCGATAGAAGCGCTGAGGCTGGTTAGTTCTTTATTTAGCGTGGACAGCGTATTGCGCGTTTCATGCAGTTGGCGGCTGGCCTGAGAGATAGACTGCTCTTGCTTTTTCAACTGCTGGACTAACGCACTGCGCTGCTTTTGTTGTTCCTGAACGCTTTTTTCTTTCGCGGCGATATCTTGTTGCAGGGTCTTGAGCTGTGCCTGATTATCTTCCGCCTGGCCGAGCGCGGGCAACAGCAAAACGCCAACGCAGAGTGCGCTGACGCAGCGGGTGAGCAGCCTTTGTAATGCGGATAACTGGCGATCGGCGCTACATGCCACTCGACTCTGTACAAATAACGCGTTTTTACTCATAGCGGTGAATTATTCCACGATGAACAGCGGCTTACCAGTTGTCTCTTGTCTGATTTCTATTTCCAGACGTGACAAGCATGGCACAAAGACGGGCATCTATGCGCATCAATAATGGATAAATGGAAAGCTCTGCGCATAAAATGGGGGAATGGCATTATTTGGTACGCCAGTTTCTGTGGCTGGCTATCTCTGGCTGGCGCTTGCGGGCTTGCGCTGGGATAGCGTCAAACCTCTATCCTGGTAATTTTTGGGTATCGCGCCGCAGATTCGATACGCTATGTTGGCTTACTGGCTGTAATTGCCGTATCGCGCAGGTATACTCAGGAACCTTTATTTTTGTTGCTTAACTGATCCGGGAGCCGTTACACCCCATGCAAGAGATTATGCCATTTGTTAGCAAGAACCCTATTTTGAGCATCGCCTGGGTTGCGCTGTTGGTTGCGGTAATTGTACTTACTGTGAAGAGTAAACTGTCGAACGTGAAAGAAGTGGTTCGCGGTGAAGCGATCCGACTGATTAATAAAGAAGATGCTGTCGTCGTTGATATCCGTAACCGTGACGACTATCGCCGTGGCCATATTGCCAGCGCATTTAACCTGTTGCCGAATGACATTAAAAACGGCAGCGTAGGTGAACTTGAAAAACATAAGTCGCAGCCGATTATTGTAGTCTGCGCCAATGGCCTCTCTTCACGCGAAGCGGCCGAAAATTTGTATAAAGCGGGTTTTGAGCGTGTGCAGGTGCTGAAAGACGGCCTGGCTGGCTGGAGTGGTGAGAATCTGCCTTTAGTCCGCGGCAAGTAAAACGGTTTGTGGTAAAACTATCCTCGTCGTGCCGTGTGTGATCAGTCATAGTTGTGATAAGTCATACGCAAAAATGGCAACGATTTGGCAGGATAACCGACAGGCTGATTGCAGTACGATAATGACAGAACTGTGCTGACGTCCGCCTACTTATGACGACGGAAGACGTCAAGAAAATCTAACAAAAGGGTATTACTTAACATGTCTGAACAAAACAACACAGAAATGGCTTTCCAAATCCAGCGTATCTACACCAAAGATATCTCTTTTGAAGCGCCGAATGCGCCTCAGGTGTTCCAGCAGGAATGGCAGCCGGAAGTAAAACTGGATCTGGATACGGCGTCCAGCCAACTGGCTGATGACATCTATGAAGTTGTTCTGCGCGTGACCGTAACAGCTTCTCTGGGTGAAGAAACTGCGTTTCTGTGTGAAGTTCAGCAAGGTGGTATCTTTACCGTTGGCGGCATTGAAGGAACTCAACTGGCGCACTGCCTGGGCGCATACTGCCCGAACATTCTGTTCCCTTACGCGCGTGAGTGCATCACCAGCCTGGTTTCTCGCGGTACCTTCCCGCAGCTGAATCTGGCACCGGTTAACTTTGATGCGCTGTTCATGAACTACCTGCAGCAGCAGACCGAAGGTGAAGGCGCTGCGCAGCATCAGGATGCCTGATGAACGCGTCTGACGCTTCCATGACCGTCATCGGTGCCGGTTCGTACGGCACCGCATTGGCCATTACGCTGGCGCGTAATGGCCATCGAGTTGTGCTGTGGGGCCACAACCCTGCACACATTCAGGCGTTACAGGCCGCTCGCTGTAATCAGGCGTTTCTGCCGGATGTGCCTTTCCCCGATTCGCTACAGCTGGAAACCAATCTGGCGCAGGCGCTCGCTGCCAGCAGAAACGTGTTGGTTGTGGTGCCGAGCCATGTGTTTGGTGATGTTCTGCGTCAGTTGAAACCGCATTTGCGGGCCGATGCGCGTATCGTGTGGGCGACAAAAGGGCTGGAAGCGGAAACGGGACGCCTGTTGCAGGATGTCGCCCGCGAAGCGTTGGGTGACACTATTCCGCTTGCGGTGGTATCCGGCCCGACATTTGCCAAAGAATTAGCAGCTGGCATGCCGACGGCTATTGCTCTGGCATCAACGGACAGTGAATTTGCCGACGACTTACAGCGGCTGCTGCACTGTGGGAAGAGCTTCCGCGTATACAGCAACCCGGATTTTATCGGCGTGCAGTTGGGCGGGGCGGTTAAAAACGTCATCGCTATCGGTGCTGGAATGTCTGATGGCATTGGGTTTGGCGCTAATGCTCGTACCGCATTGATCACTCGCGGACTGGCGGAAATGACCCGGCTTGGCACGGCGCTGGGTGCAGATCCCTCGACCTTCATGGGGATGGCTGGGCTGGGCGATCTGGTGCTGACCTGTACTGATAATCAGTCCCGTAACCGGCGCTTCGGTATGATGCTGGGGCAGGGAATGGATGTACAGAGCGCGCAGGATAGTATTGGTCAGGTTGTTGAAGGGTATCGCAATACGAAAGAGGTGCTGGCGTTAGCGCAGCGCTACGGCGTTGAAATGCCGATTACCGAACAACTCTGGCAAGTTCTGTATTGCGGAAAAGACGCCCGAGAGGCGGCACTGAGCCTGTTGGGACGCACGCGTAAAGACGAAACCGCCAAATTATAAAACACGTCGTTCGATGCTTAGCTGGGCTTCCTAATCTGGGAGGCTCATAGTATCTTCATTTTCTTGTATGCGAGCGGCGGTGCTACTAAGCCTGCCGTTTGAGAACAGATATACGTTGTGGTGTGTGGTATCTCGGAGAGTAAGGCAATGTCGACAGAAGAACTGGAACTGGTCTGGACCAATATCAAGGCAGAAGCGCGCAGTCTTGCAGACTGTGAACCGATGCTGGCCAGCTTTTTTCATGCCACGTTGCTGAAGCACGAGAATCTGGGTAGCGCACTGAGCTATATGCTGGCGAACAAGCTGGCAAATGCGATCATGCCCGCCATCGCCATTCGTGAAGTGGTGGAAGAAGCCTACCACGCCGATCCGCAGATGATCGTTTCTGCCGCGCGCGATATTCAGGCCGTCTGCCTGCGCGACCCAGCGGTGGATAAATACTCGACGCCGCTGCTCTACCTGAAAGGGTTTCATGCATTGCAGGCGTATCGTATTGGCCACTGGCTGTGGTCGCAGGATCGTAAAGCGCTGGCGGTCTATTTCCAGAACCAGATCTCGGTTTCTTTCGGTGTCGATATCCACCCAGCGGCGAGAATCGGTTGCGGGATCATGCTCGATCATGCAACGGGTATTGTGATCGGCGAAACCGCCGTGGTTGAAAATGATGTCTCCATTCTGCAATCCGTGACGCTGGGCGGGACGGGTAAAACGAGCGGCGATCGTCACCCTAAAATTCGCGAAGGCGTGATGATTGGTGCAGGTGCGAAAATACTGGGGAACATTGAAGTGGGATGTGGCGCGAAAATTGGCGCCGGCTCGGTCGTGCTGCAATCTGTTCCTCCACACACGACGGCGGCAGGTGTCCCTGCTCGTATCGTCGGTCGACCAGAAAGCGATAAACCTGCTATGGACATGGATCAGTATTTCAACGGCATCAATCGTGGCTTCGAATACGGCGATGGCATCTAACCTCGCTGTGTAGGCGATTCACCGTTTTACTCTCTATCCGGAACGGGGTTCCCCATCAGAGCATAAACCACCGATAAATAAGGTGGTTTTTTGTTATTTCGACTAAGAAACGTCTGAAATCAGCGCTGAATTCACTATCTATTTAGGCAAAGTTGCTCTTTATCCCCTCATAATAGGCTGCTTTAGTTTCCCGTTTATATAGGCAGATTGAGTAAACTGAACTATATATTTTGGTAACAACCCAAGAATAGTTTTGCCTGGATTACCTTTGTTTGAATGGAATCGTGACGCTGTTACAGAGAACTTTATATGTACTTGAAGCGAATTTTAATCACGCTGAGTGTGATTACACTACCCGTTGTGCCTTTTTTGAGCTATGCAGCAGAAAGTGTAAATAATGTAGGGACAAATAATACGAACAGCACGGTAAATCTTGCCCCTGCCGCAGCTGATTCCAATGGTTCGGCATCGGATAAGCAGAGTGAAAGCTGGTGGCAGAGAAGTAAAAATAACCTGTCTACGACCTGGAGTTCACCGCAGAGCCACGACATTTATATCCCGGCAATTACCTGGCATAACCGCTGGACGTACGATAAAGAAAAAACAGATAGATATAATGAAAGGCCGTGGGGTGCGGGTTATGGCGTCTCCCGTTTGGATAAGGACGGGGATTGGCACGGGCTTTATATTATGGCTTTTAAAGATTCCTTTAATAAATGGGAACCTATTGGTGGCTATGGTTATGAAAAACGTTGGCGGCCAACCAGCGATCAGGATTTTCAACTGGGACTGGGTTTTACGGCTGGCGTAACGATGCGTGATAACTGGAACTATATTCCGATTCCGGTTTTGTTACCTATGGCATCAATAAGTTACAGTAAGCTCTCTTTCCAGGCGACTTACATTCCCGGTACATACAATAACGGTAATGTTTTCTTCGCCTGGTTAAGATGGCAGATTTAATTTTTAGGTTACCGGGCCTCTTTTATTTCATAAAGAGAGGCTCTAATTATTTGATAAAGCATTCCGTTGGCTGAATATATTCGGTGATGTAAATGTTATCTGGATGAACGTTATTTAATATCATGTCTCTCGTTGTGGAATTCATCCTTTCATTTGTCCATTATTCACCCTAATGTAAACCACATTGACTGAAATTCATTCAGTCATCTCCGTTACAATGGCGTTACTTTTTTCTAAGCGGATGCTGTTGTGCCATTACTTACTATCACCACTATCTTGTGGGCATTTTCATTCAGTCTGATTGGCGAATATCTTGCGGGTCAGGTTGATAGCTGGTTTTCTGCGATGTTCCGCCTGACGGCGGCGGCAGTGGTGTTTTTGCCGTTCTTACGTCTGCGCGGCTACGCGCCACGCGTCATTTTCTTGTATTTGTTAGTGGGTGCTTGCCAACTGGGTATCATGTACCTGTTCGTGTTCCAGGCTTACCTGTATCTGACCGTACCTGAGTTTTTACTCTTCACGGTGATGACGCCGCTTTACGTCACGCTGATTTACGATCTGCTCGCCCGACAGCGCTTGCGCTGGGGCTATGCTATGAGCGCTTTGCTGGCGGTATTCGGCGCAGCCGTGATCCACTATCACGGCGTGAGTGAGCATTTCTGGTGGGGATTCCTGCTGGTGCAGGCGGCTAACGTGTGTTTTGCCGCAGGTCAGGTTGGCTATAAACGCCTGATGGAGCTCTATCCGGTGCCGCAGCACTGTGCGTTTTCCTGGTTTTATCTGGGGGCGGCGATCGTGACGATAACCGCGTGGTTGCTCTTCGGCAATCTGGATAAATTACCCACCACAACCTTGCAGTGGGGCGTGCTGGTCTGGTTGGGGGTTGGCGCTTCCGGCCTGGGTTATTTTATGTGGAACTACGGCGCCACTCAGGTGGATGCCGGAACGCTCAGCATAATGAACAACTTTCACGTACCTGCTGGGCTCTTGGTTAACTTCGCTATCTGGCATAAAACGCCAGACTGGCTGAGCTTTATCGTGGGGACGATAATTATCACGTCCTCGCTGTGGGTACACCAGCGTTGGGTCGTGAAGCGTCCTTCACAAACGGTAAGTGCTCACAAGCGTGCTGACGCGCCGAACGAATAAACGCATCAATCACCGGTTGGCGCTGCTCTCCGTCGCGGACGGCGGCGTACAACCGGCTCCAAAGCCCATCACCCAGCGATTTGGTGACAATCAGTCCCTGACGCTCGAAGCTTTCCACTACCCAGTGCGGTAGCGCGGCGATGCCCATACGAGCGGCGACCATCTGAATCAACAGCAGCGTATTATCCACGCTTTTCAGCGTAGGGCTGACGCCTGCCGGCTGCAAAAAGTGACGCCAGACATCCAGCCGCTGCCGCTGTACCGGGTAGATCATCAGGGTCTCGGCGGTGAAATCCTCCGGTTCGATTTTTTCCTTTTTGGCCAGCGGATGATCGGGAGCCAGCACCAACCTGACTTCAAAATCAAACAGAGGCGAATAGTGCAGGCCACTGCGCGGCATGATGTCGGACGTCATGACCAGATCAAGTTCGCCTTGCTGGAGCGCTGGCTGAGGATCGAACGTCACGCCCGATTTAAAGTCCATCACTACCTGCGGCCAGTGCTGATGGAACTCGTCTAGTGCAGGCGTCAGCCACTGAATACAGCTATGGCACTCGATGGCCAGACGCAGCATGGTCTGGTGCGGCTCATGGCAGGCCTGCAACGCCTGCTGGATTTGCGGTAACACCTGCTCTGCCAACTGCAACAGAATTTCTCCCTGAGGCGTAAAACGCAGCGGCTGGCTTTTACGCACGAATAGCCTGAACCCAAGGCGCTGTTCCAGATCGCTGAACTGGTGGGATAACGCCGATTGAGTTTGGTGAAGTGCAGCGGCAGCGGCGGCTAACGATCCGGTATTGCGCAGTGCTTGCAGCGTTCGCAGGTGTTTAAATTCGATCATGAGAGTCCTTCACAGTGACAGTGAATAAATTGCGCTTGTGGTTACTACACTACCTGCGGATTATGGATGTGTAAACATCTGGACGGCTAAATGAGGAATTAACGATGGCGATTGTGAATCACACACTGGGTTTTCCGCGCGTTGGATTACGCCGTGAACTGAAAAAAGCGCAGGAAAGCTACTGGGCAGGTAACGCGACACAGGAAGAGTTGCTAACCGTTGGACGTGAGCTGCGTGCGCGTCATTGGCAACAACAGAAGGATGCTGGCGTTGATCTGCTGCCAGTGGGTGATTTCGCCTGGTACGACCATGTACTGACCACCAGTTTGCTGCTGGGTAACGTACCTGCTCGTCATCAGAATGAAGACGGCTCGGTCGATTTGGACACGCTGTTCCGTATTGGCCGTGGGCGTGCACCAACCGGTCAGCCTGCCGCGGCGGCTGAAATGACCAAGTGGTTCAACACTAACTATCACTACATGGTGCCGGAGTTCACTAAAGGGCAGCAGTTCAAGCTGACCTGGACACAGCTGCTGGATGACGTTGATGAAGCACTGGCACTGGGCCATAACGTGAAGCCTGTTCTGTTAGGCCCGGTTACCTATCTATGGCTGGGTAAAGTGAAAGGTGAGCCGTTCGATCGTCTGTCGCTGCTGCAGGATATTTTGCCGGTTTATCAGCAGGTGCTGGCTGAACTGGCGAAACGCGGTATCGAGTGGGTGCAGATTGATGAACCTGCGCTGGCGCTGGAACTGCCGCAAGCGTGGCTGGCCGCGTTTAAACCCGCTTACGATGCGTTGCAGGGTCAGGTGAAACTGCTGCTGACAACCTATTTCGATAGCGTTAGCCAGAATCTGGAAACGATCAAAGCGCTGCCGGTTCAGGGGCTGCATGTCGATCTGGTTCACGGTAAAGATGACGCCGCGACGCTGAGCGCCCAACTGCCTGCTAACTGGGTGCTGTCTCTGGGAGTGATTAATGGCCGTAACGTATGGCGTGCCGATCTGAGCAGCTGGTTCGAGCGCCTGCAGCCGCTGGTGGGAACACGCGATCTGTGGCTGGGCAGTTCATGCTCGCTGCTGCATAGCCCTATCGATCTGAGTGTGGAAGTGCGTCTGGACGATGAAGTGAAGAGCTGGTTTGCCTTTGCGATTCAGAAATGTGCGGAGCTGTCACTGCTGTCTCAGGCACTGAACAGCGGCAACGGTCAGGCACTGGAAACCTACAGTGCGCCGATTCGCGCCCGTCGTACCTCAACGCGTGTGAATAACGCCGCCGTTGCGCAGCGTCTGGCAGCTATTACCGCACAGGACAGCCAGCGTCAGAATGTGTATTCGGTGCGTGCGGATGCTCAGCGCGAGCGCTTTAATCTGCCGGCATGGCCGACGACCACGATCGGTTCTTTCCCGCAGACCACTGAAATTCGCGGCCTGCGTCTGGATTTCAAACAGGGTCGTCTGGATAGCAATAACTACCGCACCGGCATTGCCGAGCACATTAAGCAAGCTGTGGTTGAGCAAGAGCGTCTGGGTCTGGATGTGCTGGTGCACGGTGAAGCTGAGCGTAATGACATGGTGGAGTACTTCGGTGAGCATCTGGATGGGTTTATCTTTACCCAGAACGGTTGGGTGCAGAGCTACGGTTCTCGCTGTGTGAAACCGCCAGTCATCATTGGTGATGTGAGCCGCCCAGAAGCGATCACCGTTGAGTGGGCGAAATACGCGCAGTCCCTGACCGACAAGCCGATGAAAGGCATGCTGACTGGTCCGGTAACCATCCTGTGCTGGTCGTTCCCGCGTGAGGACGTCACGCGTGAAACCATCGCTAAACAGATTGCACTGGCGCTGCGTGATGAAGTGGCAGATTTGGAAGCCGCAGGTATTGGCATCATCCAGATTGACGAACCGGCGCTGCGTGAAGGTCTGCCGCTGCACCGCTCGGACTGGGACGCTTATCTGACCTGGGCAGTGGATGCCTTCCGTCTGAATGCCGCCGTGGCGAAAGATGACACGCAGATCCACACCCATATGTGTTATTGCGAGTTCAACGACATCATGGATTCTATCGCCGCGCTGGATGCAGACGTGATTACGATTGAAACCTCTCGTTCCGATATGGAATTGCTGGAGTCGTTTGAAGAATTCGAATACCCGAATGAAATCGGTCCCGGCGTTTATGATATTCACTCCCCGAACGTACCGAGCGTGGAATGGATGGAAGACCTGCTGAAGAAAGCGGCACAGCGTATTCCCGCTGAACGCCTGTGGGTGAACCCGGATTGCGGTCTGAAAACCCGTGGCTGGCCGGAAACGCGTCAGGCTCTGGCGAATATGGTTCAGGCAGCACAGCGTCTGCGTGAAACCCAGTAATAATTAGTGGCTAATGCAATCAGGGAGGCGATGGCCTCCCTGATTTTTATATCTTACGAATAGATAAAACTCGCATTATTTTCCCATCTCAAGTTTTTATTATTTCTCCATCGTGTTTTCTTCCTTCCCGAAAATTAACGATATTGTCTTTCCTTGAATAAAATTGCCGCGCTATCCCGCTTGTTTTTCTGCATCAACTGGTCGGTTATTTGCCGAGAATGAATATTCATCTGCCATCGATATATCTATTCTGCAAAGGATTTAAACGACACTGTCATAAAGCTCCTAAGTCTTGTGCCGATAAGGTAAACGGCATGGAGGCAGCTCAGGGCGTACGAATAGAGTGAGGTTGTTTGTATTTTCTAACGTTTTTCTGATGTTGAAAGTGCACCTGCAATTACTCCCTTATGGGTATATTTAATATGCCCATAAAGCATATTTATTTTCCCGAAAACGATTATTTCCCCCACTCTGCGAGGTTATTAGACGATAACCGTGCGCAGTAGTTATTATTATGTATTACCTAAAAGGAGTGAGATGTGAATTTAGCGAATTGGCGTATTGGTTATCGATTAGGAAGCGGGTTTGCCATCTTAATTCTGATGCTGTTTACCGTGAGTATTTTTTCTCTGTCTAAACTGTCCGGCTTTCAGGATGGTGCCAGAGATATCGTCAAAGACGTTTATCCACAAACGGTGGATGCGAATGACCTCATCGATAATGTGAATGGGCACTTTGTCGCTTATTTACAGATGATGCTGGTATCCGGCCAGGAGCAGCGTCAGGGATATGTCGATCGGATTATGGCGTACCGCAAGGAGATTAGTCGCCTGCTTGATAATCTGGAAAGGAATGCCTCAGGAGAGCTGGCCCGCAAGCAGGTGGGGGTTGTCCGCGGGTTTCGTGCCGAGTTCATCAAATCCGGCGATAAAATTATTAGTGATGCGATGGCGGGTAACAACGATGTCGCCGTAGCGGAATTCAATAACACCCTGAACGTGATTCAGCGTAATTACCGTGACTCGGTGAAGCAGTTGGTGAATTACCAAAATGATGCGATGGATAACTCTGTCGAGACCATGGCTGAGGTGTACAGCAGCACTCGCATGATTTTGCTGCTGATTTTGGCGCTGGGGGCCGTATTTGGGGCGCTGATTGCCTGGGCGATCACACGTAGTGTAACCCGCCCAATAGCGCAGGCGTTGCAAGTGGCAGACAGAGTGGCACAGGGCGATTTGACCTCACGCATCACGGTGACCAGCAAGGATGAAACCGGACTACTGCTGCAATCGTTGGATCGCATGAACACCAGCCTGAGCACGATTGTCGGCCAGGTACGCGATGGGGCGGAAACTATCTCGACGGCGGCGTCACAAATTACGGCGGGTAATCAGGATTTGTCATCGCGCACGGAAGAACAGGCGAGTTCACTGGAAGAAACGGCAGCCTCCATGGAGCAACTGGCATCCACCATTAAAAACACGGCGGAGAACACCCAGCAGGCGACGGAGATTGCTAATAAAGCGACCGGTGCGGCAAAACAAAGTGGCGATGTCATGCTTTCCGTGACGCAGAAAATGCGCGGTATTCGCGATTCGTCTCAGCGTATGGCAGAGATCATCGGTGTGATTGACGGCATTGCATTCCAGACCAATATTCTGGCGCTGAACGCCGCGGTTGAAGCGGCGCGGGCGGGTGAACAAGGGCGTGGCTTTGCCGTGGTGGCAGGAGAAGTCCGTTCACTGGCGCAGCGCAGCGCGACCGCCGCACGAGAGATCAAGGATTTGATTGACGACTCGGTGAGCAAAATTCGCGAGGGAATGGATCTTGTCGATACCGCTGAAGAAACCATGGGCGGATTGACGGCCCACGTGAAGGACGTACACGGCATTATCAGCGAGATTTCGCAGGCCAGTCGTGAACAGAGCGACGGGATTAACCAGATGAATCTGGCGATTGGACAGATTGACACCACGACCCAGCAGAACGCGGCGCTGGTTGAGGAATCGGCTTCTGCGGCTCTGTCTCTGCAAGCACAGGCCTCCGTTCTGGCGGAAGCGGTGAGCGCGTTTAAAATACCGTCGTATAACAACGGTAGCTATGGGTCTTATGCGCCGATAAATACGCCAACGCTGTCTCTGGCGCTGGCAAATAAAGAGTAAATTCACGGCTATTATTTGAGCGCGTTGCAGTGCAACGCCTATCTCTGTAGGGGGAGCAACCGCTCCCCTGATTTGCTAGAGCAAATGCAGTTTTTTCTCTTCTTATTCAGCTTGTTATTCTTTACTAAGAAATATTCTCATCTCTTTATTTTTAATATCAAATATGTCTGACTATCCTTTTATGTAATTGAGGCGTTATTTATGTTAATTATTGGTTGATTAACTTGTGATTTTTCCGATCGAAACTCAACTTTCGATAGTTAATATCTATTTATTATATGTTTTTGAATGATTTAAACGATCAATTCGTAAAGTTCAGAAACACATTGCCGATAAAAATGGATAACACAGGAGCGGCCATGGCTGCATGAGTCCGGAGAGGGAAGACCACTATTATCACTTCAATCACGCCTCTGCGGTCTTATCAGTTGTATTTGTAGCATTGTTAGATTTATTTCCACTTTTGCACCTCAACACCCGAGGGAAACTATTTGATTTTTGATAGCGCCTCTTATGCTGAGAGCGTGCGTAAAAATGCCTGCCTCAAGGTATCTCTGGCGTGTCAGAAGGTTTTTCCCCTTCAGATCGCCAATCATTCTCCGCCCTGTGGTTCCATCAAGCTGCGACATGTGCGCAATTGACATTGCTATGCATTACCTAAAAGGAGTGAGACATGAATTTAGCGAATTGGCGTATTGGCTATCGACTGGGAGCCGGATTTGCCATCCTGATTTTGATGTTGTTTGTCGTGAGCATTTTTTCCCTGTCTAAGCTATCCGGTTTCCAAGATGGTGCGCGAGATATTGTGAAAGAGGTTTATCCACAAACTGTTGATTCTAATAGTCTTATCGATAATGTGAACAGCATTCTGGTCGCGTATCAGCGGCTGATGCTGGTTTCGGGTGAGGATAAAATCAAGGAAAACGTCGATCGTGTGAACGGATTCCGTCAGGAAATTGGCCGCCTGCTGGATAAGCTGGAAAGCCAGACGGTTGAAGAGCGTTCAATCTCTCAACTGCGTGCTATCCGCGCGATCCGTACCGAATTTTTGAAATCCGGTGACAAAATTATCAGTGAAGTGGTGGCGGGTAATCGAGAGGCCGCGATTGAGGAATTCAACAACAACTTGAATGTTATCCAGCGTCAGTACCGTGATGCGGTAAGGCAGCTGGTTAACTATCAGGATGATGCGATGGATACCTCTGTTGAAGCCATGGCTGAGGTATACAGCGAGACCCGCATTATTCTGCTGCTTATTTTGGCACTGGGTGCCGTATTTGGGGCGCTGATTGCCTGGTCGATTACGCGCAGCGTAACCCGACCGATTCAGCAGGCTTTGCAAGTGGCAGACAGAGTGGCACAGGGAGACCTGACCTCGCGCATCACTGTTACCAGCAAAGATGAAACCGGATTGCTGCTGCAATCGTTGGATCACATGAATACCAGCCTGAGCACGATTGTCGGGCAGGTGCGTGATGGGGCAGAAACGATCTCGACGGCGGCCTCGCAAATTGCCGCAGGTAATCAGGATCTGTCAGCGCGTACGGAAGAACAGGCCAGCTCGCTGGAAGAGACGGCAGCGTCGATGGAACAGCTGACGTCTACCATTAAAAACACGGCGGAAAACACCCAGCAGGCGACGGATATCGCAAATAAAGCTTCTGGTGCGGCGAAGCAAAGCGGCGACGTTATGGTTTCCGTGACGCAGAAAATGCGCGGCATTCGCGATTCGTCCCAGCGTATGGCGGAGATCATCGGTGTGATTGATGGCATTGCATTCCAGACCAATATTCTGGCGCTGAACGCCGCGGTTGAAGCCGCGCGTGCAGGTGAACAGGGCCGCGGCTTTGCAGTGGTAGCAGGGGAAGTACGTTCTCTGGCACAGCGCAGTGCGACCGCCGCGCGGGAGATCAAGGATTTGATCGACGACTCCGTGAGCAAGATTCAGGAAGGTATGTCGCTGGTGGATACTGCTGAAGAAACGATGGGCGGGTTAACGGGCTATGTGCGGGATGTGAATGAGATTATCAGTGAAATCTCGCAGGCCAGCCGTGAGCAGAGCGACGGGATTAACCAGATGAATCTGGCCGTTGGACAGATTGATACCACGACTCAGCAGAACGCGGCGCTGGTTGAAGAATCTGCCTCTGCGGCTCTGTCTCTGCAAGCGCAGGCCTCCGTTCTGGCGGAAGCAGTGAGTGCGTTTAAGCTTCTGTCTTATGGCAGTGGCAAAACCGCCTCGTACGCCTCAGCGCCCGTGCGTACCCCAACGCTGTCTTTAGCACCTGCTACGGCGAAAGATCAGGGCAATAACGGCGATTGGACATCGTTCTAACGCTGTTTGTCTTTGTCACGCGGTAAAACACAAACGCCACCGGTGACCGGTGGCGTTTTAGCGAATAGCTAAGTATGAAAACGGTGTGGTGACGTTACGCCACGCCGTTTTTCTGGAACCACGCCAGCATACGCTGCCAGCCGTCTTGTGCAGATTCTTCATGGTAGCTAGGGCGGTAATCGGCATGGAAAGCATGACCAGCATCAGGGTAGACGATGATATCTGCCGCTGCATTGGCAGCGCGTAGCGCCTGCCGCATCGTATCAACCTGTGTCAACGGAATCCCTTCGTCCTTCGCGCCATATAACCCCAGCACAGGTGCCTCCAATTCCGTGGCAATATCGACCGGATGTTTGGGGCTATTCAGCGTTTTCTCACCCGTAAACTTACCGTACCAGGCAACGCCTGCCTTGAGCTGCGGGTTGTGTGCGGCGTAGAGCCAGGTGATGCGGCCACCCCAACAGAAGCCTGTGATCGCCAGCTTACTGGCATCACCGCCCTGTTTAATCGCCCAGTTGGCCGTGCGATCAAGATCGGACAGTACCTGCGTATCAGGCACCTTATACACCAGCTCGGTCAGGAGCCGCTGAATGTCGTTATAGTGGCTGGGGTTGCCTTGACGGAAATACAGCTCTGGCGCAATCGCCATATAGCCCTGTTTGGCGAGCCTGCGGCAAACGTCCTGAATGTGTTGATGAACGCCGAAAATCTCCTGCACCACCAGAACGATAGGGAGCGGCTTGTCATGGTTCGCCGGTCTGGCGATATACGCGGGTAGCTGCTCACCCTGAGAAGAAATGGTGGTCTCACTGGCAATGATACCGACAGAATCCGTGGTAATGATGGAGGAGGTCTGCGGTTCCACCGCCGGGGACAGCCCCTGAGGAAGATGTTTGAAGGTCGTCTGTTCATCAGTCTTCATTACGCGCTCTCCTGTTATCGATGAATCGTAGCTGGCAGTATTGTGCCTACAGCGTGTTGAGATAGTCTTCGAAGCGTTTTCCTTTCTCTGGCCTGAAGTATAGGCCGGTCTCCGCCAATGAAGTGATGTTATCTACCCTTAGATTACGAAAGTCTGAACGAGTTTCACACCATATCGTGAGCAACCATACGGCATCAAACAGGGTTAAACCAAGGGGACGGGCGACTCTATCACTCTCTCTTCCTTGCAGATCAACATAGGTAATATGCAGTTGGAGCCTGTTACGAATGGCCAGACGAAGAAAAGCCAGATGGTTGATGGCCCTCTCATTTTCCTCGGTATGCCGAGAAACCGCTCTGAGAGGAAGCGACTTATAGGTATCTGCTTTTTTGGCACCAATCGCCGCGCTGATTTTTGCTGAAACCCGGCTGGCCGCTGCGGAAAGCATGTTATCGCCTCGGGCACTTATCAGCCGCATTCCCAGCATAATGGCGTCCAGTTCATCAGGGTCAAAATTCAGCGGGGGCAGGAAGTAGTCTTTTTCAAGTAGGTAACCGAGTCCCGATTCACCGCGAATAGGGGCGCCGATGGTTTGTAGTGCCGCCATGTCCCTGTAGATCGTTCTGACCGATACATTCAACGCTTGAGCTAATATTTCCGCTGATACCGGGTGTACGCGGCCGCGAAGATGGTCAAGTAAAGAGAGTAGCCGAATCGTTTTCATGAGAAGAGATTACACCACCCTGACAAGTTCTGTCAGGGTGGTGTAATACGATTCAGACTTCATATCATCCTGATAACGGAGTTCATCATGGCTACCCCATGTTACGAAATAGTCACTTACACGGTAAAAACCCAGCAAGGGGCCGATGCAGCGCGCGCATCGGCACAACGTCTGTTAAAGCATTTCCCTGGGTTTATCGACTGGATCGCATTTTCAGGCATCGATATTTCCACCGAGCGTGTCGATCTTGTGGTGTGGAATAGTCTTGACGCAGCACAGGCTGCGGCAAAAGCGGTTGAAAGCCAACCGGAATTTTCCTGTTTCAGATCTTCGGTCAGTGCGTTGCACAGCATGGGGCACTACACCGTCCACATGGCGGACGCACCGTCGGTAACAAGCAGAGGCGGTATCGAAATAGGGCGATTTCGTCTCAAGCAGGGGGTTCAGGAGAGTGACATGCGCCAGGCCTATAATCAGATGGTAGAACGTCACCTTTCACTTCAGCCGGGCTGGAAAAGCCAGCATTTAGTCAGTTTGGATAATGGCGTCTTTATTGATCTTGCCTTTGCCGACAGTCAACCGTGTGCAGAAGCGATTTGTGCATCGTGGCAGGGGCAAGCGGTATGTAATGCCTTCTTGGAAATGATTGAACCGGAAAGTATCGAGTTTGGTTCGTTGTGGTAACCGGTAAGGCTAAAGAATCTACACTAGAAGACAATTAATCGGCAAAAGCGAATTTCTCACCTGATAAATTGTGATTCACATCACATATTTTATGTATGTTGATGTTTGTTTCTTTTTTATCGGTGATTCTCGTCACTTAAAAAAATGTAGTGATGCGCTAGAGTCTTTTTATTGAACGGACGCCTACAGGCTGCGTTTATGGGACGTCCAGCGCGATTTCTCTGAATACCCAATTGATTGCCCGGGAGGCAGTTATGTCTACATCTGATGTGTTCCATCTTGGTCTGGTCAAGAACGATTTACAGGGCGCGACGCTGGCGATCGTGCCCGGCGATCCTGAGCGTGTCGAAAAAATTGCTCGCCTGATGGATAACCCGGTACATCTGGCATCACACCGTGAATTTACGTCCTGGCGTGCGGAACTGGACGGCAAGGCGGTTATTGTTTGCTCGACCGGTATTGGCGGCCCATCAACGTCCATCGCGGTAGAAGAGTTGGCACAGCTCGGCATTCGTACTTTCCTGCGCGTTGGTACAACAGGGGCGATTCAGTCTGGTATCAATGTGGGTGATGTGTTGGTGACCACCGCCGCTGTCCGTCTTGACGGTGCAAGCCTGCACTTCGCGCCGATGGAATTCCCGGCCGTGGCTGATTTCGGCTGTACCACTGCGCTGGTGGACGCGGCGAAGGCGTCGGGGGCGGCGTTGCACGTGGGCATCACGGCGTCTTCCGATACGTTCTACCCGGGTCAGGAGCGCTATGACACTTTCTCTGGACGCGTTGTGCGTCGCTTCCGCGGCTCGATGGAAGAGTGGCAGAGCATGGGCGTGCTGAACTACGAAATGGAATCTGCCACGCTACTGACCATGTGCGCCAGTCAGGGGTTAAAAGCGGGCATGATTGCGGGCGTAATCGTGAACCGTACCCAGCAGGAAATCCCGGATGCGGCGACCATGAAGCTGGCTGAAACCACCGTGATCAAGGTGTTGCTGGATGCCACACGCCGTTTGTTAGCGGCTGAATAAGCACAAAAGTTGATGTTATTTTGGGCTGGTCATCGCAGAGACCAGCCTTTATCCTAATCACTTGTTCTGGTTTATTGGGTTAACCTGCGACGCGCTCTGCGTGTGTAATACGGTTGCCTTGCTCGCCTTTCAACCTCGCAAGGAGATGTATGACCGAACCAACGTTGCTTCATCCCTCTTTATTACCGCTGGACGGCGGAATCAACTTCCGTGATTTAGGCGGTAACCGTGCTGCTGATGGGCGGCTTATCCGACACGGTAAACTTTTTCGCTCCGGCTCGCTGGATCTGCTGAGTCAGGCTGACTGCGAACACCTTGCTGGCGTGCCGATTTCTCACGTGGTGGATTATCGGGATGCTGATGAAATTGCGCAGAAGCCCGATGTATTGTGGACGGGGGCTAATTATCACGCTTACCCAGCCAACCCATTGCGCCACGAAGTGACGGCCAATCTGGACTCGCTGGGCTCTGATGTGCTGGCGGCGTTTGATTCCCGGGCGTTTATGTTGGAGCTTTATCGCCGTTTGCCTTTCAATAATTCAGCTTATAAACAGCTGGTGTCGCTGCTATTACGGCCAGATGAGGGCGGGTTGGTACAGCACTGCGCCGTGGGTAAAGATCGCACGGGTATCGGTTCGGCATTGGTGATGTTTGCGCTGGGTGCGGATGAACAGACGGTAATGGAAGATTACCTGCTTACGGAAACAACGCTGACGCCATTTCGCCAGCAACTGTTGACGCATTTGTCGGCAACGCTGAATGAGAAAGCGCTGGGACAGTTCTCTTATGTGCTGTCGGTGCAGGAAGAGTTCATCGTGACGGCGTTGCAGGCTATCTACGAACGACACGGTTCGATCGATAGCTGGCTTGAGGTGGAATACGGGCTGGATAATCGTGCGCGGAACTATTTGCAGGATAAATATCTGGCGTAAGGTTTTGTTTTAGGCCGGTCAACTGACCGGCCTTTGTTTTGTTGTGTATAGTTTTGCTGTGTGTAGCTTTGCTGTTTGGGTGATTAACCCGTATTACGCATACCCGCTGCAACACCGGCGATGGTGACCATCAGCGCCAGTTCCAGATCGGCATCCGGTTTTTCCTGCTGACGTGAACGGTGCAGCAACTCGGCCTGCAACACGTTCAGGGGATCGGTGTAGACGTTACGCAAGGCGATCGACTCGGCGATCCACGGCAGATCCGCCATCAGGTGATCGTCGTTAGAGATCGCCAGCACGATGTTGATATCGGCGGCCAACTGATCGCGCAGCTGTTGCCCTAACGGCCACAGCTTCTCTTCGACCAGACGCTGATCGTAATACTCTGCCAGCCACAGGTCGGCTTTGGCGAATACCATCTCCAGCATACCGATACGCGTTGAGAAGAACGGCCAGTCGCGGCACATCTCTTCCAGCTGTTCCTGTTTACCGTCATCCACCACTTTCTGCAACGCGGCACCCGCGCCGAGCCAGGCTGGCAGCATCAGACGGTTCTGCGTCCAGGCGAAAATCCATGGGATAGCACGCAGGCTTTCTACGCCGCCGTTCGGACGACGTTTGGCCGGACGTGAACCCAGCGGCAGTTTGCCCAGTTCCAGCTCCGGCGTTGCGGCGCGGAAGTAAGGAACGAAATCCGGGTTCTCACGCACGTATCCACGGTACATATCACAGGACACGCGGGACAGCTCATCCATCACCTCGTGCCATTCCTGTTTTGGTTCCGGCGGTGGCAGCAGGTTCGCTTCCAGAATCGCACCGGTATACAGCGCCAGACTGCTGATGGTGACTTCCGGCAGGCCGTATTTAAAGCGGATCATCTCGCCCTGTTCGGTCACACGCAGGCCGCCTTTCAGGCTACCCGGCGGTTGTGACAGCAGCGCAGCATGAGCTGGTGCGCCACCGCGACCGATGGAACCGCCGCGTCCGTGGAACAGCGTCAGTGCGATACCCGCTTTCTCACAGGTTTTGATCAGCGCGTCCTGTGCACGGTACTGCGCCCAGGAGGCAGCCATCACGCCCGCGTCTTTCGCGGAGTCGGAATAGCCGATCATGACCATCTGCTTGCCCTGAATAAAGCCGCGATACCAGTCGATGCTCAGCAATTGCGTCATGACATCATCGGCGTTGTTCAGGTCGTCCAGCGTTTCAAACAGCGGCGCGACTGGCAGGGCAAACGGGCAGCCCGCCTCTTTGAGCAGCAGGTGAACGGCCAGCACGTCGGAAGGCGTGCGCGCCATTGAAATAACGTAAGCGGCGATAGAGCCCTGCGGCGCTTTGGCGATGACCCGACAGGTATCCAGCACTTCTTTGGTATCCGCACTGGGTTCCCAGTAACGTGGCAGAAGCGGGCGCTTGGAGCTCAGTTCACGGATCAGGAAGGCTTGCTTGTCGGACTCTGACCAGCTTTCGTAGTCGCCCAGACCCAGATAACGGGTAATCTCAGCCAGCGCTTCGGTGTGGCGGGTGCTTTCCTGACGGACATCGATGCGGACCAAAGGCACGCCGAAGCAGCGTACGCGGCGCAGCGTATCCAGCAGGCGACCGTCGGCGATGATACCCATGCCGCAGGTTTTCAGTGATTGGTAGCAGGCGTGGAGCGGCTCCCAAAGCTGTTCGTTGGTAATCAGCAGATCTTTAGGGGGCAGACGTTCTTCACCCGTTAAGCGCGCTTCCAGGTAGCTCAGCGTACTGCTCAACTGCGAACGCAGTGATTTCATGATGGCGCGGTACGGTTCCTGCACTTCGCTACCACCGGCCAGTTCCAACAGCTCCGGCGTACATTCGGACATCGACAGCTCGGAAACCAGCACCTGAATATCACGCAGGAACAGATCGGCGGCTTTCCAGCGGCTGAGTAGCAGCACATGGCGAGTCACTTCTGCCGTCACGTTCGGGTTACCGTCGCGGTCGCCGCCCATCCAGGAGGTAAAGCGCACCGGAACGGCATCAACAGGCAGACGGTAGCCGAAAGCCTGCTCCAACTGCTCATCCAGCTCGCGTAAAAACGCGGGCACGCCTTCCCACAGGCTGTTTTCCACCACGGCGAAGCCCCATTTGGCTTCATCTACCGGGGTAGGACGAATTTTACGGATTTCATCGGTGTGCCAGGACTGCGCGATCAGCTGGCGCAGACGACGCATGATCTGATTACGTTCATAATCAGCCAGGTCGTTATGGTCGAGCTGCTTGAGGCAGGTATTCACTTCCACCAGCTTGTGGATCAGCGTCCGGCGGGTAATTTCGGTCGGGTGTGCGGTCAGCACCAGTTCGATTGACAGTGACTCCACGGCATCGCGGATATCGCGTTCGGTCAGATCTTTGCTTTCCTTCAGGCGTTCAAAGGCGCTGGAAAGCTGTGCCGGGTTGCTCGCTGCCTCACCGTGCGGTGAAATCGTATGATATTGCTCAGCGGTATTGGTCAGGTTAAGGAACTGGCTGAATGCGCGGGCAACGGGCAACAGTTCATCGTTAGACAGGTTTTGCAGCGTGGTCAGCAACTCCTGACGATGTTTTTCATTACCTGCACGAGAAGACTTTGACAACTTGCGGATTGTTTCGACTTTATCAAGGATATTTTCACCCAGCGCTTCCTTGATGGTGTCGCCGAGCAGTTTGCCGAGCATACTGACGTTACTGCGCATTGCGGAATATTGTTCGTTCATAGTTACCCTGACCCACCCCTACCATTTTTGTAAGTTTATTTCACTTGACATATTTTGACGCACTGCCTCCATCTAGCCACGATAAGGCGGGTTCGTCAATTGACGATTCTTTCTTCTCCTTATTCTTTGTACTTGCATTGAGGCGGGCTTGGCAATTTGTGAAATTTAATTACAGGGGCGCGGATATTAGGCTAACTAATATACTCGTCATACTTCAAGTTGCATGTGCGTTGGCGACGATACTCGGCCCACTAGCGTGTGTCTCACCCCGTTGGGGCCGCTGCAAGCAGCGTTCAAATCTGCCTCTGGCAGATTTGTCAGTCACCCGAATCACTTACCTGAGTAAGCTCATCGGGATGAAATGAGAGACATCCGGTCTCTCACCGAAGGCCAGCCGTTGGCTGGTCAAATTCGTTCCCGACGAATTTGTCCTTCGCTTGCCGCGTTACGAGGCGCATAAATGAGCCTCACCCTGCGGGCCAACGCTTTGCGTTGTTCAAAACGCTAACGTTTTGTCCTGAAACTCGAATTATTTAGAGTATCGCGGAGGGGGGATGGCGGGGCGCAACGGCCCCGCGAGTGCGGTTACGACTGTTTGGAAGCTCTGACAACCAAGATGTAGGTCAGCGTGAAGGAAAGCACGATGGCGATGGCCATGCCGGAAACGGCGTAGCTAAAGTACGGGCCGATGTAGGCTGGCAGGCTGAAAATACTCGACAAGATGTAGCCATACAGCCGGACACCGAAGTACGCGATAAAGGCCGAGGCGATGGAGCTGGCAATAGTCGCGGAGATAAATGCTTTTTTATACTTGGTCAGGACGCCGAAGAGTGCAGGTTCGGTAATACCGAGCAGCGCAGACACCCCAGCAGACAGCACGACAGATTTGTCCTGACGGGTTTTGGCATGGAAGTAGATGGCAAAGGTGGAACCTGCAATCGCCATGTTAGCCATACACATCATTGGCATCAGCATATCAAAGCCCTGATTGCTGAAATTTTGCAGCGCAATGGGCGTCATCGCGTGATGCATGCCAGTCAGAATCGCGACAGGCCGAATCGCACCGACCACGAAACCAGCAAAAATAGACGACACATCGAACAGGCTCTGAATAAACAGTGCCAGCAGTTTACCGAGGTAGATCCCGAATGGCCCGATCACCGTGAGCGACACCAGTGCGGCGATAAACAGCGTCAGCGTTGGGGTAAACACGGTTTTCAGCACCGAAGGCATGATTCGGTCGACCCAACGATGGATATAGCTCAGTGCCAGCACGGAGAAGATCACCGGGATGACGCTGGCGGCATAGTTGAACACCGGAATAGGCAGCACACCGATGAAGTAAAAGGCGCTGACCGCATTAGGGCTATTGCTGGCTAGTGCCTTCGCCGCTTCTATCAACGACGGGTACATCAGGCAGGCTGCAACGGCCGCTGCCAGATATTCGCTTGTTTTAAATATCCTGGCTGCGGAGATGGCGAGGAAGAAAGGTAAGAAATAGAACACACCGCTGGCGATCAGATCGAGGACGATCACGGTATCGGTTTTGGCAGAGACCACTTTCAAGGCAATCAGCCCTGCCAGCAGCCCTTTGATCATCCCTGCGCCAGCGATGGCGGGAACGATTGGGCCGAACACACCGGAAACCGTATCCATGAACAGCGAAATCAGCCCCTTCTTCTGCTTCTGCACGTCTGACTGCGATGTCGTTGTAGGCGAAAGCTGTGCGCTCAGCAGTTCGTAATACTCGTTGACCTGTGGCCCGATAATAATTTGAAATTGCTCGCTTTGGTGTTGCGCACCTAATATGCCGGGCAGATTTTTGATCGCCTCGGTTTGCACTTTACTTTCATCAATTAAATCAAACCGAAGCCGTGTCATACAGTGCCAGGCTTTATTAATGTTTTCGTTTCCGCCAACCAGTTTAATGATTGACTGAATAACATCATTTTTTCCCATGGAATAAACCCCCAACATGACCTTATGTTATTTTTGGCCGAATTATTTCCTCAGATAGTAAAATCTTAAAAAATAAAAAACAAACCAATAAAACATGAGATTCATCACATGATTAGTCTATAAGGGGGTATTTATTGCAATTATTCAATAATTGGTCTGGTTTTTTTATCAATTAGATGGCTTTTTCAAACCAAAATAATTCTTTTAAAGAAGAGGTTTACAATAAAAGAAAAAATAAGTAGAAAACAAAAAAGAAACTGATTTTTAGACTGCATTTTTGCCGGCTAGCGCTATTCCGGAAAATGCGTCGGAGGATATTTTTTTGTTACCGACAATCATTACTGACATTGAATGTCTTGTTACCCGCCCTGACCGCCATAATTTAGTGACGGTGGTGGTTCGTACAGATAAAGGCGTCACGGGTTATGGCTGTGCGACCTTCCAGCAGCGACCGCTGGCCGTAAAAGCGATGGTCGACGAGTACCTCAAACCGCTTCTGCTCGGACGAGATGCTAACCATATCGAAGATCTGTGGCACATGATGATGGTTAACGCCTACTGGCGTAACGGGCCGGTGATCAACAATGCGGTGGCGGGCGTCGATATGGCGCTGTGGGACATCAAGGGCAAGCTGGCGGATATGCCGCTCTATCACCTGTTTGGTGGGAAATCCCGCGATGCGATCGCGGCCTACAGTCATGCTGCCAGCGATACGCTGGATGGGCTGTATCAGGACGTGGAACGGCTGTATGCGCAGGGTTACCGTCATATTCGCTGCCAGTTGGGGTTCTATGGTGGCAATCCTGACGCGCTGCACAGTACGCGCCAGCCAACGGAGGGAGCCTATTACGATCAGGATCAGTACATGGCTAACACGATCGCCATGTTCCGTGCGCTGCGCGAGAAATATGGCGATCGCTTCCACATTCTGCATGATGTCCATGAGCGTCTGTTCCCGAATCAGGCCGTGCAGTTCGCCAAAGCAGTAGAAGCCTATCGTCCCTATTTCATCGAAGATATTTTGCCGCCTGCGCAAAACGAGTGGCTGGCGCAGATCCGCAGCCAGAGCGCGGTGCCGCTGGCGACTGGGGAGCTATTTAATAATCCTGCCGAGTGGCAGAATCTGGTAATTAACCGGCAGATTGATTTCATTCGCTGCCATGTCTCACAGATTGGCGGGATTACACCTGCGCTGAAGCTGGGCGCGTTCTGTCAGAACTTTGGCGTTCGGCTGGCGTGGCATTGCCCACCGGATATGACGCCTATCGGCGCGGCGGTCAACATTCACCTCAATATCCACCTGCACAATGCCGCCATTCAGGAGTTTGTCGCTTACCCGGAAAATACCCGTAAGGTCTTCCCGCAGGCGGTAGAACCGGAGAATGGCTATCTGTATCCGATTGAGCGCCCCGGTATCGGCGTTGGGATCGATCTGGACGCGGCGCGGCAGTTCCCCGTCGTCTATCGTCCGCACGAATGGACACAGAGCCGCCTGCCTGATGGCACGATGCATACGCCCTAAGTCAGCGTTACGGCGACTGGCGGAAGGTGAGGTTATCGAGGTTTAAGGGGATAACGTAGGTACAGGTGTAGTTGATGTCGATGATATCGCTCGATTCGTACACGCGACCGCCCTGTAAAATGCCGCGATTGAGAATATGCATCGCGGCCGTGCCTTTCTTGCAGTCCAGCAGCTCAGCCTGAGCTTTGGTGACGTTCACTGCCTGATAATGTGTCAGGTAGTGTGAAATCGCATAGCCCTTGCTGAGCACATACTGCTGAATAGAACCTTCAATAATCTTCTGATTCATCTCTGGGAAATCTGCGGCTGGCATTTTCGATATTTCGATCTGCACCTTACGGTTATCGACATAACGTAATCGACTGAATTCCCAGATAAACTCTTTATCACTGATAGCAAATACCTGCTGCTCCTCTCGGTTCGGCAGGCGCTTATGTAGACTAAGCAAGCGGGATGAAATCTGATTAAATTTCTTTTCGGTAATCGAGTTGTACACCAACGGGTTGCTGCGTACGCCCTGATTAATGAAGTTACCTGAGCCTTGCACCATATGGATCGCACCAATACTGGCGAGCTTTTCCAGCGCCTGGCGGATAGTGAAGCGTGACACACCGTATTCCTCCGCCAACTGACGTTCCGGCGGCAGCTTTTCCGGCAGTGGGTCGGTATGCTGATAGATTTTGCTCAGTAAATCCTGCGCGATGAAATCTTTCTTTTTCATGGATTGTCTCAAAATAGCCCTGCCAGCGTAGCTGACAAGGCCGTTTGCGTCGGATCAATGGTGGCAGAAGTGATGAATCACCTGCGAAATCAGCTCCCGCGTTGGTTTGATAAACTTGGTATCAATGTATTCATCCGGCTGGTGCGCCTGTTCGATCGATCCCGGCCCCAGAACCAGCGTCGGGCACAGCGTCTGAATAAACGGCGCTTCGGTGCAGTAGTTCACGATTTCCGTTTTCGTTCCCAGCAGGTTCTCCACGACCGATACCAGACGGTGATCGGGCGGGCATTCATAGCCGGGAATCGGCGGGTGCAGTTCGCTAATGGTCAACCGACCCGGCCAGCGCTGGCTGACGGGCTCAAGTGCTTCTGACAGCAGTCCGTCCAGGTCGTTAAGCGTGATGCCAGGCAGCGGACGGATATCCATATGCAGTTCACAGCAGCCGCAGATGCGGTTAGCAGCATCGCCGCCGTGAATGTGGCCGAGATTCATGGTGGGGTGAGGAATGTGGAAAATCGGGTTGTGATAGCGTTCCTGTAGGGTGTTGCGCAGCACCAGCAGGTGGGAAATTGCCTCATGCATCAGCTCAATCGCGTTCACGCCGCGTGAAGGATCGCTGGAATGGCCGGACTGTCCCTGAATACGGATCGCGTTGGACATATGGCCTTTGTGCGCCCGCACTGGCTGCAACGAGGTCGGTTCGCCGATGATGGCGCAGTCCGGGCGAATCTGCGTAGATTCGGAGAAATATTTGGCGCCGGCCATCGTCGTTTCTTCATCCGCTGTCGCCAAAATATAGAGTGGCTTTGTCAGCTTGGTTGGATCGATATCGCGTAACGCATCCAGAATAAAGGCAAAGAACCCTTTCATATCCGCCGTACCCAGACCGTACAGCTTATTGTCGTGTTCGGTCAGCGTGAAAGGGTCGCGCGTCCAGCGGCCGTCGTCGAACGGGACGGTATCGGTATGTCCCGCCAACAATAAACCGCCTTTTCCTTCACCAATCCGCGCGAGCATATTAAATTTATTGAGAGTGCCGGGAACCGGTTGGACTTCAACATGGAAGCCGAGATCGCCGAACCAGCCTGCCAGCAGGTTGATTAACGTCTGATTACTTTGATCGAGCGCGCTGTCGGTGGCACTGATGGACGGTGTAGCGATTAGTGCCCGATATAGCTCAATAAAAGGGGGTAAATTCATCTTCACTGTTGACAGCCTCTGGTTAGGATAGTATCAATATTCATGCATTTATTGTGAATAAAAATACAATAACGCGCGGTGAAAGGAAACCCAAAGGTACGGCGATGGCGATTCGTCACTTTCACTGAGCTTCGCGGGTGAACTGCGTACAGACGCTGGTGAGCCCTGTTACCTGTTCCATAGATAAATAAGAAGGTATACGGATCCCATGCTGAATACGCTGATTGTTGGTGCAAGTGGTTATACCGGCGCTGAGCTTGCGCTCTACCTGAACCGTCACCCACAGATGAACATAACCGCTTTGATGGTTTCTGCGCAAAGTGTCGATGCAGGAAAATTGATTTCTGATTTACATCCGCAGCTCAAAGGTATCATTGATGTGCCGGTAAAACCGCTGACCGATGCTGAAGAAGCAGCGAAAGGCGTGGATGTCGTTTTTCTGGCGACCGACCACAAAGTCAGCCACGATCTGGCCCCGGTTTTTCTGGCGGCAGGCTGCACCGTTTTTGATTTGTCCGGCGCGTTTCGCGTACAGGATGCCGAATTTTATCGTCGCTACTATGGCTTTGAGCATCAGCACCCTGACTGGCTGGCAAAAGCGGTTTATGGGCTGGCTGAATGGCGTGCTGAAAGCGTCAAACAGGCACAGCTGATTGCCGTGCCGGGCTGTTATCCAACGGCCGCGCAGCTGGCGCTGAAGCCGTTGCTGGACGCACAACTGCTGAACCCGGCGCAGTGGCCGGTGATTAACGCGGTGAGCGGCGTGAGCGGGGCGGGACGTAAAGCGTCGATGACCAACAGCTTCTGCGAAGTCAGCTTTCAACCGTACGGTATTTTCAACCACCGCCATGAGCCTGAAATTTCAACGCACCTCGGCACGCCAGTGATCTTCACGCCGCATTTGGGCAACTTCGCTCGCGGTATTCTGGAAACCATCACCTGCCGTCTGCAACCGGGCGTTACGCAGCAGGATGTCGCCGAAGCCTACCACAATGCCTATCACGATAAGCCACTGGTACGTCTGTATGATAAGGGCGTTCCGGCGCTGAAATCCGTTGTCGGCCTGCCGTTCTGCGATATCGGTTTCTCCGTTGACGGTGAGCACCTGATCGTCGTGGCGACCGAAGATAACCTGCTGAAAGGTGCTGCGGCACAGGCTGTGCAATGCATGAACATTCGTTTTGGTTTCCCTGAAACCCAATCGTTAATTTAATGACTACTGGTCCCGACATTTCGAGGCGTGAAGCATAATGAATCCGTTAATTATCAAGTTAGGTGGCGTTTTACTGGATAGCGAAGAAGCGCTGGAGCGTCTGTTCACCGCGCTGGTGGCTTACCGTCAGGAACATCAGCGTCCGCTGGTGATTGTGCACGGCGGCGGCTGTCTGGTGGATGACCTGATGAAAAAGCTGTCTCTGCCTGTTGTGAAGAAAAATGGCCTGCGCGTCACGCCAGCCGATCAGATCGATATCATCACCGGTGCGCTGGCGGGGTCTGCTAACAAAACGCTGCTGTCATGGGCGAAGAAGCATGACATCAACGCGGTTGGCCTGTGTCTGGGCGATGGCGGCAGCACGACGGTCACGCAGTTAGACGAAGCGCTAGGCTTTGTAGGTAAAGCGGAAGCGGGATCGCCTGCGCTGCTGAACACGCTGCTGTCTGCGGGTTATCTGCCTGTTGTCAGCTCTATCGGGATTACGGCGCAGGGCGACCTGATGAACGTCAACGCCGATCAGGCGGCGACGGCGCTGGCACAAACGCTGGGCGCGGATTTAATCCTGCTGTCTGATGTGAGCGGCATTCTGGACGGTAAAGGTCAGCGTATTGCCGAAATGACGGCGGAAAAAGCCGAACAGCTGATTGCTCAGGGCATTATTACCGACGGCATGATTGTTAAGGTCAACGCCGCGCTGGATGCCGCGCGTGCGCTGGGGCGTCCGGTTGATATCGCCAGCTGGCGTCATGCCGAGCAGCTACCTGCGCTGTTCAACGGCGTGGCGATTGGTACACGTATTCTGGCGTAAGTCGTTTCTGGGTATGGCATGATGCGATACCAACATGAATTAAATTCTGGGAGTAATCGTTATGGCTTTGTGGGGCGGTCGGTTTAGTCAGGCAGCAGATCAGCGTTTTAAACAATTTAATGACTCACTGCGGTTTGATTACCGTCTGGCGGAACAGGACATCGTTGGCTCGATCGGCTGGTCGAAAGCGCTGGTGACGGTCAATGTGCTCAGCGAGCAGGAGCAGCAGCAACTGGAACAGGCGCTGAATGCGTTGCTGGTTGAGGTACAGGCTGACCCTGAGATGATCCTGCAAAGCGATGCAGAAGACATTCACAGCTGGGTTGAACAGCGCCTGATTGAGAAAGTCGGCGATTTAGGTAAAAAACTGCATACCGGTCGTAGCCGTAACGATCAGGTCGCGACCGACCTGAAACTGTGGTGCAAAGCGCAGATTGCAGAGCTGCTGCTATCGGTACGCCAGCTGCGTCAGGCGCTGGTCACGACGGCGGAAGCGAATCAGGATGCGGTGATGCCGGGCTACACCCATTTGCAGCGCGCACAGCCGGTGACGTTTGCACACTGGTGTCTGGCCTACCATGAAATGCTGGCACGTGATGAAAGTCGTCTGGAAGATACGCTGAAGCGTCTGGATGTCAGTCCGCTGGGCTGTGGCGCGCTGGCGGGAACGGCTTATCCGATCGACCGTGAGCAACTGGCGGGCTGGCTGGGATTTGCCTCGGCCACGCGTAACAGTCTGGATACGGTTTCCGATCGCGATCATGTGCTGGAACTGCTGTCTGATGCTTCGATCGGCATGATCCACCTGTCGCGTTTTGCCGAAGATCTGATCTTCTTCAACAGTGGTGAAGCCGCGTTCGTTGAGCTGTCTGACCGTGTGACATCCGGTTCTTCCCTGATGCCGCAGAAGAAAAACCCGGATGCGCTGGAGCTGATTCGCGGTAAATGTGGCCGCGTACAGGGTGCGTTGACCGGCATGATGATGACGCTTAAAGGCTTGCCGCTGGCGTATAACAAAGACATGCAGGAAGACAAAGAAGGGCTGTTTGACGCGCTGGATACCTGGCACGACTGCCTGATGATGGCGGGTCTGGTGCTGGAAGGCATTCAGGTTAAACGTCCGCGCTGTAAAGAAGCGGCTGAGCAAGGCTACGCGAACTCGACAGAGCTGGCAGACTATCTGGTCGCGAAAGGCGTTCCGTTCCGTGAAGCGCACCATATCGTGGGTGAAGCGGTAGTTGAAGCCATTCGTCAGGGTAAAGCGCTGGAAGCGTTGCCGCTGGCCGATCTGCAAAAATTCAGCGCCGTGATTGGCGAGGATGTCTACCCGATTCTGGCGTTGCAATCCTGTCTGGATAAGCGTGCAGCACAAGGTGGCGTGTCACCGCAGCAGGTCGCTAAAGCGATTAGTGATGCGAAACAGCGCTTAGCCTAAGTTGTGCCTCTCTTTCCCCCAACGTTAATGTTTCACGTTGGGGGAATTTCAGGGTTACCCCTCTGATTCTTCTGCAAATTATCATCTATCCATTTTCATATGGAATGCGGCTCGCATTTTTCTGCTCAACCTACTCCCCATCAGAATTGTTTCTGGACATCCATACAGTATCATTTTACCTTGACCGACAGCGTGAAAGGCCTGCGGAGGCAAAGTGGATATCAGCATATTTTATGGTCTGGGCGGCGGCGCGGTAGGGCTACTGATCGGGTGGTTGATTGCCAGCCTGATTCATCAGCAGAAGCTGTCGCAGCATGACACCGAACAGCGGTTGCTGGCACAGACGTTACAGCAGACTCAGCAGTCGCTCAGCGAACAGCAGCAGGTCAAGCAGCAGGATGAACAGCGGCTGCGGCAAAACGAGTTGGAACTGCGCACGGTTCATGCTCAGCTCTCTGCCAGCCACGAAAAGCTGCAACAGTTGGGTGAGCTTCGCGCAGAGTGCGTGCAGCTAAATCAGGAGCTGCGAACGCTGCGTGAAATAAACAGCGCACAGGAAGCAGAACTACGGGAAGTCACCATTCGGCTGGAAGAAACCCGTATGGCGGCGGAAGAAAAGCAGCGGTTGTTAGCAAATAGCGAACAGCGGTTGACGACGCAGTTTGAGAATCTGGCGAACCGGATTTTTGAACACAGCGGCCGCAAAGTGGATGAACAAAATAAACAGAGTTTGGATAAGCTGCTGATGCCGCTGCGTGAGCAGCTTGATGGTTTTCGCCGTCAGGTTCAGGACAGCTTTGGGGCGGAAGCGCGTGAGCGTCACACGCTGGCGCATGAAATCCGCAATCTGCAACAGCTGAACGCGCAGATGGCACACGAAGCCATCAACCTGACGAAAGCGCTGAAGGGCGATAATAAAACGCAGGGGAACTGGGGCGAAGTGGTACTAAGCCGCGTGCTGGAAGCCTCCGGCCTGCGTGAGGGGTATGAGTATCAAACGCAGGTCAGCGTGCAAACGGGGGCAAATAGCCGCCTGCAGCCGGATGTCATTGTTCGTTTACCGCAGGGCAAAGATGTTGTGATCGATGCCAAGATGTCGCTGGTGGCCTATGAACGCTATTTCAATAGTGATGATGACATCGAACGTAATGCGGCGCTGAACGAACATTTGCTCTCGGTACGTAGCCATATTCGGCAACTGAGCAGCAAAGATTACCAGCAGCTTCCGGGGCTGCGTTCGCTAGATTACGTGCTGATGTTTATCCCAGTCGAGCCCGCTTTTCTGGTTGCTATCGATCGCCAGCCCGAATTGATCAACGAGGCGCTAAAGCACAATATTATGCTGGTCAGCCCGACCACGCTGCTGGTGGCGCTGCGTACCATCAACAACCTATGGCGCTATGAACAACAGAGCCGCAACGCACAGCACATCGCTGAGAAAGCATCACGGCTGTACGATAAACTGCGGCTGTTCGTCGATGATATGGAAGCGATGGGGCAGAGTCTGGATAAAGCGCAGGGCACTTATCGCCAGGCAATGAATAAACTTTCCTCTGGGCGTGGTAACCTTATTGGCCAGGCTGAGGGGTTCCGCGCGCTGGGGGTCGAAATTAAACGCACCATCAGCCCGTCATTGGCCGAAAAAGCGACGGCCCATGAGCACGCTGAACGCGATGAATTACCGGGTTCTGTCGCACCCGACAGTGTTTCACCACCTGTGAAAGCGGAGGGTGACGCAGCAGAAACCCCCTCCGCTACCCGTACTAACTCGTACTAAATCGGTATGGATTTCGCGGGCTTGGCACCATGCTATGCGAAAGAAATTAGTGCAGTGGGGTTTTTATCCGGGTCTGGTACACTCTCACCATAAATGGGTAGACCCGAAATTTGACTGAAATAGTAGGCGGATAAGATGGCAAGTGAGCAGGAGAATACGGCCGACTTTGGTTTTCGGACTGTCGCCAGGGATGAAAAAGAAGTCATGGTGGCTGAAGTTTTTCATTCTGTAGCAGCAAAGTATGACTTGATGAATGACCTGATGTCCTTTGGCATTCACCGTATCTGGAAGCGTTTCACCATCGAATGCAGTGGCGTAAGACGTAACCAGCGTGTTCTGGATCTGGCCGGAGGAACAGGGGATTTAACTGCCAAATTCTCCCGTATGGTTGGCGAAGGCGGTGAAGTCATTCTGGCTGACATCAACGCCTCAATGCTGAAAGTAGGCCGTGAGAAACTGCGTAACAAAGGCATTATCGACAACATCAACTACGTGCAGGCCAATGCAGAAGCGCTGCCGTTCCCTGATGACTTCTTTGACTGCATTACTATCTCCTTTGGTCTGCGCAACGTGACGGACAAAAACAAAGCGTTGCGTTCAATGTACCGTGTTCTGAAACCGGGTGGTCGGTTGCTGGTGCTGGAATTTTCCAAGCCGATAATTAAGCAGCTGAGCACCGTTTACGATGCGTATTCATTTCATATCCTGCCGAGGATTGGCGAAGCCGTGGCGAGTGATGCCGGGAGCTACCGCTATTTGGCGGAATCCATCCGCATGCATCCCGATCAGGAAACGCTGAAAGGGATGATGAGCGACGCCGGTTTTGACAGTGTTAACTATTTCAACCTCACCGGTGGAATCGTTGCACTGCATCGTGGGTTTAAATTCTGATTGGAAACGCCAATGCTGATAACGTCTTTTCTGACTGCTACGCTGGAAACCGCGCTGAATCAGCTGCTTTTTCACGATACGGTTTCTTGCGATCGAAGCATGAAGTCTGCCCGCCAGCGCTTACAGGGGAAAACACTTCAGATCGAGCTGGCTGAACTGGATGTGCCCTTGGTGCTGGTGTTTAACGAACAGCGTCTGGACGTGATCAGCCAATGGGAAGAGCCAGCAGATTGCAGCCTGAAAACACGCGTTCCGGTTCTGATGAAATTACGCGATCGCCAACAGCTATCGTCGCTGATGCGCAGCGGCGAACTGGTGATTGAAGGCGATATTCAAGTTGTTCAACAGTTGATTGTGCTGGTTGATTTAGCGGAGTTCGATCCCGCGGAATGGCTGTCTCCCTATCTGGGCGATATTGTTGCTCAAGGTCTTAGCCAGACGGCACAGAAAACCCTGAGTTTCCTGAGACGGTCATTACATCAGCAGCAACATTTCCTGTCCGAAACGTTAACGGAAGAGTGGCGACTGGCTCCAGGAAAACTGGAAAATGCCTGGTTCCATGAGGAAATTGTTGCGCTGGATAAATCCGCCGATACGTTGTCCGAACGGCTGGCGAAGCTGGAGGCTTTACGATGACGCCCAGTGAATTACGCCGCCTTTACAGCATTGTGCGTGTGCTGTTGAGCTATGGTCTGGACGAACTCATTCCTAAAATGCGCCTGACGTTTCCGCTGCGTGCGGGCCGTCGTCTGCTGTTCTGGTTACCCAATCGTCACCGCAACATGCCTTTAGGGGAACGTCTGCGTTTGGCGCTTCAGGAACTGGGGCCCGTGTGGATTAAGTTCGGGCAAATGATGTCTACGCGCCGCGATCTCTTCCCACCGGCCATCGCCGATCAATTGGCGATGTTGCAGGATAAGGTTGAGCCGTTTGATGGCAAGCTGGCACGTGAGCAAATTGAGCTGTCGATGGGGGGGATTCCTCTTGAAGAGTGGTTTGATGATTTTGACATTAAACCGCTGGCTTCTGCCTCAATTGCACAGGTGCATACCGCCTGTCTGAAAAGTACGGGAAAAGAGATCGTTATCAAGGTGATCCGCCCAGATATCTTGCCGGTCATCAAAGCGGATATGCGCCTGATGAAACGGCTGGCTGGCTGGTTGCCTCGCCTGTTACCGGATGGTCGCCGCCTGCGGCCACGCGAAGTAGTGCTGGAATACGAAAAAACGTTGCTTGATGAGCTGAACTTGCTGCGGGAAGCAGCCAATGCCATCCAATTGCGACGGAATTTTGAGAACAGCCCGATGCTGTATGTACCGGAAATTTATTCGGATTATTGCAGCGAAGGCATGTTGGTGATGGAGCGTATCTACGGTATTCCTGTTTCTGATGTCGACGCGCTGAAAGCCAATGGAACGGATATGAAGCTGCTGGCAGAACGCGGCGTTCAGGTTTTCTTCACGCAGGTATTCCGCGACAGTTTCTTCCATGCGGATATGCATCCCGGCAATATCTTTATCAGCTACGAGCACCCGGAAGATCCACAATATATCGGCATTGACTGTGGTATCGTCGGCTCGTTGAATAAAGAAGATAAGCGCTATCTGGCCGAGAATTTCATCGCCTTCTTCAACCGTGATTATCGTAAAGTCGCCGAACTGCATGTGGATTCGGGCTGGGTGCCTGCGGATACCAATGTTGCCGATTTTGAATTTGCTATTCGTACGGTCTGTGAGCCGATCTTCGAGAAGCCGTTGGCGGAAATTTCGTTCGGCCATGTATTATTGAATTTGTTTAATACGGCGCGTCGCTTCAACATGGAAGTACAGCCCCAGCTGGTGTTGCTGCAAAAAACGCTGCTGTATATTGAAGGCGTTGGCCGGCAGCTTTATCCGCAGCTCGATCTGTGGAAAACCGCTAAGCCGTTTCTGGAAACCTGGCTGAAGCAACAGGTCGGTTTGCCTGCGGTTTTCCGTGCGCTCAAAGAAAAGGCGCCGTTCTGGGCTGAGAAACTGCCGGAAGTGCCTGAATTGTTTTATGACGGGCTGCGTCAGCATAAGATGTTAAAGCACAGCGTCGATCAACTGGCCTATGAGTTGAAAACGCAGCAAGCGCGTCAAGGGCAGTCACGATATCTTTTGGGTATTGGCGCAACGTTGCTAATCAGTGGTACGTTGTTACTGATCAGTCGTGTTGAAGCCGATATGGTTCCCGCAGGGCTGATGGCAGCAGGAATTGTTGCCTGGATTATCGGCTGGCGTCGAACTCGTTGAAGCAGATCATGATGCACGCCAGAATTACCCGATATAATTACGGGAATTCTGTCGTTCCCCTTTTTGAAAGAGGTAAATGTTATGGGTGGTATTAGTCTCTGGAATCTGTTGATTATCGCAGTCATTGTCATCTTGCTGTTCGGCACTAACAAACTGAGAACGCTGGGTTCGGATCTGGGCGCGTCCATCAAAGGCTTTAAGAAAGCAATGGGTGACGATCAGCCGTCCACTAGCGCAGACAAAACGCAGCCAGATGCTGATTTCTCTACCAAGTCTATTGCTGACAACCAGACAGACGTCAAGCAGGGTGACACGAAGAGCCAGCATAAAGAGCAGGTGTAATCTGTGTTCGATATCGGTTTTGGTGAATTGCTATTGGTGATGGTTCTTGGCCTGATTGTCCTCGGGCCGGAACGTTTGCCTGTGGCAGTCAAGACGGTTGCAAGCTGGATCAGGACGCTGCGTGCGCTGGCGTCTACCGTTCAGAATGAGCTGTCGCAGGAACTGAAACTTCAGGAGTTTCAGGAAAGCCTGAAAAAAGTCGAAAAAGCCAGTTTGCAGAATCTGTCGCCTGAGTTGAAAGCCTCAATGGATGAACTTAAAGAAGCGGCAGAAGCGATGAAACGTGGCTATACCGAAACATCGTCGCCGCAAAAGTCTGAGGGGCATCAAAAGTCAGATGATCCGAACGCGACGGTGGAACCGCCTCGCAGCACCCCGCTAAACGATCCTGAAGCGGCCTATGACGGGGTCATTGAAACGGAAACCGCAGTACGTCCGGCAGACAGCCAGCCTAAGCCTGAAAAGGGGGCTGCTGCTGAACATCACCATGAGAGCGGCAGCGCCACCGGTGCTGAAGCTGTCGGCAGCGATAATGTCAAACCTGAGCAGTCCCAGCCTTCTGCTGTTTCTGCCCGCCAACCGAGTGATAGTCGTTAGTTTATGGCCGATGAAGATACTCAACCGCTAATTAGCCACCTGATTGAGCTACGCAAGCGGCTACTGAACAGCATTATCTGTGTGCTGGCGGTATTTATTGCACTGGTGTACTTTGCCAACGACATCTACCAGCTGGTTTCTGCTCCGCTCATCGAGCAATTACCGGCGGGTGCCAGTATGATCGCGACCGATGTTGCCTCGCCTTTCTTTACGCCGATAAAGCTGACGATGATTGTCTCAGTGTTTGTTGCTGCACCGCTGGTGCTGTATCAAGTGTGGGCGTTTGTGGCCCCAGCCCTGTATAAACACGAGCGTCGTTTAATGATGCCGCTGTTGGTCTCCAGCAGCCTGCTGTTTTATGCGGGAATGGCGTTTGCGTACTTTGTGGTGTTCCCGCTGGCGTTTGGCTTTTTTGCCAAAACGGCGCCCGTTGGCGTGCTGATTGCGACCGATATTAATAACTACCTCGATTTTGTTATGGCACTGTTCATGGCGTTCGGGGTATCGTTTGAAGTGCCGGTTGCCATTGTGCTGCTCTGCTGGAGTGGTGTGGTGACGCCGGAAGATCTGAAAAGAAAGCGCCCTTATATTCTGGTCGGCGCGTTCGTTGTCGGCATGTTGCTAACGCCGCCGGATGTTTTCTCACAGACGCTGCTGGCAATCCCCATGTATCTGCTGTTTGAAATCGGCGTCTTCTTCTCGCGGTTTTACGTTGGCAAAGGCCGACGGACTGAAACCGAAGAGCCATCGCAGTAACAAACGGTTTCCTGCGGTAGGACGGTAAAATGACCTCTCTTTGAGAGGTCTTATTTTTTTATTCGCCAGAGTGACATTGGCGAACGGTCACGAGCAGGTGAGAGTCATGTTTGATATTGGCGTTAACCTAACCAGTTCTCAGTTTGAGAAAGACAGAGAGCAGGTCGTCATTCGGGCGAAGCAAGCGGGTGTCAGTGGCATCTTGATCACGGGAACAAATGCTCAGGAAAGCCTGCAGGCCATGTTACTGGCGCAAGCCTACCCCGATTACTGCTGGTCAACGGCGGGTGTTCATCCACATGATGCTAGCCAATGGAATGACGCTATCGCCGAACAGGTTCATCACATGGCAAGCGACGACGGTGTGGTTGCCATCGGCGAATGTGGATTGGATTTCAACCGTAACTTTTCGACGCCAGAAGAACAAGAGCGGGCATTCAGCGCGCAGCTGGCGATTGCGGCTGAACGATCTATGCCAGTTTTCCTTCACTGCCGTGACGCGCATTCCCGTTTTATCTCGTTGCTAACACCCTGGCTGAATCAGTTGCCTGCCGCTGTGGTCCACTGCTTTACCGGCAATCGTCATGAATTGGATGAATGTCTGGCTGCGGGGTTGATGGTTGGCATTACCGGCTGGGTTTGCGATGAGCGTCGCGGACTGGAGCTACGAGCCTTACTGCCGCATATTCCTGCCGATCGGCTGTTGGTGGAAACCGATGCACCTTATCTGTTACCCCGGGATTTACGCCCTAAACCGGCATCCCGCCGTAACGAACCCTGTTATCTGCCTCATATTATTCGCCAGATTGCGGAGTGGCGTGGAGAAGATGCCACATGGTTGGGACAGACAACAGATGAAAATGCCCGTCGGGTTTTCCGGCTGGCCTGATTCAGGAGAATAATGACATGAGCACTGCTTTTCCCGGCACTTTTCCCGGCCGACGTATGCGTCGCATTCGTCGCCATGATTTCAGCCGTCGCCTTGTTGCTGAGAATCAACTGACGGTGAACGATTTGATTTATCCCGTTTTCGTGATGGAAGGGACAAATTATCGTCAGGAAGTTCCCTCAATGCCGGGGGTATACCGGATGACTATCGATGTGCTTCTGAAAGAAGCCGAAGAGATTGCTAAGCTCGGCGTGCCGGTGCTGTCGTTGTTCCCCGTTGTTGAAGCGGATAAGAAATCACTCTATGCCGAAGAAGCCTATAACCCGGATGGCTTGGTTCCCCGCACGATCCGCGCGCTGAAAGATGCCGTTCCTGAGTTGGGTTTGCTGACGGATGTGGCGCTCGATCCCTACACGACGCACGGGCAGGACGGGATTATTGATGAAGACGGTTATGTGATTAACGACGTCACCAAGGAGATTTTGGTGCGTCAGGCGCTGTCCCACGCTGAAGCTGGAGCCGAAATTATTGCGCCCAGCGATATGATGGATGGCCGTATCGGTGCTATCCGCGACATGCTGGAAGCGCAGAACCTGATTAATACCCAGATTATGGCGTACTCGGCTAAGTATGCATCGTGCTATTACGGACCTTTCCGCGATGCCGTGGGTTCAGCCAGCAATCTGAAAGGAGGCAACAAGAAAACCTACCAGATGGATCCGGCCAATAGCGATGAAGCCTTACAGGAAATCGCGCAGGATTTGCAGGAAGGCGCGGATATGGTGATGGTGAAACCGGGGATGCCTTATCTGGACGTGGTGCGCCGCGTCAAGGATACGTTCGGTGTGCCGACGTTCGCCTATCAGGTCTCTGGTGAATATGCGATGCACATGGCGGCGATTCAGAACGGTTGGTTGCAGGAGCAACCGGTGGTGATGGAGTCTCTGCTGTGCTTTAAACGCGCGGGTGCGGATGGGGTGCTAACCTATTTTGCCAAACGTGTCGCACAGTGGCTGCACGATCAGCACATGCAGCGCTAAGTTTGTTTCATCCGGCGCGGTATAAACGCGCCGGGTAAGGCAAAACGCAAAGACGTCGGGCTACGTTTTTCGACGCGCTATTTTTTCAAAAGACTATTTTTCAAAGGGCTAAGCTTTGCGAAATTCGCGGTTATCGATGCTCTGCCTGACCTGCTTGTTCAACATATTCAGCAACAGCATCGAACGGGCTTCGCCGTCAGGCTCAGTGTAAATCGCCTGAAGGCCAGAGAAAATCCCGTCGGTAATGACCACGCTATCACCGGGCTGCGGCGTCAGTGGGTCAATGATTCCCTGAATAGGGCGAAGCGATAACTCATCGATAACCTGCTGAGGAATGGTCGCGGGCAGTGCGCCGAATCGCACAAAGTTGCTCACCCCACGCGTCGCGCTGATGGTGGTGGTGTGGATGCGTTCGGGGTCGAATTCCACAAACAGGTAGTTCGGGAATAGCGGCTCACACACTTCCGTTCGTTTACCACGAACGATTTTATCCAGCGTGATCATCGGGCTCACGCAGGTCACATCCTGACGTTCCAGATGCTCTTTCGCGCGCAGCAGTTGACCACGTTTACAATACAGTAAGTACCAGGCTTCCATAATTTCGCAGACTTATGATTCCGACGAGCAAGCATAACAAAAGCGAGCACGGATAAAAAATTTTCGGCAGATATTTTTGTTACCACATTATGGTAATCGGATTCTTGATGGTGATTGGATTCTTACCATAAATAGGCGCTGCGGGAAGCGACAGGTGGGTGAAGAGACTTTATAATAGCCACAACGATAGACTGCCCCCGATGAATAGCATGAAATACCGTGACTTACGCGAATTCCTCTCGCTGCTGGAAGAGAGAGGGGAGTTGAAACGCATTACCCAGCCCATCGATCCCTACCTTGAAATGACGGAAATTGCTGACCGGACGCTGCGTGCGGAAGGCCCGGCTCTCCTGTTTGAAAACCCAAAAGGCTATGACATGCCGGTGCTGTGCAATTTATTCGGCACGCCGAAACGTGTTGCATTGGGAATGGGGCAAGAAGAGGTCAGCGCACTGCGCGAGGTGGGTAAACTGCTGGCGTTTCTGAAAGAGCCGGAGCCGCCCAAAGGGTTCCGCGATCTGGTGGATAAAATACCGAAGTTCCGTCAGGTACTGAATATGCCGACGAAACGGCTGTCTTCGGCACCGTGTCAGGAACAGGTTTGGCAAGGTGATGACGTTGATCTGCGCCGGATTCCGGTGATGCAGTGCTGGCCGGAAGATGCCGCGCCGCTCATTACCTGGGGGCTTACTGTGACGCGCGGGCCGCATAAAGAACGGCAGAATCTGGGGATCTATCGCCAGCAGGTGCTGGGTAAAAACAAACTGATCATGCGCTGGCTATCTCATCGCGGTGGCGCGCTGGATTTTCAGGAGTGGTGTCAGGAAAATCCGGGGCAGCGTTTTCCTGTGTCCGTCGCATTGGGCGCTGACCCTGCGACGATCCTCGGTGCGGTGACGCCCGTCCCTGATACGCTATCTGAATATGCGTTTGCCGGTTTGCTGCGTGGGCATAAGACCGAAGTGGTGAAGTGCCTGTCAAACGATCTGGAAGTGCCTGCCAGTGCGGAAATTGTACTGGAAGGCTATATTGAACCTGGAGAAATGGCGGCGGAAGGGCCTTATGGCGACCACACCGGCTATTACAATGAGGTTGACCACTTTCCGGTCTTTACCGTCACGCATATCACTCAGCGTCAGAATGCCATTTATCACTCGACTTACACGGGACGGCCGCCGGATGAACCTGCGGTACTGGGCGTGGCGTTGAACGAAGTTTTCGTGCCGATCCTGCAAAAGCAGTTTCCTGAGATTGTTGATTTTTATTTGCCACCGGAGGGTTGCTCTTACCGTCTGGCGGTCGTTACCATGAAGAAACAGTACGCAGGCCATGCCAAACGCGTCATGATGGGCGTCTGGTCTTTTCTACGCCAGTTCATGTATACGAAATTTGTCATTGTTTGCGATGATGACGTTAACGCCCGTGACTGGAACGACGTGATATGGGCGATCACGACGCGTATGGATCCGGCACGTGATACGGTATTAGTGGAAAATACGCCGATCGACTATCTTGATTTCGCCTCGCCGGTTTCTGGTCTGGGTTCCAAAATGGGTCTGGATGCCACCAATAAATGGCCGGGCGAGACACAGCGCGAGTGGGGACACCCCATCAAGAAGGACCCACAGGTTTGTGCCCGCATTGATGAAATATGGGACGAGTTGGCCATTTTTAGTGACAGAGAGCCCCAGCGTTAACGGCTGCCCTGTTCTCAGTTTTGCTTTTATGACCCTATAGAGGGAATGCATGACAACATTGAGCTGTAAAGTGACCTCGGTCGAAGCCATAACCGATACGGTCTATCGCGTTCGTTTATTACCTGAAGCGCCGTTTTCCTTTCGGGCTGGCCAGTATTTGATGGTGGTGATGGGCGATCGGGATAAACGTCCTTTCTCACTGGCATCGACCCCGATGGATAAAAATTTCATCGAATTGCACATTGGGGCGTCCGAACTGAATCTTTACGCGATGGCAGTGATGGAACGTATTCACAAGGAAAAATCCCTGACGGTCGATATTCCCCATGGCGAAGCCTGGCTGCGCGAAGAAAGTACGCGTCCGCTGGTGCTGATTGCGGGCGGAACCGGATTTTCATACGTGCGTTCTATCCTGCTGACTGCACTGGCGCAGCAGCCCGATCGCGATATCTCCGTTTACTGGGGCGGACGTGAATCCCAGCACCTGTATGATTTAGCAGAGCTTGAAGGCTTTGCGGCCAAACACCCCAACCTGCGGGTGGTGCCGGTAGTCGAACAGCCGGAAGCTGGATGGAATGGCAGAACGGGAACCGTTCTGAGTGCAGTATTGCAGGATTACGGTTCGCTGGCAGAACAGGATATCTACATTGCCGGTCGCTTTGAAATGGCGAAAATTGCGCGTGAGCGTTTTTGTAATGAGCGCGGTGCGCTGACGGCCCATATGTTCAGCGATGCATTTTCGTTTATTTGACCTGCCTATAAGGTATCGTTAACCCCGTATTCGAACGGGGTTAACGTTGAGACTAAATAAAATCCAGCTTCGTTAATTCTTCCAGGCTATCTTCACGGTATTTCGCCATGCCGGTTTTCATCCGCCTGAAACCTACGTGTTCATACAGGCTAACCGTCTGGGGATGGGTATAGAGAATGATATTGCACTGCGCGACTGTTTCAACCAACGCCTGAATAATCTGTTTCCCCAACCCCTGGCCGTGATAGCGCTCATCAAGCGCGATATTATAAATGGCCGCCTGGCAGACGCCGTCCGAGAGAGTACGCCCCACGCCGATCAATTGGCCCCCATCGAACAGAAAGATAACGGAAAAGCTGTTCTTAAAAATCGTCTCCTGTGTCGCTGCGTTATCATCACTTAACTCGTAGAAAGCCAGCAAGTCGGCAACCTGCTGCCAGGGAATATTATTGGTGCTTGTCTCTATTCTAATAGACATCTAGTCTTCTCATGTCAGATGATATATTCCGGTTCGTAGCGTTTGTAGTAGCGAGAAAGAAACGCCTTGGTTCGCTCCATTTGCGGGCGCTCAAAAACCTGCTGTGCAGTACCATCCTCAATGATTTTTCCTTTTTCTAAAAACAGTACGCGGCTGGCGACCTGACGAACAAACTCCATTTCATGAGACACGATGATCATGGTGTTGCCTTCTAATGCGGCTTGTTTAATGACATCCAACACCTCATCAACCCATTCTGGATCCAGCGCGGAAGTAGGTTCATCCAGCAATAAAAGCTGTGGTTCCATCGCCAGCGCTCTGGCGATCCCGACACGTTGCTGCTGTCCGCCCGACAACTGCTTTGGATAATAGGCTTCCCGGTCAGGAAGGCCGACATTCTTGAGTTGCTGTCGCGCGATTTGCTGTGCTTTTTCTTTAGGATACTTTTTGACGATCAGTAATCCCTCCATGACATTTTCCAGCGCTGTTTTTTGTTGGAACAGGCTAAATTGCTGAAAAACCATCGCCGTGTTTTGGCGGAGCGTGATACGTTCTCGTCGATTCATTTTGGCCAGATTAAAAAGGTGGCCGTTGAGTGTCATTTCCCCTGACTCCGGCTGCTCTAGTACGTTAATACAGCGAAGTAGCGTCGATTTTCCCGAACCTGATGAACCGATAATCGCCACGACATCGCCTTTTTGTATGGTTAGGGAAATGTCGTCCAGAATGACGTTGTTGTGAAACGTTTTCGATAAATGCTTAATGTCGAGCATAACGTTTTTTTCCTGACGTAATCGGTGGGGTATCTGGGATAGAGATCGTGGTTTCAACCCGTTTGATTATTTGCTCAATAATAATCGTTAACACCCAATAGATGAGTGCCAGAGAGATATAGACTTCAAAATAGCGGTAGCTGCTGCTGGCGAGGATTTTCCCCTTGGCGGTCAGATCGATCACCGAGCAAACAAATGCCAGTGAGGTTCCTTTGAGCAAACTAATCAGCGTGTTGCCAAGCGTGGGTAACGCGACAATAAACGCATTGGGTAGCGTGATACGATGCAATACCTGAATTGGTGTCATGCCGAGCGATTGTGCGGCTTCGATCTGTTTTTTATCCACCGACAGCATGGCCGCGCGAATACTCTCGGAATTGTACGCGGCTTCATTCAGGGAAAATGCCAGTAACACAAAGAGTATGGATGGAATGTCATTAACGTTGTAATCCGTTTGGTTGTAGTAATTATAATATTTCAATAAAACGGGAATACCGTAATAAGAAAGATACAGTTGTACAATGAGCGGTGTTCCGCGCATGAATGAGACAAATACGCCAACCGCCTGGTTGAGGAACACGATCTTTCTGATACGGATGGATGCAATAATAAATCCCAGTATTACACCAATAATCATGGATATTGCCGTGATCGCTAAGGTAACCGGCAAATACTCAAGCAGTGCTGGAATCTGAGTAAAAACCAGTTTTATATCGAAAATATTGGGCATTCAAAACGAATCCTGTGTCATTTAGGTGCATAATCCCCGTTGAAATACTTTTCGCTGATTTTCGATAACGTACCGTCAGCGCTTAACTGTTTTATTTGTGTATTAATATCATTCAACAGCTGTTCTCCTGCTTTGCCTTTCGCAATCAGAAAGTAGCTGTAGGGGGAACCGATTCGTTGGCTGTCTTCCTGACTAAGAGGAATGACGTTAAGCTTTAACTTGTGCTCCTGGATATATTGCTCCAGCATCGATTTATCAATCAGAGCGAAATCTGTTTTTCCATTTTCCAGATTTTGCAATGAGACGAGTAAGTCAGCGTCTGTGTAGCGCAACTTGACGGGATTATCTTTATGTTGCTGATTGAATTTTTCCAATGCGGTCGTGAAGTTGATTCCGGGATTGACTTCCGTCGATTTGCCCAATAAATCGTTGAAAGTATGGATCGTGTTATTTTTTTCTGGCGTTGCAATCACAAATTGATTTTCAAATATGGGGTGAGAGAAGAAATATTTTTCTTTTCGTTCGGGATTGTCGGCGAAATTATTGGCACCGAGTTGAAAACGGTCAGCATCCAGACCTGCCAAAATTGAGGTAAATTCGGTTGTGACGAAAGACACCTTATATTGGGGTAAATTGTTAAAAATGGCTTTTGCAACGTCAATATCGTATCCGGTGAGTTGGTTATCTTTATCAACATAGGTAAAGGGTCGTGGGTCGGCACTGGTTGCGATGGTAATAGATTTTGCTGTAGCCGCCTGGGCATCATGGGGATTTAAATATCCGGTGATTATCGCGCTTAAGCCTAAAAATAATGCAGGCAAGGTACTTATGGTGAGGCGTTTTTTCATTATTGATAATCCTGTGTGGAATGATAAGAAAAATGACTAACCCCAGATTCCACCTGCCGCGGTTGTGTATATCCGCAGGCAGTTATGGACACACCGGTGGAATTTCACATCGGCGACCAATGTGGAGCGAGGTGTAGCAAGAGAAAAGGAATCAAGCGCGGTGATGGGGCGTATGCCAAATCGACACGTCAGGTCCTTTTGCCAGAATCTGATATGGGTTAAAGCTGGTATCGCCCAGATGGTAGCCGCGTTTAATCGCCTCAAAGTCGGTGGTATCGCCGAATCCTGGTGTTTGGTAAAGGTCGCGGGCGTAAGCCCACAGGTTAGGGAAGTCGATCAGACGATTGCGGTTTGCGCGGAAAACGCTGTAATAGGCAACGTCAAAACGAGCGAGCGTAACGTATAGTCGAATGTCGGAATCTGTAATTTGGTTACCGAACAGGTAACGCTGCGAACCCAAACGTGTTTCCAGTTCATCCAAACGCAGGAAAAGCCTATCCCACGCGTTTTCATAAGCAGCTTGTGAATGGGCGAAACCTGCTTTGTAAACGCCGTTATTAATGTCATTAAAAATCACATCATTCAGCGCATCAATTTCGGCACGCAGCGCTTCAGGGTATAAATCGGGCGCGTCTGGGTGGTGAAAAGGTTTAAAGGCGGTTTCAAGATAGTTAGTTAACTTAAAATAATCGTTATTGACCACAATGCCTTGCTTAACGTCGACGACGGTCGGAACGGTCGCTCGGCCAGTGTAATTCGCGTCACTTTTGGCATAGATTTCTGGTAAATAGCGGATTCCTAGTACAGGATCTACGCCGCCTTCATCCAGAGAAAACTCCCACCCCTTTTCGGTCCTTACGGGATTGGCGGTACCAAGGCTGATGACGTCTTCGAGACCTAGCAAAGTACGGACGATCACCGCACGATGTGCCCACGGGCAGATGGGGGACCACAATAGACGATAGCGATCCTTTTCGACGGGCAAATCGCCTGACTGCTCGCCGAATGGCGTCGTAAAGCGGTTTTTTTGCCGGACAAATGCGCCATTCTGGGCAATCTCGTGGGCCTCTTCAGAGGTAGCGATGCGCCTGACTTCCGCCACAGTGGTACTCATAATATTTTCCTTAATAAAAAATGAGAGAAAGCATTCACTATTATTCAGCGTGAATTTAAAAGTTGATTTTTAGTGTTTTGAATTATGCGCGTTATAAAAAATGAAGTTAAATTCATAAAATAGATATTCTTATTAGGAAATTATAGCGTGTTATTTTTTTGATAATGGAAAGGGGTTATTAATAGATTGTTGTGATAATAAGATAGATAATATTTGAGAAGTTGTACCGTCTTCATACGGCTTATACGACTTGTGCATTGAGAATGTCCCTCGCTGCCATCACGAGGGACATGAATAAACTCAGGCTCGTTCAAATACCGTTGCAATACCCTGTCCCAGCCCAATGCACATTGTCGCCACGCCAAACTGAACATCGCGGCTTTCCATCAGATTAATCAATGTGGTAGAGATGCGCGCGCCCGAGCAACCGAGCGGGTGACCCAGCGCAATCGCGCCACCATTGAGATTGACCTTTTCATCGAGCTGTTCCAGCAACCCCAAATCTTTAATGCAGGGTAGCGTCTGAGCAGCGAAGGCCTCATTGAGCTCAAAGAGACCGATATCGGACAGGCTCAATCCTGCCCGCTTCAGTGCCAGCTTGGTGGCCGGAACCGGGCCGTAACCCATGATCGAAGGGTCGCAGCCAACTACAGCCATCGCCCGGATGCGAGCCCGTACGGGTAAACCTAATGACGCTGCGCGGGATTCGCTCATGATCAACATGGCTGCCGCACCATCGGACAACGCCGAGGATGAGGCGGCCGTCACCGTACCGTTAACCGGATCGAACGCCGGTTTGAGCGCCGCAAGGCTCTCGACGGTGGTGTCTGGGCGAATGACTTCATCATAATCGAAGCGTTGCAGCGCGCCGTCTGCATCATGCCCTGCCGTGGGGATGATTTCATGGCGAAAGGCCCCTGACTGGGTGGCGTGATGGGCCCGTTGGTGCGAACGTGCGGCGAACTGATCCTGCATCTCACGGCTAATATTGTGCATACGCCCCAGCATCTCGGCCGTGAGCCCCATCATACCTGCCGCCTTAGCTATGGTGCGGCTTAGTCCCGGATGAAAATCGACGCCATGATTCATCGGCACATGTCCCATATGCTCAACGCCACCGATTAAGCAAACGTCCGCATCGCCAACCATAATCATACGGGCGGCATCGTGGAGTGCTTGCATGGAGGAACCGCACAGCCGGTTAACCGTGGTCGCGGGGACATTCATCGGAATTTCTGCCAGCAAAGCAGCATTGCGGGCGACGTTGAAGCCTTGTTCCAGCGTCTGCTGCACACATCCCCAATAGATATCGTCGATCTCACGGGCGTCCAGCGCCGCGTTACGGCTTAATAGGCTGCGCATCAGATGCGCGGACAGATCTTCGGCTCTCACCTGACGGAAGGCTCCACCTTTGGAGCGTCCCATCGGCGTGCGTACGGCATCAACAATCACTACCTTTTCCATATTTCCTGCCCTCATGCCGGTTGACCGTAAGAAACGTCCGCGTGTGGCGCGACCGATGGGTAATAGCCTTCATTGTTTCTGGCTTTTTGCTGCAAGCCGTCTGGCACCTGATAGATTGCGCCGAGGTGCGCCAACTGCTGCGCCGTCTCGACATAACGTTCGCTACCCAAGGTATCCAGATAGCGGCAGGCGCCGCCGTGGAAGGGAGGGAAACCTAGCCCGTATACCAGCGCCATGTCCGCTTCGGCCGGGCTGGCGACGATGCCTTCTTCCAGACAACGTGCGACTTCGTTAATCATTGGGATCATCATGCGAGCGATAATCTCTTCTGCACTGAACGCTTTTGTCGGTTGGCTGATGTCTTTAAGGAGCGTACCTACGGCTTCATCCTGCTCTTTACGCGGCTTGCCTTTGCTATCGGTTTGATAGCGGTAGAAGCCCAGACCGTTTTTCTGCCCGAAACGCTGATGTTCAAATAGCACGTCAATTGCGTCACGGTAATCTTTCGCCATGCGCTGTGGAAATCCTGCGGCCATGACGGCCTGAGCATGGTGAGCAGTGTCGATGCCGACAACATCCAGCAGATAGGCCGGGCCCATCGGCCAACCGAATTTTTTCTCCATGACGTTATCAATATCGCGGAAATCGGCACCGTCTCTGAGCAGCAGGCTGAACGCAGCAAAGTAGGGGAACAGTACGCGATTCACGAAGAACCCAGGGCAGTCGTTCACGACAATCGGCGTTTTGCCCATCTTGCTGGCGTAAGCCACTACGCTGGCAATGGTGCTGTCGCTGGTTTTAGGGCCACGAATAATTTCAACCAGCGGCATGCGGTGTACTGGGTTGAAGAAGTGCATCCCGCAGAAATTTTGCGGCCGTTTTAGCGATGCGGCCAGCGAAGCAATCGGGATGGTGGAGGTATTCGAAGCCAGAATCGTATTCTCGCTAACGTGCGATTCAGTTTCGGCGAGTACACTGGCTTTGATTTTCGGGTTCTCAACCACGGCCTCAACTACGATGTTGGTGCGCTCAAAGCCGGCATAATCCAGCGTTGGCTGAATGCTGGCCAGAATCGTCGCCATTTTCATTCCATCCAGCTTGCCTCGTTCCATTTGTTTATTCAGGAGTTTGGCGACTTCATTCATCCCCAGCGTAAGCGGCTTCTCATTGATATCTTTCATCCGAATCGGCACACCTTTGAACGCGGATTGATAGGCAATCCCGCCGCCCATAATGCCTGCACCCAGAACGGCCGCTTGCTGCGGCACCGGTGTCTCGCCAATCAACTTCTTCGCTTTACCTTTAACATATTGATCGTTGAGGAAAATGCCGACGAGTGCCCGAGCTTCATTGGAACGCGCCAACTGAACGAAGTGCTGCGTTTCGAGTTGCAATGCGTCATCGCGCGTCATGGTCGCGGCGGCTTCGATAGTTTTGACCGCTAACATCGGTGCCGGATAGTGTTTCCCGGCGGTTTGTAGCACCATCGCTTTGGCGGTGGTAAAGCTCATCATGGCTTCAATCTTATTGAGTTTCAGCGCTTCAAGTTTCGGGCGCCGATAAGCCTGCCAGTCCAGTGAGCCGTTAATCGCCTGTTTCAACATCTTGATGGCAGCGGGAACCAGTTTGTCATTGGTCACCACGGCCTGAACCAGTCCCACTTTTAAGGCATCGGCTGCGCTGACGTCTTTACCGGCGGCGATAATTTCCAAGGCGCTATCTGTCCCCAGCAGGCGCGGCAGCCTGACCGTGCCGCCAAAACCCGGCATGATCCCTAGCTTCGTTTCTGGTAGGCCGATACGCGCATCCGGCGTCGCTAAACGAAAGTCGGTTGCCAGTACACATTCACAACCGCCTCCCAGCGCATAGCTATTAATCGCGGACAGCGTGGGAACGGGTAAATCCTCAAGGCGGCTAAAAATGCGGTTGGCGAAGACAAGCCATTCATGCAGCTTTTCGGCCGGTGCGGCAAAAAGAGAAAGAAATTCCGTGATATCGGCACCGACAATAAATGCCGGTTTGTCAGAACGTAGCAGTAAGCCCTTCAGATTCGGCTGTTCCGCCAGAACGTCCAGCGCCTTACCCAGGCTGGCAACCGTGCGGGTATCTAGCTTGTTTACGGAGCCAGGGGCAGAAAATACCAGCTCGGCAATGCCGTCCTCAAGCCAGTTAAGGTAGAGGGATTCACCTTGATAAAGCATGTTTATCTCCGCTGTTTGTGTGAGTGATCTGGTATGACCAGATAATCGAATTGTGGTTTTAATGTTAATTTTTTGCAAACGAGAGATTAATTTTTTGCCGAATCGATCACAAAGCACCGGACGCTGCCCTTGGGGGATGCCTGTGTTAAAATGGAGAGATCATGTCGTGACGTACAAGGATACTCATGGAAAAGCTGGCTTCTTTATATCATCACCATCTGACGACGCTGCAAGCGCGTGCTCAGACGGTTTTAGCGCGCCATCAGTTTGACGCATTACTGATTCATTCTGGTGAGCTGTTGACCGTTTTTCTGGACGATCACTACTATCCTTTCAAGGTTAACCCACAGTTTAAAGCCTGGGTGCCCGTCACGCAGGTGCCGAATTGCTGGCTATGGGTTGATGGCGTTAATCCACCGAAGCTGTGGTTCTACTCACCGGTGGATTACTGGCATAACGTCGCGCCGGTGCCGGAGAGTTTCTGGACTGAAGAAATTGATATTACCGTGCTGCGGAATGCCGATGATATTGGGCAGTTGCTTCCGTCGCAGCGTGAGCGTGTTGCCTATATCGGCTACGCACCGCAACGGGCGCAGGATTTAGGGATTCGTGCAGACAATATTAATCCTCAGGGCGTGCTGGATTATCTGCACTACCATCGCGCTTATAAAACCGATTACGAGCTGGCCTGCATGCGTGAAGCGCAGAAGACGGCCGTTATCGGTCATCGGGCGGCGCATGAAGCGTTCCTGTCTGGTATGAGCGAATTTGATATTAATCTGGCGTATCTAACGGCCACCGGACATCGGGATATCGATGTCCCTTACGGCAATATCATTGCGTTAAATGAGCACGCCGCGGTGTTGCACTATACCCAGCTCGATCATCAGGTGCCTTCCGATGTCCGCAGCTTCCTGATCGATGCAGGTGCCGAGTATAACGGATATGCCGCCGATCTGACGCGTACCTATTCTGCGCAGAGCGACAGCGCATTTGCCCTGCTGATTAAAGATCTCAATCAGGAAATGCTCGCATTGATTGATACCGTTCAGGCGGGCGTGCGCTATACCGATTACCATATTCAGATGCATCAGCGGATTGCGAAGCTGCTGAAATCACACCAACTGGTGCGAGACATCAGTGAAGAGGCGATGGTGGAGCAGGGACTTACGTCACCTTTCCTGCCGCACGGTCTTGGCCATCCGCTGGGGTTGCAGGTGCATGATGTCGCTGGGTTTATGCAAGACGATCGCGGCACGCATCTGGCGGCACCGTCGCAGCATCCTTACCTGCGTTGTACCCGCGTACTTGAACCTGGAATGGTCATGACGATCGAACCGGGCATTTACTTCATCGAATCCTTGCTTGCTCCGTGGCGCGAGGGCGAATTGCGTCAGCACTTTGACTGGCAAAAAATCGATGCGCTGAAACCGTTTGGCGGTATCCGTATTGAGGATAATATTGTTATTCATGACGGGCGCGTGGAGAACATGACGCGCGACCTGAATCTGGCCTGATGCAAGCGTATCCAATCCCTGCTGAGTCAGTGAGTTTCAGTGAGGAAATCAAGAAAAGCCGCTTTACGACGATCCTGGCGGCAACGCCGGGAATCGACGCGGCGAAAGCGTTTATTCAGCAGGTCAGGGAAGAACACGCCTCGGCGGGTCACCACTGCTGGGCATTTGTTGCGGGCGCGCCTGATGACTCGCAGCAACTGGGTTTTTCTGACGATGGTGAGCCTTCCGGCACGGCAGGTAAGCCGATGTTATCGCAACTGATGGGAAGTGGCATCGGTGAAATTACGGCCGTGGTGGTGCGCTACTATGGTGGAATCCCGCTGGGCACCGGTGGGTTGGTGAAGGCCTATGGCGGTGGCGTTCAGCAAGCGCTGAAGCTGCTATCGCTGCAAGAGAAAGTATTGCAACAAGAGTATGGCTTACAATGTGACTATGCACTGTTGCCCCAGGTAGAATCCCTGATTTTCCAGCTTGGTGGAAAGGTTCTGCACAGTGAGTATGGCGTGGACGTCGTATTGCGGTTCTCTATCCCCGTTAGGGGAACCGAGGAAGCGGCAATGAAATTGCGTGATTTAAGCCGCGGTGCGTTGCATTTATTGCCGATTCCATAATAATCCCAGCGCTTTTTTATGAATCATTAAGGAATTCCCTGCGATGCACTTGCGCGCCATAACCCGTATTGTTGGCCAGTTGGTTATCCTGTTTTCCGGGACGATGGTTATTCCCGGACTGGTGGCGTTAATTTACCGCGATGGCGCAGGCCGAGCGTTTACGCAGACCTTTATTGTCGCGCTGGCGATTGGCATCATGCTGTGGTTACCAAACCGCAAACAGAAGCATGAACTGAAATCTCGTGAAGGGTTCCTCATCGTTGTTCTCTTCTGGACGGTGCTGGGAAGCGTCGGTGCGCTGCCTTTCCTGTTTGCTGAACATCCTAATTTGGGTGTGACGGATGCTTTTTTCGAATCGTTCTCTGGGTTAACGACAACGGGGGCAACCACGTTGGTCGGACTGGATTCACTGCCTAAAGCTATCCTGTTTTATCGACAGATGCTGCAATGGTTTGGTGGGATGGGGATCATCGTACTCGCCGTTGCCATCCTGCCAATTCTTGGTGTTGGTGGGATGCAGCTTTATCGTGCGGAGATGCCGGGGCCGTTGAAGGAAAACAAAATGCGCCCGCGTATTGCCGATACGGCAAAAACGCTGTGGCTGATTTATCTCTTACTCACCATCGCCTGCGCTGTCGCGCTTTGGCTGGCTGGGATGCCGGTATTTGATGCGATTGGGCACAGCTTCTCTACGGTGTCTGTCGGCGGGTTCTCCACTCACGATGCCAGTATCGGTTACTTCAACAGTCCAACGATCAATACCATCATCGCGATATTCCTACTGATTTCCGGCTGTAACTTTGGTTTGCACTTTGCTCTGCTGAGTGGCCGCAGCCTGAAGGTATACTGGCGCGATCCAGAATTTCGCATGTTCATTTTTGTTCAACTGTCGCTGGTGGCGGTGTGTACGATTGTCCTGTGGTTCCACCACGTTTATGACAGCGGGATGCAGACGATCAATCAAGCGTTCTTCCAGGTTGTCTCTATGGCGACAACGGCAGGGTTTACCACGGATAGCATTGCATCGTGGCCGCTTTTCCTGCCGGTTTTGCTTCTGTGCTCTGCATTCATTGGCGGGTGTGCGGGCTCAACCGGGGGCGGCCTGAAAGTGATTCGTATCCTGCTGCTTTTCTTACAAGGATCGCGTGAGCTTAAGCGTTTAGTGCATCCGAATGCGGTTTACACCATTAAGCTGGGTCACCGGGCATTGCCAGAACGTATCCTTGAAGCGGTGTGGGGATTCTTTTCCGCGTATGCGCTGGTTTTTATTGTCAGCATGCTGGCCGTTATTGCGACAGGCGTTGATGATTTCTCCGCATTTGCCGCGGTTGCTGCCACATTGAATAACTTGGGACCGGGGCTAGGCGTCGTCGCCGAGAATTTTACGTCGATGAATGATACGGCGAAATGGATTCTGATAATGACAATGCTGTTTGGTCGTTTGGAAGTGTTCACGCTTTTAGTACTATTTACGCCAACCTTCTGGCGGGAATAGTCCCCATAAGGATAAAGAACAATGAAAGCTTTGATCGTGTTTTCGAGTCGGGATGGGCAAACAAGAGCCATTGCCTCCTCTATTGCGAATACGCTGAAAGGAACTCTGGAGTGTGATGTTGTTAATGTACTCAATGCGAATGATATCGATCTGAGCCAATACGATCGGGTTGTGATTGGGGCATCGATTCGATACGGGCGCTTTCATCCTGCGGTAAATCAATTTATCCATAAGCATCTGACTTCTCTACAGCAGCTACCCAGCGCATTCTTCTCCGTGAACCTCACTGCGCGTAAGCCAGAAAAGTGCACAATACAAACCAATGCTTATACGCGTAAATTCCTGCTGAGCTCTCCCTGGCAGCCGGATTTGTGCTGTGTGTTTGCCGGAGCCTTGCGTTATCCACGTTACCGCTGGTTCGATCGGGTAATGATTCAACTGATTATGCGTATCACGGGGGGGGAAACGGATAGCACAAAAGAGGTTGAATATACGGACTGGCAGCAGGTTGCCCGTTTCGCTC
>NZ_JBBBQR010000008.1:0-230291 GCF_037136835.1 Pectobacterium sp. 1950-15 | reverse complement strand
ACCGCAGGCCGAAGCCTGCGGTCATATCATCATTATAGCGATGCTTATTTAGCCGCTTTTTCTTCGGCTGCTGGTTTTTCAGCTTTCGCGTCATCCGCTGCTTTCAGGTCAGCTTCAGATTTAATGTCCAGCAGTTCAACGTCGAACACCAACGTGGAGTTAGCCGGAATGCCAGGCACGCCGTTTTCGCCATAGGCCAGTGCTGGTGGGATAGCCAGCTTGATTTTGCCGCCTTTCTTAACGTGTTTCAGGCCTTCGGTCCAGCCAGGAATCACACCGTCCAAACGGAAAGAAAGTGGCTCGCCACGTTTGTAGGAGTTGTCGAACTCGCTACCGTCAACCAGCGTACCTTTGTAGTTAACCACAACAGTATCGCTGTCCTTCGGCGCGTTGCCGCTACCTTCTTTCTCAACCTGATACAGAAGGCCAGATTCAGTTTTCTTCACGCCTTTTTCTTTGGCGAAGGATTCAAGATACTTAGTACCTTTGTCTGCGTTATCTTTCGCATCTTGCTTCATTTTGGCTTCAGCGGCGGCTTTAACTTTGCCTTCAAAACCTTGCAGCGTTTTCTCGATTTCTTCGTCAGTCAGCTTGCTCTTGTCAGCAAAAGCATCCTGCACGCCAGCAATCAACTGCTCTTTATCCAGTTTAATGCCTAATTTTTCCTGCTCTTTCAGAGAGTTATCCATGTAACGCCCTAAAGATGCACCTAACGCATAAGCCGCTGCCTGCTCATCGTTCTTGAATTTGGCTGCCGCAGTATTGTCAGACGCCTGCGCCTTGTCTGCCGCCAAAACCTGGCCTGCGTTCAGAGCCAGAGCCATCGTTGTTGCTAACAGCGTTACTTTAAACAGTGATTTCATCCATTTCTCCAGCATCTGGAGCAACGCGCTCCAGCCATCATTAAAATACATTCGCGCCTACTATAACTGTGCGGACGAAGACAACACAACGACGCACTCGACAATCCTTTGATAAAAAACGTCAGGAAGCTTTTCCGACATCATTTGTGTCGTCCTAAGGCCATCTGGCGACAATATGCCCCACTCTGTATAGCCCATTGCGCCCTACTGCGACCGTTTTTACTACCAGAAGTTTCCGCTTTCTGACAAACTCGCGGGTAACAAGAAGTAAGGGGAATAGCGATGTCACCATCAGCACTTGAAGAACGGCTCGAACAGTTGGAAAGCCGACAGGCTTTTCAGGAAGTCACCATAGAAGAGCTCAACCAAACAGTGATTCAGCACGAGCGGGAAATTAGCCGCCTGCGCGAACACGTACGCCTACTCACCGACAGACTACGCAACCAGCAAACCTCGCTCGTTGCCCCCCAGTCTGAAGAGACGCCACCACCGCATTATTGAGAGCTGCGCTTGTGATATCGGCGCTCAAGGCAGGTCAGATATAAAAAAACCTCAGGTGATAGTCATCAACCTGAGGTTTTTTTTTATGCGCTACGACTAACTAGTGGCAACCGCATCCACCGTGGCCGCCGCAGCCGCCTTTACCGTGGTCGTGGTCGTGATCATGGCCGTGACCGCCACAGCAGCCGTCACCATGTTCATGATCGTGCTCACCGTGAACGTGACCGTGCGCCAGCTCTTCTTCCGTTGCTTCGCGGATAGCAACAACTTCAACGTTGAAGCTCAGGTTTTGGCCTGCCAGCATGTGGTTGCCGTCGACAACAACGTGGTCATCTTCAACTTCGGTGATTTCAACTGGCACTGGACCCTGATCGGTCTCAGCCAGGAAACGCATGCCAACCTGCAACTCGTCAACGCCCATAAAGACATCTTTCGGTACGCGCTGAACCAGATTCTCATCATAGTTGCCGTAAGCGTCGTTGGAACCGATGTTCACATCAAATTTCTCGCCTGCTTCACGGCCTTCCAACGCTTTTTCCAGACCAGAAATCAGGGAACCGTGACCATGCAGATAGTCCAACGGCGCACTCACCGGAGACTCATCAACCAACACACCGTCTTCTGTACGTACCTGATAGGCCAGGCTGACCACCAGATCTTTTGCTACTTTCATGATATCTCCTACCGTTGGAAATCAAACTGGCGCAAATTGTAGCTGAAAAATGTCCCTATGTACCGTCCGGAATCAAAAAACGTCAACGGTTGATGACAATGCCATCATGGACACGTCTCCCTCATTCAGGCCGGAAGATCCCGATGATCTCGTTAGCCTGCGGGGCTGATGCCGCCACGGGTTCTTCAGTCTGGCTCTGGCGATATCCGCACTTCACGCATACCACCACCTCGACATCATCCTCTCGTCCAACCGCCAGCGTATCCTGCGCCTGACACGTCGGGCATACTGCCCCTGCAATAAAGCGTTTACGCATGATAACTCCCATTCATCTCCGTTCTAAAATCTAGAACCTGAAATCTAGAACCTATTCTACGAGGCGTTATTGGCGCTTACTCGTCGTCCTCATCCCACACACTAGGCCGACGGCGCTCACGCTGCATTTCCCGCTGGAAAATGTCTTCCAACTCACGGCGCGCCTCTTTCACACGGGAGATTTGTGCCACATCCCCCGTCAGCTGTGGCACCAGCTCACGCAGCATACGCATATCCAGACGGCGGAAGTGCTGTTGCGCGCGCATCGCCTGATGGGGGTGCATGCCCAGCGTCACCAGCGTTTTCCGCCCCAGTTCCAGCGCGCTGGAAAAGGTTTCACGCGAGAAGTATCTTACGCCCGTCTGCAATAGCTCGTGGGCTTCAACACGCCCGCGTGCCCGCGCCAGAATCTCCAGATTTGGAAAATGTTGCTGACAGAGGTGCACAATTTCCATCGTGTCTTCCGGCGCATTACAGGTGATCACGATTGAACGCGCTTTATCCGCACCTGCCGAACGCAACAGTTCCAGCTCTGTGGCATCGCCATAGTAAACTTTATAGCCATAGCTGCGCATCAGGCTCACGGCGCTGATATCACGCTCCAGAACGGTAATCCGCATTTTGTTCGCCATTAATAAGCGACCGATCACCTGTCCGAAACGCCCGAAGCCCACCACGATCACCTGCGGTTCGTCATCCTCGACATACGGTTTCTCATCCGGCACATCCTGCACGTTGTAACGACGAACCAGAATACGGTCGATCACCTGCATCAGCAGCGGTGTCGTCATCATCGATAGCGTCACCGTCACCAGCAATAGCGGCAGCTGCTCGCCTTTCAAGACATTGAATGAAGCCGCAGCGGAAAACAGGACGAAAGCGAACTCGCCGCCCTGACTCAGCACGCCAGCAAACTGCAAGCGTTCGGAGCGGCGCATCCGGTTAACCCGCGCAAGGAAATACAGTACAGCCGCTTTCACTGCCACCAGCACCAGCACCGCAATCATAATCTTCACGATGTGGGTGTAGAGGATGCCGAGATTCAGCGCCATCCCCACCGAGATAAAGAACAGGCCCAGCAGCAAGCCTTTGAATGGTTCGATGGCAATTTCAAGCTCATGCCGATACTCGCTTTCCGCCAGTAGAATGCCGGCAATAAAGGTGCCTAGCGCCATGGAAAGCCCCAGCGTTTCCATAAATAGCGCCGAGCCGAGCACCAGCAACAGCGCGGCGGCGGTGAAGACCTCACGCACGCCGGATGCCGCAATAAAGCGGAACAGCGGACGCACCAGATAGCGGCCACCGATTAACATGCCGAGAAACGCCGCAACCTTCAGACCGATTCGTTCCCAATCGCCGAAATCGCCCTGCACACCCGCCAGAATCGGAATCAGTGCCAACGCGGGAATCACAGCCAAATCCTGAAACAGCAGGACAGAGAAACCCAGTTGCCCCGACTCATTACGGTTCATGCCCTTTTCGCGCATCAGCTGTAGCGCCATGGCCGTTGACGACATCGCCAGCCCGACGCCGCCAATCAGCGCGGACTGCCACGAAAAGTCCGTCAGATACAAGGCGCCGCCTAAAAGCAGCGTACTCAGGCCAACCTGAGCCGCACCAACGCCAAAGATCGAGCGGCGCAGCGTCCAGAGCTTGGAGGGATTCAATTCCAGACCGATGATGAACATCAGGAAAACGACGCCCAGCTCCGAGAAGTGCAGAATCGCTTCCACATCACGGATGAAGCCGAGCCCCCAAGGGCCAATGGCGATTCCGGCGATCAAATAGCCCAGGACGGCACCAATGCCTAATCGGGCAGCAATCGGTACAGCTACAACCGCCACAAACAAAAACAAGACTCCGGCGGTCAGTAGCGCAGAACTCTCCATATTAGCGTTCCTCTTCAGGTAAAGGGGAGGATAGCCATTCACCGTAAGCTCTGGCTTGACTCGACAACACATCGGGCTGTAAACGGCGCGCCCAATAGATAATCATGGGGTGCATCCAATGCATACGGCACATGGCCGCCGTCAGCTCAAACGGACGGAGCAAATCTTCCATCGGGTAACGATTACTCCCGTCAGGATGATAGGCATCTTCCGGTTCACCGGTTGTAATCACAGAGCGCCAGTATTTCCCCGCCAGCGCATTACCACCAATCCCGTTGGCAAAGCCGCGGGATAGCACCCTATCGAGCCACTCTTTCAGCAAAGCCGGACAGCTGTAGGTATAAAATGGATGTTGGAAAACAATGACCTGATGCTCACGCAGCAGCTGTTGTTCATGATGGATATCGATAAAAAAATCAGGATAGTGTGCGTAAAGATCGTGCACAGTTACATTCGCCAACTGCTGCGCCGGTTGCAATAAGACCCGGTTTGCTACCGAATCCTGTGGTTCCGGATGGGCATACAGCAGCAAAATCTTCGGTGGCTGCGACATCATTCCCCTCCAAAGCGTCGTCATGATAATTGTTTTCCGTTACCATGCTGCGCAACGACTAAAAACAGGACACCGCGTGTCCTGATATGTCCATAATTTAACATACTCTGAACATACGGCGCTTTATGATTGTTTTCTCTTCGCTGCAAATTCGACGTGGTGTACGCGTTCTGATCGACAACGCGACAGCAACGGTTAATCCCGGCCAGAAAGTGGGTCTGGTTGGCAAGAACGGCTGTGGTAAATCTACCCTGCTGTCTTTACTGAAAGGTGAAATCAGCGCCGATGGCGGCAGCGCGACATTCCCGCAAAACTGGTCACTGGCCTGGGTTAATCAGGAAACGCCGGCCCTGGACAAACCCGCGCTGGACTACGTGATTGACGGCGATCGCGAGTTCCGCCAACTGGAAGCGGCGTTGCAGACCGCCAATGAAGAGAACGACGGCAACGCCATTGCCACGCTGCACGGCAAGCTGGATGCCATTCAGGCCTGGACGATTCAGGCCAGAGCCTCAAGCCTGCTCAATGGGCTAGGATTTTCTCAGTCACAGTTACAGCAGCCTGTCAGCGCCTTTTCCGGCGGCTGGCGGATGCGTCTGAATCTGGCGCAGGCGCTGATCTGTCGCTCCGATCTGCTACTGCTCGATGAACCGACTAACCACCTCGATCTGGATGCGGTCATCTGGCTGGAAAAGTGGCTGAAAAACTACACGGGCACGCTGGTACTCATCTCGCACGACCGCGATTTCCTCGATCCGGTCGTGACCAAAATTCTGCACATCGAGCAGCAGTCGCTCAACGAATACACCGGCAACTATTCTTCGTTTGAACGCCAGCGCGCCACCCGTCTTGCACAGCAGCAGTCGCTCTATGAACACCAGCAGGAACGCGTCGCGCATCTGCAACACTATATTGACCGCTTCCGTGCGAAAGCGACCAAAGCCAAGCAGGCGCAAAGTCGGATCAAAATGCTGGAACGCATGGAGCTGATTGCGCCAGCGCATGTCGATAACCCTTTCCGCTTCAGTTTTCGCGCCCCGGAATCGCTGCCCAATCCATTAATGAAGATGGAAAAGGTCAGCGCAGGCTATGGCGACAAGCTGATTCTGGAATCGATTAAACTCAATTTAGTGCCGGGTTCGCGCATCGGGCTGCTCGGCCATAACGGTGCGGGTAAATCCACGCTAATCAAATTGCTTGCTGGCACGCTTGCCCCGCTGCAAGGCGAAATCGGGCTGGCGAAGGGCGTGAAGCTCGGTTACTTCGCCCAGCATCAGTTAGAGTTTCTGCGTGCGGATGAGTCACCCTTGCAACATCTGGTGCGCCTGGCAGAGCGGGAAACGGAACAGCAGCTGCGCGACTACCTCGGCGGCTTCGGTTTTCAGGGCGACAAAGTCACCGAGATCACCGAGCGCTTCTCTGGAGGCGAAAAAGCCCGTCTGGTGCTGGCGCTGATCGTCTGGCAGCGCCCGAACCTCCTGTTGCTCGACGAACCGACCAACCACCTCGATCTGGATATGCGCCAGGCGTTGACCGAAGCGTTAATCGATTTTGAAGGCGCGCTGGTTGTCGTTTCGCACGATCGACATCTGATCCGTTCGACCACCGACGATCTTTATCTGGTACACGACCAGAAAGTAGAACCGTTCGACGGCGATTTGGAAGATTACCAACAGTGGCTGGTCGGCCTGCAACGTCAGGAAAATGCGGCGGCTGAAACACCAAAAGAGAATGCCGCCAACAGCGCGCAGGGCAGAAAAGATCAGAAACGTCGCGAAGCTGAGTTGAGAACGCAAACCCAACCGCTGCGTAAACAAATCACCAAGCTTGAACAACAGATGGAAAAGCTGGGAGAAACGCTGGCAACACTTGAAGCCCGACTGGCGGACAGCGCAATCTATGACATCAGCCGCAAGGCCGAACTCACCGACTGCCTGCAACAACAAACCAAAGTCAAAATCGAGCTGGAAGAAACAGAGCTGTCCTGGCTGGACGCGCAGGAACAGCTAGAGCAGATGATGCAGAGCGAGTAAATACATTTACCCATCCGAGCGGGCGCCCCCCGCTCGCTTTCCCACTTTTTCTTTCCCTCTCACGACATTATCTCAACAAGTGATGATAAAGCGCATTGAGCGTAATATTTTCCCAAGGTAATATTTCGCGATTAATCTACTGATTTCTACACACTTACCTATTCACTGACATTGAAGGCCGCAGGGCATAAAACGGCCTAACAATAAGGCAAGGACAACATTTATGATGGAAAATACGCCGTCTGTTTCTACAGACGCTTTCTCTGCTACGTTCACCGCTTCTGGCAACAACGCCGTCACCCTAACCGCAAGCGATGCGTTATCTGAGCTCAACCTGTCGCAGCTTAGCGAGCAGGAGAAAAGCGAAGTATCGGTGCTGGTCAATAAAATTGATATTACTGACCCGATGCTGTCCATCTCTTACGCCGCAAATACCATGGGCAATATTTCGCGTTTTTCAGAATCTTTAATGCAGGAAGTCAGAGCAAAAGATGCGGGCGTGATTGGTGAACAGCTGACAGATCTGCTGATGAAGGTAAAGTCGGTCGACCTCACCGTGTTTGACACTAAACAAAGCTTCCTTGCCTCCTTCCCATTGATAGGAAAACTGTTCAGCACCATCCAACGTACGCTGCTGGAATATCAAACGCTGGCACAGCAGGTTGATACCGTTTCTAAAAAACTCGAAAGCGCCATGATGGAGCTCTTGCGTAATATCTCCACGCTGGAACAGCTCTTCATACGCAACCGCGAGTATTTTCAACAAATCACGCTGCATATCATTGCCGGTAAACAGAAATTGGCAGCGATTCAGTCTGGCGATCTGACCGCCGCACAGGAAAAAGCACAGCGCACTAACGACCCGATGGATATGCAGTACGTGCGCGACTTAGTGAGCAACATACAGCGCTTTGAAAGACGCCTGCACGATCTGATGATGTCCCGCACCATCGCGATCCAAACCGCGCCTCAAATTCGTTTGATGCAAAGTAATAGCCAGTCGCTCGCCGAGAAAATTCAGAGCAGCATTCTCTCCACGATCCCGTTGTGGAAAAGTCAGATCGTGATGGCAATAACGCTGCATTCACAGCGCAAATCGGCAAAACTGCAAAAAGAAGTCTCTGATACCACCAATGCCATGCTGAGAAGAAATGCAGAAATGCTCCAGCTCGGCACCGTTGAAACCGCGCGGGAAGTCGAACGCTCGATTGTGGACATCGAAACCTTACGTGAAGTGCAAAGCCGCCTTCTGAACACCATCGAAGAAACCGTCACGATTGCCAATGACGCCAGAGTACGTCGCGCTGATGTAGAGAAAGAATTGGGCACAATGGAAACAGAGCTAAGAACGCGTCTGGCCGAGATTGCAGCAAACCAACAACACGCGATGCAGCAACGTTCTGCATAAATCATTTCGTTTTGCTAAGTGGTCTTCGTTGAATATGCAAAATGCATCTTCCCCTCCAGATGAGGGATGGCAAAAGAAACTAGGTCGTTTGTGCCTGACGCTATTTAAACTCTGGGGATTAGTCTGCGCTGTTTTGATCGTCTCTGCGATGATTACTATGGTGTTTCTAAATAAATTATATCCAGTCCTCATGGCGGACGAAAACGTTCAAGGCACCGTTTTCATGGTGAATACTTTCAGTTTAATTTTACTGTGGTACGCCATTACCCAACGCCAGGTTGATATGATTTGGCCACTTCTGGTTGGCGTGATTTGGTTCATTACGCAAGATGCCATATTCGTTTTGGGCTGGATTGCCGCAGCGTGGTGGATAATCAAAGCATGCTCCGAGATTTCTCATCCTCGTCTCGATACAATTATCCAGTTTCTTCTCGTTTTCATCATCATAATGGGCTATACCGATTCACATAAATTTGGTGAACACCCTTTCTATAATACGGCCTTCGCCACGTGCATTGTGCTAGGTGCGATGTGCCATTACCAAGGAAAAACGTTTTTCAAAATAAGGAAAAACCAACCCAAAACACCCATTCCGGCACCAACACCTATGTCGCCTCAACCTTCACCGGTCATTATTACACCACCTATCCAGAAAGCGATTACGTTTGAGAGCCGTATCGCACGGTTGCAAAACTTACAGAAGCTCCCCACCGAGCTTCTCGACGAACTGAAAATTATCGTTGAGTACGGACAGCTTATTGTCACGTGTATGAAGGAAGATCCCAAGGATGTGGAGCCAGGCACGGCATTTCTTAATCGTTATCTTCCCGCTGTAGAGAAAGTAGCAGGCGAATTTGTCAGACTCTCCACCCAATTAGAGAAACACGGTAAATCAGACGATTTTCTGCTGAAGAATATTACCGCGCTGAAAGCGTTGGGGTCCGCTTTTCAACAGCAACATGCACGGCTGCTGGAGAACGATACACTGGATTTTGATGCCGAACTTAACATGGTTAATAATTTATTAAAAACAGATGGTTATAAATAAATCCCATCGGTAGCATGCTACTTGCAGCGTAGTGGCTAAGTCGCGAGCAAAACACCGCTCGCGACGTTATCACACCAGTATTAATGCCAAATCAATAGCACGCAGGCGGCGGTCAGCAGGCCCATCGACACATTAAAGATAATCCACGCTTTCTTACTGCGCAGCAGTCGCCCAATCATCGTGCCAAATCCGAGCCAGATAACACCGGACACCAAATTCACCAGTACAATCCCGATGCTTATCGCGATCACAGACTGGTTATAACCGTCGCCCGCCAGACTAAAGCTGGCAACCGCGCCCAGCGCCATGAGCCACGCTTTCGGGTTCAGGAATTGCAGCAACCACCCTTGGTAAAGCCGGATCGGCTTGGGCGGCGCAACGGAGGTTTCCAGCCGTTCGTAAGCCGCCGTGGCGATTTTCCACGCCAGCCAGAGCAAATAGGCACTACCGAGGACTTTCAGGATAAAGTGCAGCGAAGGATAAATAAGAATCAAACCACCGACACCGAATGCCACCAGCAGCAAAATGCTCTGCATGCCCAGCATGATGCCGATCATCAGCCACAGTGAACGCATAAAACCAAAATTCGCGCCCGAGGTGGTCAACAGCATATTATTCGGCCCCGGCGTGATGGCCGCCACCCACAAAAAACCTAACATCGACAGAAATAAACTCAGTTCCATTATTTGTGGGCGCTCCTGACCCAAATATCGTACCAACTGGCAGCATTGAAGCTAACAGTGTGATATTGATCGTACAAGAGCCGACAACAAGATTTCTATATCCTTTATGTATGACCAGTTTCGTCCGCTGAGCGGCGCCCATAATCCGCATCTTCAAACGCTACTACCGCGTCTGATTCGCCGTCACGCGCAGTTTTCGCCAGTCTGGCAACCGCTTGAGTTACCAGACGGTGATTTCGTCGATCTGGCGTGGAGCGAAGCGCCCGAACAGGCACGGCACAAACCGCGCGTGGTACTGTTTCACGGGCTGGAAGGTAGCTTTCATAGCCCCTACGCCCACGGCCTGCTGCATGCCTGTCAACAGCGCGGCTGGCTGGCCGTCATCATGCATTTTCGTGGGTGCAGCGGGAAACCCAACCGGATGAAGCGTATTTATCACTCCGGCGAAACCAGCGATGCCAGCTATTTTCTGCACTGGATGCGGGAGACGTTGGGCGAGGCCCCTACCGCCGCCATCGGCGTGTCCCTCGGTGGCAATATGCTGGCCTACCTGCTCGCGCAGCAAGGCGAATCCTGCTCTCTCTCTGCTGCCGTCATTGTTTCCGCGCCATTGATGCTCGAACCCTGTAGCCGTCGCATGGAGCAAGGCTTCTCCCGCGTCTATCAGCACTACCTGCTGCGACTGCTGAAGCAAAACGCCGGCCGCAAGCTGGCAGCCTACCCGGACACGCTGCCGATTCAGTTGCCGCAACTGAAACGCATCCGCCAGTTACGCGAGTTTGATGACGTCATTACGTCGCGTATCCACGGCTTCCGCGACGCCGCCGACTACTATCGACGCTGTAGCGCTCTGCCACTATTGCCTCAGATACGTAAACCGCTGCTCATCATCCATGCGAAGGACGATCCTTTCATGACGTCAGAGGTGATCCCCGATCTGTCGCAGTTACCGTCTAATATTGAATATCAGCTAACAGAACACGGCGGGCATGTCGGCTTCGTCGGTGGAACGCTGATGAAACCGGAAATGTGGCTGGAACAGCGCATTCCCAACTGGCTTAGCCCATTTTTGGACCACGCCACCGATTCCCCTTTGACGCAGGAACCCTAGCGTGATTATTCCCTGGCAACAGCTCGATCCAGAAACGCTGGATAACATCATCGAATCTTTCGTCCTGCGGGAAGGTACCGATTACGGCGAACAGGAGCGGTCGCTGGCGCAAAAAGTGGAAGATATCCGCAGACAGCTCAAGTCGGGCGAGGTGGTGCTGGTGTGGTCTGAGTTACATGAGACCCTCAATATTATGCCGCGCGACCAGTTCAATGCCGGAGGGCATGCCCCCTATTGAGCATGCCGAAAGGCGTGAAAGAATGCGCCAAACATGCTAACAATGATAAAAACTTACGTCATTTTTGAGGATGCGCGCAGGCTCTCGGCCTATGCGGGCATCGCGATCACGGAGTTACGCATCTTATGTCACATCAGCATCCGATCATTGCGGTTACCGGCTCCAGCGGGGCGGGAACCACGACAACCAGTCTGGCCTTCCGTAAGATTTTTCAGCAGTTTGACCTACGTGCCGCCCAGTTGGAAGGCGATAGCTTTCACCGCTATACCCGCCCGGAAATGGACATGGCGATTCGCAAAGCGCGTGATTTAGGGCGCCACATCAGCTACTTCGGCCCGGAAGCGAATGACTTCAGCCTGCTGGAACAGTCGTTTATCGAATATGGCCTACACGGCCGCGGCCAGACGCGTAAATACCTTCATACTTACGATGAAGCTATCCCCTATAATCAGGTTCCCGGAACATTCACGCCGTGGGAGCCGATGCCGGAACCTACCGACATCCTGTTTTATGAAGGGCTGCACGGCGGCGTAGTCACCGAGCAAAACGACGTGGCACAGCATGTCGATCTGCTCGTCGGCGTGGTGCCAATCGTCAACCTGGAATGGATTCAAAAGCTGATTCGTGACGTTAATGAGCGCGGCCACTCGCGTGAAGCGGTGATGGATTCCGTCGTCCGCTCAATGGAAGACTACATCACCTACATCACCCCACAGTTCTCTCGTACGCACATCAACTTCCAGCGCGTACCTACCGTGGACACCTCCAACCCGTTCGCCGCTAAATCGATTCCCTCGCTGGACGAAAGCTTCGTCGTGATTCACTTTCAGGGGTTGGATAACATTGATTATCCCTATCTGCTCGCCATGTTGCAGGGCTCATTTATCTCCCACATCAACACGTTGGTCGTTCCCGGCGGGAAAATGGGGCTGGCGATGGAGCTCATCATGGCACCGCTGGTGCAGCGGTTAATGGAAGGGAAAACCATCGAATAAGCATCGAGAGACACGGGGCGACCACAGGGATGAGGCCTCCCTACGGGGACCTCCCCCTGTGTTTCCCCTAATAACAGGCTTAAGTGAACAGAACTAGTGCCCAGAGAGAGGGATTATTCCAACACTCTAATTTCGTGGCTGTGCGTTACCTCAACGGCTTTGCCCAGCATCAGTGCCACAGAGCAGTATTTTTCCGCAGACAGAGTGACCGCGCGCTCGACGGCTTTGTCGGTCAGCCCTTTCCCCGTAACGATAAAATGCAGATTAATATGGGTAAATAAACGCGGCGCTTCAGACCGGCGCTCTGACGTCAATTTCACTTCACAATCCGCCACATCGTTACGACCTTTTTGCAGAATCGACACCACATCAATCGCGCTGCATCCCCCCACTGACATCAACACCATTTCCATCGGACTGGGCGCTTTATCGCCGGAATTGCCGTCCATCAAGATCTGGTGCCCTGATGCGGATTCGCCCAAAAACGTTAAGCCTTCAACCCATTTTACCCGTGCCTGCATGGTGCCTCTCCACTAAAAATTTTTTGAAAATTTATACCGTTACTGTACAAAAACCAGCGTTAATCAGAGCTTTGTCATGCTGAAGCGAGACAACACAAGACACGTCCTTAAAGCTGTGTTAAAACGAAAATAGAATAGACCTTTTCTGGACAAAGCCAGAAACGAAGAAGATGATGACGTAGCCAGATATACCCAGCCACGTTTACGTTGCAGCAAGGCAGCAACCGGAAAATCAAGGGTACAGTGGTTCCAGTATATTCCCTGACGTCATTCTGCCTAGACTGAATTTTATTTTTTAGCAGTTAAACACGCCGTACAGGGAACTCTGACCCCTGTAATTTGCGCAGTGAATTACAACAGAGGATGATAGCGAATGGTTCTCGGCAAACCGCAGACAGACCCAACTCTCGAATGGTTCCTTTCCCATTGTCATATCCACAAGTATCCATCGAAGAGCACGCTTATTCACCAAGGTGAAAAAGCAGAAACGCTTTACTACATCGTGAAAGGCTCTGTCGCAGTGCTAATCAAAGATGAAGAAGGCAAGGAAATGATTCTTTCCTACCTCAATCAGGGCGATTTCATCGGCGAGCTCGGCCTGTTTGAAGAAGGTCAGGAACGCAGCGCTTGGGTGCGGGCAAAAACCGCCTGTGAAGTGGCTGAAATCTCCTATAAAAAATTCCGCCAGCTCATCCAGGTTAACCCTGATATTCTCATGCGCCTGTCTGCACAAATGGCAAGCAGACTCCAGGTTACCTCAGAGAAAGTCGGCAACCTCGCCTTCCTTGATGTAACCGGCCGTATTGCCCAAACCCTACTCAACCTGGCCAAACAACCTGATGCCATGACGCATCCAGATGGCATGCAAATAAAAATTACCCGTCAGGAAATTGGGCAAATCGTTGGCTGCTCGCGTGAAACCGTGGGCCGCATTCTGAAAATGTTAGAAGACCAGAACCTGATCTCTGCGCACGGTAAAACGATTGTCGTTTACGGCACTCGCTAAATCCCTGTCGCTGTACCCTACCAATAAAAAAGCGTGAAGCCTCGGCCTCACGCTTTTTTTTATGGCGAGCGTCCTGCTCGCCACCCTACGGGCCGTCGCAAGCGACGTTGAAAAACGTTCCCTACGTTTTTTTATGGCGAGCTTCCTGCCCGCCACCTTACAGCCATCGCAGCAACGTTGAGAGAATAACTCAGTTCGCTGCGTTAACCACCTGTGCGACGGCTTTGGCGAACTTCGCCATCCCCTGCACAATATCGTCTTCATCAATGATCAAAGACGGCACAAAGCGGATGACGTTCGGCCCTGCCATCAGCACCATCAGACCCTGCGCTGTTGCAGCAGCCAGAAACTCGCCCGCGCGGCCATGCCACTGCGGCTTCAGCTCTGCCCCCAGCAGTAGCCCCATACCGCGAACCTGCTCGAATACAGCGTACTGCTGGTTAATTTTCTCAAGCTCACTAACAAAACGATCGTGCCGATCTGCCACGCCTGACAGCACTTCCGGCGTGTTAATGATATCCAGCGCGGCTTCGGCCACCGCACAGGCCAGCGGGTTGCCGCCATAAGTGGTGCCGTGTACCCCAACCGTCATCACAGAGGCGATTTCTTCCGTCGTCAGCATCGCGCTAATCGGGAATCCACCGCCCAACGCTTTAGCGGTGGTGAGAATATCCGGCGTAATACCGTAGTGCATGTAGCTGAATAATTTACCGGTACGCCCCATCCCACTCTGCACTTCATCAAATACCAGCAGCGCCTTGTGCTGATCGCACAGATCGCGAACGCCTTGCAAGAACTCAGGCGTAGCAGGCGTAATACCGCCCTCGCCCTGAATCGGCTCCAGTACGACTGCGCAGGTGTGATCGTCCATCACTGCTTTGACCGCAGCCAGATCGTTGAAAGGAACATGGACAATATCCGCAGGCTTAGGTCCGAAACCATCGGCATATTTAGGCTGTCCGCCAACCGAGACGGTGAACAGCGTCCGACCATGAAACGCATTGTAGAAGGCGATAATCTTGGTTTTATACGGGCTATGGCGTTTAACCGCATAGTGACGCGCCAGTTTAAATGCGGCTTCGTTAGCCTCAGCACCGGAGTTAACAAAGAACACACGATCGGCAAAAGTGGCATCAATCAATTTGCTGGCGAGGCGTAGTGCAGGTTCGTTGGTGAAAATATTGCTGGTGTGCCACAGTTTTTCACCCTGCTGCTGCAATGCATTAACCAGTGCAGGATGGCAGTGGCCCAGTGCCGTAACCGCAATGCCACCGGAGAAATCGATATACTCACGGCCGTCCTGATCCCAGACGCGACTCCCTTTACCTTTCACTGGTACAAATTTCGCGGGTGCATAAACCGGCAAAATCACTTTATCGTGAGTATCCCGTGTCACTGCTTTCTGCTCTGCTGCCATTTGCTGCCTCACTCTGCTATCCATCACGTTAGAATGAAAATATAGTCAATAAATATGCATAAAAAATCAATTACAGGCAATATTAAATCGGCTACTAGAGAGAATAACTTTCTATATAGCTAAATTTTAAGGAAATTATCCAAAAGCTGATGCCCTTGCTGGCTAAGAATACTCTCTGGGTGAAACTGCACGCCTTCAAGCGGCAGTGAGCGATGACGGATCCCCATAATCTCATCTCGCTTGCCTTCATGTTCGCTCCAGGCTGTAACCTCAAAGCAATCGGGTAGCGAAGCTGCATCAATGATAAGTGAATGATAGCGAGTCACCGTCAAGGGCTGAGCGAGCCCCGCAAAAACCCCTGTATTGCTGTGCGCAATCGCAGAGGTTTTCCCATGCATAACCTGCCGTGCCCGCACCACACGCGCGCCGAACGTCTGCCCCATCGCCTGATGGCCAAGACACACGCCCAGAATAGGCAATTTATCGGCAAAGTAACGAATTGCAGTCAGTGAAATGCCCGCCTCATCCGGCGTGCAAGGACCCGGTGAAATCACCAATCGCTCAGGCGCAAGCTGTTCAATCTCACGCAGCGTCAGTTCATCATTACGCTTCACCACGACCTGTGCGCCAAGCTCACAAAAGTATTGGTAAAGGTTGTAGGTAAAGGAATCGTAGTTATCGATAATCAGTAGCATATTTATTGCACAGTTAGTCAGGAAAGCCGTACTAACATACATGAAATTCGTGCCAGGCACCCAGACCTTGTCGCCAGCAAAGATAAAAGGCGCGCTATCCCTACGCAATAAATTAGCACGATAATAATTATACCGATCATAAATGATTTATTTCTGTAATAAGCATCTTTATTAATAGGTAATATTTATTATTCATTCCTATAGAAAACGATTTCTTTGAAATCATTTTTAACAAAAAAAATAATAACCAAAAATTCCTTATGAATTAATTAAGTTTTTTTCTACGGGCATAAAAAAACCACGATGTTATTTTTATAATCGATATTTATTTTTAACTTTTGACGGCGATCACAGTTGCGAACCAAGTGAATAACCCCCCAAGTTCAGAATGGATAAAAATAAAGAATTCACATTGAATAAAAAGAGAGGGTGAAAATTAAATAATTGATTTTTAATGATTTTAAATAGAAATTAGTTTCTATTTAAAAGTAATGAACACAAATCTCATCAGTTGTCCTCTTTTATTTAATCAATATATTTTTCACCTCATATTGAATTGTTTATTTTTTATGATAACACTAGGCACGGCTTTATAGACAAACCTTAATTTCATTTTTGTTGAAACAGCCTTCTTATTTACACAGGGTGTGTAGCGATAAATACCCAAAAAATTCTATGTCAAGGAGAGTACACAATGAAATACCTACTGCCTTCTGCAGCTGCAGGACTGTTGCTGCTCGCAGCCCAACCAACAATGGCGGCAAATACGGGGGGTTATGCCACCACTGACGGCGGCGATGTTTCCGGCGCAGTGAAAAAAACCGCACGTTCTTTGCAAGAGATCGTCGATATCATTGAGGCAGCGAAAAAGGACTCAAGCGGTAAAGCGGTCAAAGGCGGCGCCTACCCACTCGTCATCACCTATAACGGTAATGAAGATGCGTTAATCAAAGCGGCTGAAGCCAACATCTGCGGCCAATGGAGCAAAGATCCGCGCGGCGTAGAAGTCAAAGAGTTCACCAAAGGGCTCACCATCCTCGGGACCAACGGTTCTTCCGCTAACTTTGGTATCTGGATTGTAAACTCTTCCAACGTTGTCGTGCGTAACATGCGTTTCGGTTATATGCCTGGCGGAGCAAAAGATGGTGATGCTATCCGTATTGATAACTCGCCGAACGTCTGGATCGACCACAACGAGATTTTCGCCAAGAATTTCGAATGTGCCGGTACACCAGACAACGACACGACCTTTGAATCGGCTGTCGATATCAAGAAAGCCTCAACCAACGTCACAGTGTCATATAACTACATCCATGGCGTGAAAAAAGTGGGTCTGAGCGGTTCAAGCAACACAGATACGGGCCGTAACCTGACTTACCATCACAACATTTACAGCGATGTTAACTCACGTCTGCCGCTGCAACGTGGTGGTCAGGTTCACGCGTACAACAACCTGTATGATGGCATCAAAAGTTCAGGCTTTAACGTTCGTCAGAAAGGGATTGCACTGATCGAAAGCAACTGGTTCGAAAATGCGCTCAACCCAGTGACCGCACGTAATGATGACTCCAACTTCGGTACCTGGGAACTGCGTAACAACAACATTACCAGCCCGTCTGATTTTGCTAAATACAACATCACCTGGGGTAAGCCATCCACACCACACATCAATGCGGATGACTGGAAGAGCACGGGCAAATTCCCTGCACTCCCGTATAGCTACTCACCAGTTTCCGCACAGTGCGTGAAGGATAAACTGGCAAGCTACGCTGGCGTAGGTAAAAACCTGGCAGTACTGACAGCCGCTAACTGTAAATAAGTACATTAAACCCGGCGCATTCACTCTGCGCCGGGTTCTCTGTGAGCGGGTGATTTGGGCTCGCTCATTTTTTAAGGAAGCAGTGCAAGATTGCCAGTGCGACCTTCACAGCAACAGACTTCATGCTGATAGTCCTTCCACCACTATAAGGTATGGTCAGTGAGATCTATTTTCTTTCCTATCGTGTACAGGTGCATTATATAAAATTAATAATATAGCGATTAATAATAATTATTTTTTAACAAACTAAAATGCAAGGTAGAATTAACTCATAACGCAAAAAATATTGAATACGCCTGTGATAGTATATTTTGACTTAAGATGAATTTTTACGTTAGTTGTAACAATTACCATCAGAAAAATCGCGAACTAAAAACCAATAAATCAAGAAACCAGAATGAAACTCCCGTCCGTTAATAAAATAACCCACTGATTTTCTACTCTTTTAAAAGAATGGTGTTTCCTATAAAACCCGAATTACTCAATCATCAGTATTACAAAATGTTTCCATTCTAATACATTTAACATTTCACCCTTGAACTGATCTTATTTTTTGACCACACTCCCCTTGGTTTTTCATCAAAATTGATGATTCATTTTTGTTGAGAAATTTGTACCTATTACATCGGGCATACGGAGCAATAAATGCCCATGAAATTATATTCCAAGGAGACAGTTATAATGAAATACCTATTGCCTACGGCAGCCGCCGGATTGTTACTGTTCGCTGCTCAGCCAGCCATGGCTGCAAATACGGGCGGCTATGCCACCACGGATGGTGGAGACGTTTCCGGTGCCGTAAAAAAGACCGCACGTTCTCTGAAAGAAATTGTGGATATCATTGAAGCCGCAAAAGTGGATTCAAAAGGCAAGAAAGTCAAAGGCGGTGCGTATCCGCTTATCATCACCTATAGCGGTAATGAAGACTCGCTAATCAAAGCGGCCGAAAAAAATATCTGCGGTCAGTGGAGTAAGGACGCGCGCGGCGTAGAAGTCAAAGAGTTTACCAAAGGGATCACGATTCAGGGCACCAATGGCTCATCCGCCAACTTCGGTATCTGGATTATCAATTCATCCAACGTTGTCGTACGTAATATGCGCTTCGGCTATATGCCGGGTGGTGCACAAGACGGTGATGCCATTCGCATTGATAATTCGCCGAACGTCTGGATTGACCACAATGAGATCTTTGCCAAAAACTTTGAGTGTAAAGGCACGCCAGACAATGACACCACTTTTGAATCAGCCGTCGATATCAAGAAAGGGTCAACTAACGTCACGGTGTCATACAACTACATCCATGGTATTAAAAAAGTGGGTCTGAGCGGTGCAAGCAATTCGGACACCGGTCGTAACCTGACTTATCATCACAATATCTATCGCGATGTTAACTCACGTCTGCCGCTGCAACGTGGTGGTCTGGTTCATGCGTACAACAACCTGTATGACGGAATCACCGGTTCAGGCTTTAACGTCCGTCAGAAAGGGATAGCGCTGATCGAAAGCAACTGGTTTGAAAATGCGTTGAACCCAGTAACGGCACGTAACGACAGCTCCAACTTCGGTACCTGGGAATTGCGTAATAACAACATTACCAAACCGGCAGACTTCTCCAAATACAACATCACCTGGGGCAAACCTTCCTCTGCTCATATCAATGCGGATGATTGGAAAAGCACCGGAAAATTCCCTTCCATCTCTTATAAATACACCCCGGTTTCTGCACAGTGCGTGAAGGATAAACTGGCAAACTATGCTGGCGTAGGTAAAAACCTGGCGGTACTGACAGCCGCTAACTGCAAATAAAGGCGGTCAGGCTTTCTCCGTCACATGAATGACAGGAAATCATCAGCCTGAATGTCCCACAGCCGTGTCTCTTCACGCTGAGACACGTTGCTACCCGAGCGAGCTCTTAGAGCTCGCTCATTTTTTATGGCAACCTGCACATAAGCGTGGATACCTATTTCTTAAAGAGAGAACAATTAAAGATCAGGCTAATTATTTATTAAATAATTAATAACTTGATTGATTAATGAAAAAACCAGTCATTAATTAAGGATTAAATAATAAAAATAATAGTGAGTCATCAACACGGGATTAATTAATAATTTGATCGGCATCAACTATTTTTAACACGACCATCTCAATGAAGAAATTTTACTTATTTGTTGATATCGCTCACAGTTATCACCTCTATCAAAACCTCTCTATCACAAAAGAATAAAACGAAATATAATTTTATTTTTCATAAAAACACTTCACGTAATGATTTTAGAAAAAATGAAAAAAATATTACCATTTAAAATAGGAACTTATTAATCACCAATATTGCCGATGTTATTCACTCGATATATTTAATATCTAAATATTGAATTATTTTATTTTTATGGTAACACTTAATTGGGACTTCAATAAACCTTGATTTCATTTTTATTGAAACAACCCAATAATATAATCTGGGTTATGTGGATCATTTATACCCAAAAAAATTCAATTCCAAGGAGAGTACCTGAATGAAATACCTACTGCCTTCTGCAGCCGCTGGGCTGTTATTACTTGCGGCCCAACCGACGATGGCGGCAAATACGGGGGGTTATGCCACCACTGACGGTGGTGACGTTGCCGGTGCCGTGAAAAAGACAGCACGTTCCATGCAAGACATTATCGATATCATCGAAGAAGCGAAGCTGGATTCCAAAGGTAAGAAAGTCAAAGGGGGCGCTTACCCGCTCGTCATCACCTATAACGGTAACGAAGATGCGCTGATTAAAGCCGCAGAGAACGATATCTGCGGTCAGTGGAAGAAAGACGCACGCGGTGTGGAAATCAAAGAGTTTACCAAAGGGATTACCATCATCGGAACCAACGGTTCTTCCGCCAACTTCGGGATCTGGCTGACGAAATCATCCGATGTTGTCATCCGTAATATGCGTTTTGGCTACATGCCGGGCGGTGCGCAGGACGGCGATGCGATTCGTATCGATAACACGCCGAACGTCTGGATTGACCACAACGAAATCTTCGCGAAAAACTTTGAATGCGCAGGCACAAAAGACGGTGACACCACATTCGAATCCGCGATTGATATCAAGAAAGCCTCAACCAATGTGACGGTGTCGTACAACTACATTCACGGCATCAAAAAAGTGGGTCTGAGCGGCTTCAGCAGCAGCGATACGGGCCGTGACCTGACTTACCATCACAACATTTACGACGACGTTAACGCTCGCCTCCCACTGCAACGTGGCGGTAAAGTTCACGCCTACAACAACCTGTATACCGGCATCACCAGTTCTGGCCTGAACGTGCGCCAGAATGGAATTGCGCTGATCGAACGTAACTGGTTCGAAAATGCGAAAAACCCGGTGACCTCACGCTACGACGGTTCCAACTTCGGTACCTGGGATCTGCGTAATAACAACGTTATGAGCCCGTCTGACTTCGCTAAATACAACATCACCTGGGATAAAGATGCCAAGCCCTACGTGAATGCTGAAGACTGGAAGAGCACAGGCACGTTCCCTTCTCTTCCTTACAGCTACTCTACCGTTTCACCACAGTGCGTGAAGGATAAACTGGCGAACTATGCTGGCGTGGGCAAAAACCTTGCCGTCCTGACGGCAGCAAGCTGTAACTAATTGCTAAGTGTAAAGCGTAAATAAGCGAACTTCAGGTTCCGCCCCTCATTGTCCTGTGCTAGTAGGAGCCTGCAAGTAAGTTTAACGCCCGTCAGTTTATCGTTCGGGCCGCACTTGAGCGAGCTCTTAGGGCTCGCTCATTTTTATCGTTAATGTTCAAGGAAATGAAATGAAACGTTCTCTTCTGTTCGCCGCACTGTTCAGCACTGGATTAGTATTCAGTGTCGGCATACCGATGGCTAGCGCCGCCACACCGGCAGCACCAGAGTTGAAAGGATTCGGAACCGATACCGTCGCAGGCAGCGGTGGGCGTATTATTCGCGTCACAACGCTGGCCTCTTCCGGAGCCGGTTCACTTCGGGAAGCGCTGGCCGCCAAAGGGCCGCGCATTATTGTTTTTGAGGTTGGCGGTATTATCGACCTGAATAAAAGTGACCTCCGGTTAACGGAGCCGTTTGTCACCATTGCGGGTCAGACCGCTCCTTCTCCCGGCATTACCATCATTCGTGGCGGAATGGGAATTAGCACGCATGATGTGCTCATGCAGCATATCCGTTTTCGCATCGGCGATGCCGGTACGGGTAAAAAAAGCGGCTTTGAACGCGATGTTTCAATCAACGGTAAAGATGCCTACAACGTCGTAATCGACCACTCCAGTTTCGCCTGGGGGACAGACGAAAACTTGTCTATCTCTGGCCCACGCTATGACGGCCCACAGGGAACCGCACACCGCATCACGCTCTCAAATAATATTGTTGCTGAAGGCTTATACGACTCAGCTCATACCAAAGGCATTCACTCGATGGGCACGCTGGTTCACGATAACGTGACTGATGTGTCAATCATTGGCAGCCTGTATGCGCACAACAACGAGCGCAACGCCTGGTTCAAGGCGGGTTCAACGGGTGTCATGGTCAATAACCTGATCTACAACCCTGGCATTTGGGGCGTTCGCGTTGGTGGCGTCAAAGGCGAGTGGGAAGGGAAAACCATGCCTGCTAGCCCACGCGTCTCCGTTGCAGGCAACGTGATGCATTACGGCGCGAATACCAAAGCAGGCTTAGGGCTGGTAGGAAGCAACAGCTCCGGCGATGTCTGGATGTCAGATAACCTTGCTTACGATGCCAAGGGAAAAGCCGCGCCGCAAACCTCAGGCAGCGGGATTAATTTACTCAAAGTCTCCCCGATTTGGCCTTCAGGCTTAACCGCAGCACCTGCCAGCGCCGTCACCAATCAGGTACTACAAAGCGCAGGCGCACGACCGAAAGATCGTGATGCCGTCGATAAACGTATCGTAGAGAATTTCAAACAGCGGACAGGTGGCTTCGTGAACAGCCAGGAAGAGGTTGGCGGCTATCCTGTTGCCACAGCCACCTACCGTCAGTTGAACGTGCCGAGCACCGGCGTGGATGCCTGGCTACAGCAGATGGCTAAAGCGCTGGAATAATGCGGTAGTCGAGACGTTAATAACGTCTATCTACGCAGTAAAACGGTGGTAATGGAATAGAAGAGTAAAGCGTTTGCGCCATGGATGGCGCAAGCCGAGCGTACAGGGAAGTATTTACAGCGTCTTTACGATCTATCCATTACTACCGCTTGCTAGCTTTGTCAAAAACGCAAAGGCCACATTAGTGGCCTTTGCGTTTTCTCGGTTCTTTGCTTATCTATCGTGCCAATCAGGGCAGCACTTTCGCGGACTGAATCACGATAGGCGTGGTCGGCACATTCTGGTAAGGCCCGACATTTTTCGTTTGTACCTGAGAGATCTTATCCACGACATCCATGCCTTTCACCACTTTACCGAACACGGCGTAGCCAAAATCACGCTGGCCATGATCGAGGAACGCATTGTCCGCGACGTTGATAAAGAACTGGCTGGTCGCGCTATCTTTTTCTGCGGTACGCGCCATCGCGATCGTACCACGCTGGTTACGCAGGCCGTTGTCAGCTTCATTCTTGATCGGCGCATTCGTCGCTTTTTGGTTCATTTCGCCAGAAAAGCCGCCGCCCTGCACCATAAAACCAGGGATCACACGGTGAAATGTCGTCCCGTTATAAAAGCCATTGTTAACGTACTCGACGAAATTTTTTACCGAAACTGGTGCTTTTTGATTATCTAAAGACAGTTCGATATTGCCCGCGGACGTCGTCAACAGCACACGCGTGCTGGCGTCGGAAGCCGCAAAAGCGGGAGAAAATGCCGTCAGTGAAATAAGGGCTGCCGCGGCAACCAGAGTACGTTTGAACATGAGAATTCCTTTTTGAAGAGGCCGACTACAGAAAGCGTAATGATTGTAAGTATCCACACCCTTCAACGCTACCCATTTACCTTTTTTTACGTATAAAAGTCTGTTCGTAACCAACTGTTAGCGGAAACCTGCATACAAAATAAAAAAAGGGCCGGTTGCTCGGCCCTCATGATGATTATCGCGCAGCGTACCTAGTCCATCCGTATCTAGCCCATACGCTCCGAGCGTATCGCCAGATCGCGACTGTACTGACGGCTGGCATCCACCAGCATCGAGGTATACGCATCCTTCGGCACATCGCTGGTCAGGTCGTCGGTTTCCAGCGTCTCCAGTATCTTGCCGTACTGCATCACCGCCACTTTATGACACAGATGAGAAATCACCCCCAAATCATGCGTCACCATCAGGTAGGTTAGCTTTTCCTGCTGCTGTAACTCCATAAGCAGGTTGAGAATTTCCGCCTGCACCGACACATCCAGCGCCGACGTCGGCTCATCCAGCAGCAGCACCCTTGGCTCCAGAATCAACGCGCGGGCAATCGCCACACGCTGGCGCTGCCCACCGGAAAGCTGGTGCGGGTAGCGGCGACGGAAGTTCGTTCCCAGCCCCACCTTCTCCAGCAAGCTATCGATACGATCGTCACGATCGTCAAAGCGATGGATCGACAGCGGTTCTTCCAGAATGGACTCCACCGTATGACGGGGATGCAGCGATCCGTACGGATCCTGAAACACCATCTGCACCTGGCGGCAGCGCGCCTGATCGATCCGGTGTGCCAGTTTCTTCCCGCCAATCAGCAGCGTGCCTTCCCAATGGTTAAACAGCCCGGCCAAACACTTCAGCACCGTGGTTTTGCCAGAGCCCGACTCCCCCACCAGACCAAAGATATCGCCATCGTTGACGGTGAGGTTCACATCGTACAACACCTGATTCTTCGCGCTGCCATGACCAAAAGAGAGATTCAGGTTATTCACTTCGATCATCGGCTTACGCTGACTCATTGCTTCAGTTGCCATGATTATCCCCTTTATCCGTTGATCCAGGCGGGATCGCGATTCATCACCGGCAAACGCGGACGGCGATGATCGATATCCGGCAGTGAATTCAGCAACCCGCGCGTGTACGGATGCTGCGCGTTGTCGAGATCGGCGGCGGCGATAGACTCCACGACGCGCCCGGCATACATCACCAGCACACGATCGCAGAAGCTGCGTACCAGATTGATGTCGTGACTAATGAAAATCAGCCCCAGACCGCGCTCACTCACCAAATCGTCCAACATCGCCAGCACCTGCAAGCGTACAGACACGTCCAGCGCCGAGGTCGGTTCATCGGCAATCACGATTTCAGGTTCGGTAATCAGCATCATCGCAATCATGATGCGCTGCCCCTGCCCGCCCGAGATTTCATGAGGGTACAGATTGTAGACGCGCTCTGGCTGGCGAATACGCACCACATCCAGCATCGCCATGACCTTTGCCTTCGCCTCGCGGTGCGACACTTTATGGTGCGCCAGATACGCCTCGGCAATCTGATCGCCAACGCACACCACTGGGTTAAGCGAATATTTAGGGTCCTGCATAATCATGGAGATACGCTTGCCGCGAATCTGACGCATCCGCGCCTCATCCGCTTTCAGCAGGTCGGTATCGCCAAAGCGCAGTTTGTCTGCCGTAATCCGTGCGCTGTGCGGATGCAGTTGCAGCAGCGCACGACCGACCGTCGATTTACCGGAGCCAGATTCGCCGACAATGGCCAGCTTTTCACAGCCAAGCCGGAAGGAGACGCCGCGCACGGCGTCAGTCACCGTCCCGCGATTCACGAAACTCACCCGAAGATTTTCCACTTCCATCAGGGGCGAGCTTCCCGGCGCACGTTGAGAAAACTTATTCAGTTCTGGGATCGAGGATGTCACGTAGGCCGTCTCCAAGGAAGTTGAACGCCAGGCTGTTAATCAAAATCGCCAGCCCCGGAATAGTTACTAACCACCAGCACTCCATCATGTAACGACGACCCGCAGAGATCATCGCGCCCCATTCAGGATCGGGCGGCTGTGCACCCAACCCCAGAAAGCCCAGACCCGCCGCAGTCAGAATGATGCCGGCCATATTCATGGTAATACGGATAATCACCGACGGCAGACACAGCGGCACAATGTGGTGCAGCAGGATGCGGATAGAGGAGGCCCCTTGCAGCTTCACGGCAGAAACAAAGTCCGCGTGACGCAGCGACAGCGTCTCCGCCCTTGCCAGACGGGCAATCGGCGGCCAGGCCGTCAGCGTAATCGCGATCACCACATGCTCCAGACCTGGGCCAAGCGCCGCAACGAACGCCAGCGCCAACACCAGACTAGGGAACGAAATGAAGATATCGGTAATACGCATCAGGATGGTATCGACGATACCGCCGTAATACCCAGCCACCACGCCCAGCGCCAGCCCGATAGGCCCAACGGTGACGGACACCAGCGCAACGATATACAGCGTGATGCGTGAACCATAGACCAGACGACTAAACACATCGCGCCCAAACTCATCGGTGCCAAAGTAATGCGCCGCACTCGGGGCCTGTAGCGCGTTAGCCAAATCCTGTACCAGCGGATCGTGCGTGGCAATCCACGGGGCGAAAATGGCGACCAGAACCAACATCAGCACAATCGCAGAACCAATCGCGGTCAGCGGATTGCGCATCATCGTCAAGAGAAACCCGCCGATTCGCGCACCGCGTAGCCGCAAACGGCTCACGCGTTTTTCCGGCGGTGTTCGCATTACCGATTCGCGAGTGACCGGCGGCTCAGAGGAAATATTCATGCGTTCGTCCTCGGATCAAAGATTTGATACAACATGTCCGACAGCAGGTTAAGCGTCACGAAGATCAACCCGACCAGCAGCACACAGCCCATCACCGCGTTCATATCCCCCAGCAGCAGGCTGCCTGTCAGATAGGAACCAAAGCCCGGCCATGAGAAGACCGTTTCGATCAGTACCGCCCCTTCCAGCAGCGAGCCATACGCCAGCGCCACCACTGTCAGAAGCTGAACCAGAATATTGCGAAACGCGTGCGCCCAGACGACACGGAACTCAGACAGCCCTTTCACTCGCGCAGTAATGATGTATTCCTGCGAAAGCTGCGCCAGCATGAAGCTGCGCGTCATACGGCTGATATAGGCCAACGAGTGGAAACCGAGAATCGTGGCCGGCAACACCAGATGGTTCAGCGCGCTGCGGAACACATCCCACTCACCCGCCAGTAACGAATCCACCAGCAGCAGACCGGTACGGTTTTCCACCAGACCGTCATAGGCCATATCAACCCGCCCTGCTCCGCCAACCCAGTTCAGCCAGGCATAGAACACCAGCAGGCCCATCATCCCGACCCAGAATATCGGTGTGGAATAACCAGCCAGGCTGATAAAACGCACCACATAATCCGCCCACTTGCCACGTCGCGCCGCAGCCAGCACGCCTAGCGGCACCCCCAGACCGGCACCGACGATAATCGCCATCGTCGCCAGCTCAACGGTTGCCGGGAAGACGCGGATAATGTCATCCATAACCGGTCGTCCGGTCAGGAGCGCATTGCCCAGATCCCCATGTATCAGCGAATTAAAGTAAATAAAGAACTGCACATACAGTGGCTTATCCAACCCCAGCTGTTGGTAAACCTGTTGATAGGTACTTTGGTCGGCATCCTGTCCGACAATAGCCAGGACTGGATCGATTGGCATCACGCGGCCGATCACGAAAGTCAGGATTAATAATCCGAACAGTGTGACGATCACCTGAAACAGACGCTTTGCCAAACGACGCAGTACTCCACCCGGCTTGATCCAATCAGAGAAAACCATGTTCTTTCTCCTGATATCCCGGCTAGCGGCGACAGCAAATCACCACTCACGCGGTCATCTCTTTTTAGCGTATCTGATCGGGATGATTAGCCGGAAACGTGTCGGCTAATCATCCGGTTTAACGTGTGGACACTAGCGCTGCTTATACACCTCGCGCAGATGCGTCGTAGAAGACGGATGTGGCACATAGCCTTTCACGTCTTTACGCAACACCACAGAATCGATCATCTGCGACACCGGAATAATGGCCGGGAACAGTTCTTCATAACGATTCTGCACGTTGATATACATCTGCTTTTGTTTCTGAGGATCTTTCTCCAACAGCGCCTGATCGATCATGTCGTTCAGCGGTTTGTCGTAGAAAGAGGTGCGCCAGCCCTGGAAGTTGGTCAGTTTGGCTTCGTCGCTATTATCCGGGTTATAGACAACAGAACGCAGGCTGGAGTGAGGATGCGGATCGACGCCGCCACCGCCGCGGCCAACCAGCATGTCAAAGTTACGATCGCGCATCGCGCCGTAAACCTGATTACCGGTGCCGGAGATGATTTTGGCTTTGATGCCCGCCTGTGCCAGCGTGGACTGTACCGATGTCGCCAGATTCAGGAACGGCTGATCGGACAGAACACGCAGCGTGGTTTCAAATCCATTTGGGTAGCCCGCTTCGGCCAGCAGCGCTTTGGCGCGCGGCACGTCAAGCTTGTAGCCCGGATCCGGCAACGTCGCATCCATCCCTTTCTGGATGGGGCGCTGATGATAGAAACCGTAGCCTGGCATCACTGTTTTATTGACGCCATCGTAATCAATCAGGTAGCGAACCGCTTCGCGCACTTTCGGTTTAGCGAAGTATTCATTCTTCAGGCTCATTGCAACGTAGTACAGCGTGCCTTTTTGCACCTCATCAACCACAACGTCTTTATCTTGTTTCAGCGCATTGATATCCGGCACCGACATCCCAGATGCCACGTCAATGTCGCCTTTTTCAATCATCAGGCGCAGCGCCTGTGACTCGGTCATGTGGCGGAAAATCACGCGCCGCATTTTCGCGTCGCCCTGCCAGTTGTTCTCAACCTTGCTGATGCGCAGCACGTCTTTCGCCTGCCACACGTCCAGCTTGAACGGGCCAGAACCGGCTTCGTTCGTGGTCAGCCAGCCGTTGCCCCAGTCACCGTTTTTCTCATGCTGCATCACCGTTTTGCTATCCAGCACCGATCCGCTACCCAGCGTCGCCAGCGAGTAGAGCACCAGTTTGGGGTCGTTCGGTTTTGGCAATTCGATTTCAACGGTGTGGGCGTCTTTAGCGCGGATCATTTTCTCCACGTTTTCCGCGGTGAAGCCGTAGGATTTCCACGTTGTGGCCTGCGCCATGTTGAGGTTAAGCAGACGCTTCATCGACCAGGCGAAGTCTTGCGCCGTGACGGGGTTACCGGAGTGGAATTTGGCGTTATCCACCAGATTGAAGGTAATGACCTTACCGTCATCACTGACGCTCCAGCTTTTCGCCAGAGAAGGCTGAATGTTACTCAGGTTGGCGGGATCCAGCACCACCAGCGAGTCATAGAGGTTGACGATAATGCCCACCACCTCGTTACCAGTCATGGCGGCCGGATCGAGTGAGAGCATGTTGTTCATGTTCATCCCCACGATCAGCTGATCGTCAGGGGTTTTTGCCGATAGAATGGCCGGCGTAGCGGCCATGCAGAGTGAACCTAACAGCAGGGTACGGAGTATTGCTCGTGCTTTCATCATTATTCTCCAGGTGTGGGAGCATGGAAGACGACAACTTTTTATTTTTTAGGTAAGGCTATCTTTCAGATCGAACAAAAAACCATTCATACAAAAGTTATTCTTTACTCAGGGTATGCTCCTCAATCCAGTCAAAATTGATATCTTCTCCCAGCCCCGGACGTTGCGGCAGATGCACAAAGCCCTCGTCATCCATCGGGTCGACAATCGAATTCAGATACGCTGCGGGTTCGTCGTAATCGAGGAAAGGATGCAGCAGACCGCGCTCATACCAGCGGCAGTTTTTGATCGCCCCAACGACGTTGAGGTTTGGCGCGCCGTTACCGTGAACTTCGCAATCCATACCGAAGGATTCCGCCAGACTCGCGACCTTCATACACGGCCAGAGACCGCCCACGCCTTGCACGCCCGCGCGTAAAATGTCGCATGCGCCTTCTTTAACCCAGTCAGCACGGCTGAAGTATTTTCCTGACAGACTTTCCGGCCCGATGACATCGATATCCAGGCTCTTGGTCAGCCAGCTGTAGGACGCCATACTCTGTTCTTCCATCGGTTCTTCAAACCACGTGAAATCGAGCTTTTGCAATTCACGACCGATATACAGCGCATCGCTGCGGCTGTACCAGTGGTAGCCATCCAGCATCAGGCAGATGTCCGGGCCAACGGCTTCACGTACTGCGGCACAGGCTTTCACGTCAATCTTCGGGCTGGGTGCGAACGATACTGGCGGCATCCAGGTGTGCAACTTGATGGCTTTATAGCCGCGCTGCACCAGCTTTTCGGCGAACTGGCCGTATTCCTCTGGCGTCGATAAGCCACCTTCCAGCTCATCACCGCACATGGTGCTGCCGTAGGCCGGGACTTTTTCACGATAGCCACCGAGCAGTTTATGCACCGGCATATTCAGTACACGGCCTTGCAGATCCCACAGTGCGGATTCCACAATCGACAGCGCGCGATCGGTCAGTTGGTTGGCGCTACCGCGTTGCCAATGCACCAGATCCTGCCAGAGGCGTTCACGGTCGAATGGGTTCTGCCCAATCAGCACTTTGCGGAAGAAAGCGTTAACAATATGAGGACGAATCACTTCCGGCGGAGCGAAAGCGTAACCTTTTTGGCCATCATCTGCCGTGATGGTTAACAGCGCCATCTTGGCCTGATTTTCAGGTCCCGGGTGTGAATGACCCGCACTGTCGGAAACCCGGCGTGTGGGATAAGTGAAGACGGTGACATCAATTGATTCTATTTTCACGTTGTTACCTGCCTTGATGTTTAACACAACTCATGTACAAGATTTGCGAATGTAAGCCATATAAATAATTAAAGAATAACGCGACTAACTGTGTCGGGACGAGTAGATAAAAAGCGCCTATCTCTCTGGTACGACCTTATAAGTCGATCAACGTCACAGAATAGAAATAGCGTGCTAATTAAAAAAAAATGGCGTTTTATTTTCAATTATTAAGGTTGTTACGCCGTTAGTCATTAGGCAATTTCTTCCATATGACGAAATTATGTCGCCGATAATTGTGCAATCGCACATAAAGCTGTGAGCACTATCACCAGAAAATTTCATATCCTTATTAAACAAATGGATAATCCCTTAGTTTTATTTTTAAGCGCTCGGATGTGTGAATGATTGACGAGGGGGACGATTACTCTGATACCGGATTGGCCGCTAACCAGTCGGCTTCTGACCAAAAGCGTGCTATAGATCCCATTTTTGCCAGTCACGAAAACTCCAACAAAAACCAAGACTTAATAAAAAATAAGTAAAATCATCAACATACCCACAAAGAAGTATATAAAAGACAACTTGATATACATCAATAAGCAGCCTTTGTAGCGCGATAAGGTAGCCTCAGAAGAAGCAAATTTGAGGCAAAAATGAACAAAGTCAGACTCGCTGTTATCGGTAACGGGATGGTCGGCCACCGTTTTATCGAAGAGTTGCTGGATAAGGCCCCGACGTCCACCTACGAGATTACCGTTTTTTGTGAAGAACCCCGCGTCGCCTACGATCGTGTCCACCTCTCTTCTTACTTCGCGCACCACACGGTAGAAGAGCTTTCCTTAGTACGCGAAGGCTATTACGAAAAAAATGGCGTTAACGTCCTGCTCGGTGAACGCGCCATCACCATCAACCGCAGTGAAAAAGCCATTCACTCCAATTCCGGTCGTACCGTGTATTACGACAAACTCATCATGGCAACCGGCTCCTACCCCTGGATTCCTGCCATTAAAGGCTCAAACGGGCAAGACTGTTTTGTCTACCGCACCATTGAAGATCTGAACGCCATCGAAAACTGCGCCCGCCGCAGCAAACGCGGCGCGGTGATCGGCGGGGGTCTGTTAGGTCTGGAAGCGGCAGGCGCACTGAAACACCTCGGCGTGGAAACGCACGTCATTGAGTTCGCGCCCGTGCTCATGGCCGAACAGCTGGATGCACAGGGCGGCACCCTGCTGCAACGCAAGATTGAAAACATGGGTGTGCGCGTGCATACCAGCAAGAATACGCAGGCCATCCAGCATTCTGGTCTGGAAAGCCGCAAGACAATGGTGTTTGCCGATGGCAGTACGCTGGAAGTCGACTTTATCGTGTTCTCTACCGGTATTCGCGCGCAGGACAAACTGGCGCGCCAGTGTGCGCTGGAAATTGGCCCACGCGGCGGTATCGCTATTAACGACTGGTGCCAGACTTCCGATCCAGATGTCTACGCCATTGGCGAATGTGCCGCCTGGCAGGGTAGACCATTCGGCCTGGTCGCGCCCGGCTACAAGATGGCGCAGGTTGCCGTCGACCACCTGTTAGGGCATGAAAACCGCTTCCAAGGTGCTGATATGAGCGCCAAGCTGAAGCTGATGGGTGTCGATGTCGGCGGGATTGGTGATGCACACGGCCATACGCCGGGCTCCCGCAGCTACATGTGGCTGGATGAAAACAAAGAAACCTACAAACGTTTGATCGTCAGCGCCGACAATAAAACGCTGCTCGGTGCCGTACTGGTCGGCGACACGCGGGATTATGGCAACCTGCTGCAATTCATGCTGAACAAAATCCCGCTGCCGGATTCCCCCGAAGCGCTGATTCTTCCTGCGTCCGCTGGCAGTGCGAAACCGACGCTGGGAGTCGATTCTCTGCCAGAAAGCGCCCAAATCTGCTCCTGCTTCGACGTCTCCAAAGGCGACATCATCAAAGCGATTAACGGCGGCTGTCACACCGTTGCGGCCATTAAGGAAACCACCAAAGCCGGTACTGGCTGCGGCGGCTGTATCCCGCTGATCACGCAGGTGTTGAACGCGGAACTCAGCAAACAGGGGATTGAAGTCAATAATCACCTGTGCGAACACTTCGCCTATTCGCGCCAGGAGCTGTACCACCTGATCCAAATCGAGAAAATCAAAACGTTCGATCAACTGCTGGAGAAACACGGCTCAGGCTACGGCTGCGAGGTCTGTAAACCGACCGTGGCGTCGCTGCTGGCTTCCTGCTGGAATGAATACGTGCTCAAACCACAGCACACGCCGCTACAGGATTCCAACGATAACTTCCTCGGCAACATCCAAAAAGACGGCACGTACTCCGTGATCCCACGCTCCGCAGGCGGGGAAATCACACCGGATGGTCTGATCGCCATCGGTCGCATCGCGAAGCAATATAACCTGTACACCAAAATGACCGGTTCCCAGCGCATGGCGCTATTTGGCGTGCAGAAAGACGATCTGCCGGACGTATGGGCTCAGCTCATCGAAGCCGGATTTGAAACCGGCCACGCTTACGCCAAAGCGTTGCGTATGGCAAAAACCTGCGTCGGCAGCACCTGGTGCCGCTTTGGCGTCGGCGACAGCGTAGGCTTTGGCGTCGAGCTGGAAAACCGCTACAAAGGCATCCGCACCCCACACAAAATGAAATTTGGCGTCTCCGGCTGTACGCGGGAATGTGCAGAAGCACAGGGTAAGGACGTGGGGATTATCGCCACCGAAAAAGGCTGGAACCTCTATGTATGCGGCAACGGCGGGATGAAACCGCGCCACGCTGACCTGCTGGAAGCCGATTTAGATCGCGACACCTTAATCCGCTATCTGGACCGCTTCATGATGTTCTATATCCGCACGGCCGATAAGCTCCAGCGTACTTCCGTCTGGCTGGATAACCTTGAAGGCGGCATCGACTATCTGCGCAACGTGATTGTGAAAGACAAACTGGGCATTAACGATCAACTTGAAGCCGATATCGCACGGCTGCGCGAAGGCTATGTCTGTGAATGGCAGGCGACGCTGGAATCCCCGGAAGCACAGAAACGTTTTACCCACTTCATTAACAGCCCGGAACGTGACCCGAACGTGCAAATGGTCAGTGAACGTCAACAACATCGTCCGGCACGCCCTGCAGAGCGTATTCCGGTGAAACAAATTGAACTGGAGGGGGAAAACGCATGAGTCAGTGGACTACGGTATGTAAGTTAGACGACATTCTGCCCGGCACCGGCGTTTGCGCACTCGTCGAACAGCAGCAGGTCGCCGTGTTCCGGCCTCGTAACGACGAGCAGGTTTACGCCATCAGCAATATCGATCCGTTCGCGCAGGCTAGCGTATTAAGCCGTGGCATACTGGCCGAACATCATGAGGAGCTTTGGGTAGCAAGCCCATTGAAAAAACAGCATTTCCGCCTTTATGATGGCTTCTGCCTGGAGGATGGAGCCTATTCTGTTGCAGCTTACGATACTCAGGTAACCAACGGTAATGTGCAAATATCCATCGCAGAGCGTGATATTGCGGTTGATAATAGCCAACCATTACCTTAATTAAATGGTCGATGCCCTGTGGCCGCAGGGCACAACCCTATTTGATTTTTCAAGATAACCTGAGTTTCAAGAGGCGTTAAATGGATTACCTGCCAATATTCTGTCAGTTGCACGATAAACCTTGTCTATTGGTAGGGGGTGGTGAAATCGCCGAGCGCAAAGCCCGGCTATTGCTGGACGCTGGCGCAATCATTACCGTCAACGCGCTCGATTTTAACGATCAATTTCGGGCCTGGGAGCAGGATGCGCAATTAACGCTGGTACACGGCACGTTCGATCCTACGCTGCTGGACGAGGTATGGCTGGTGATTGCCGCCACTGACGATCAGGACGTCAATAATCAAGTCTATGCCAGCGCCAGCGAGCGTCGGATTTTCTGCAATGTCGTCGATTCGCCAGAGCGCGCCAGCTTCATTATGCCGTCGATCATTGACCGTTCGCCGCTCATGGTCGCCGTATCTTCTGGTGGTGCCGCACCGGTATTGGCACGACTGCTGCGGGAAAAGCTGGAAAGTATTCTGCCGCAAAATCTCGGTAAACTGGCGACATTAGCAGGCGAACTGCGCAGCCGGGTGAAAAGCCGATTCCGCAATATGAGCGCACGTCGTCGCTTCTGGGAAAAACTCTTCGTCCACGATCGGCTGGCGCAGGCGCTGGCCAATGACAATAGCCAACGTGTTCAACAGCTGACAGAACTGCTCTTTTCCGCCCCGCTGGATGATCGAGGTGAAGTAACCCTGGTCGGTGCGGGACCGGGCGACGCGGGATTACTGACGTTGAAAGGCCTACAGCATCTACAACAGGCCGATATCGTCGTTTACGATCGGCTGGTCTCGAAAGAGATCCTCGATCTGTCACGCCGCGACGCCGAGCGCATCTTCGTGGGTAAAGCATCTGGCTATCACAGCGTTCCTCAGGAGCAAATCAATCAACTGTTGGAAGAAAAGGCGCGGGCTGGCCATCGCGTCGTCCGACTGAAAGGCGGCGACCCCTTTATTTTCGGTCGCGGTGCCGAAGAACTGGAGCATCTGCAACAGGCAGGCGTGCCGTTCTCTGTCGTGCCCGGAATTACCGCCGCGTCGGGCTGTTCAGCCTACAGCGGTATCCCGCTCACCCATCGCGATCGCTCGCAGGGCGTCAGACTGATTACCGGACATGTTAAGCACGACACCGATCTCGACTGGTCCAGTCTCGCCGCGGAGAAACAGACGCTGGTGTTTTATATGGGGCTGCAACAGGCCGAGTACATTCAAAGCAAGCTGATCGAACAACAGCTACCGGAAACCGTGCCCGTCGCGATTATCGAAAACGGCACCTCAACCAAACAGCGCGTTCTGACTGGACAGCTCTCCCAACTGAGTGAATTAGCACAACAGGCCAGCAGCCCAAGTTTGATCATCATCGGCAACGTCGTCGGACTACGGGAAAAATTGAGCTGGTTCTCTGACCAGACAGCATAATTCTCTCCCTACCTCTCTGCTTACCCGCTATCCGTTCTACCGGATAGCGGTTATGCACCATCATAATGCAACGCCCCATCAAATAGCATAACAATGCACTATTTTGAACATACTCCCTTACAAAATGTCACTTTAATGCTTTACCGCAGGCCATATCTGCCTTATTTTGACTAAAACAAAACCCATTAATAAGCAGACTATATGAATAAATAATCAATAATAGTTTACGTAAAACGTGGCCCGACTATTGCTTAGCTTTCTAATAGATTCGCGGCACGACCTCTGAATCGTTCATATCGAACCGATTTCATCGTCAAGCCATCGTGGTTTATCGAAATTAGTGCCTCATCGCATGAGTACATATCGAAGGGTGATACATCGCGTCATGACGTATTTCTGCTCTCGTTCCTGAACGGAGTATGTAGTCCTCTCATCACAAAAAACAGTTCTGCTTAGCAGAACAATAAGTAAGCAGTTTGGAGTCACTTGTGGAAGATATTACCTTCTGGCAACTCATCAGTTTTGGTGAACAGGGCTGGGGAAAATTATTACTGATTGGGGCAGGAATGACGCTCGCACTGGCGATCTGCGGTTTTCTGCTGGGAGCTGTGATCGGCACGATTGGCGCCTGGTCCAAAATTTGCGGCAATCGCCCCGTGCGCTATCTGGCCGATGGGTATACCACCATCACCCGAGGCATACCAGACCTGCTCATCATCTACCTGCTTTATTTCGGCGGCAGCTCCGCGTTAACGCTGCTGGCGAAACTGTTTGGCAGCAACGAATTCCTGGGCTTCCCAGGCTTCCTCGCGGGTGTCTTCGCCGTCGGTATTTCCTCCGGCGCACAGCAGACGGAAGTTTATCGCGGCGCGTTCTACGCCGTGTCCAAAGGGGAAATTGAAGCCGCCAAAGCCTGCGGTATGCCCACGATGCTACGCTTGCGCCGCATCATCGTCCCGCTTCTGCTGCGCCACGCCATCCCCGCACTTGGCAACGTATGGCAACTGGTGCTGAAAACCTCTGCGCTGGTTTCCGTTACCGGTGTCGCCGAGCTGATGACACAGTCGCAAACTGGTGCCGGCTCTACTGGCAAACCGTTTGATTTCTTCATGGCTGCCGCACTGCTGTATCTGCTTATTTCGATCGGTTCCGGCTGGATTATGCGCCGTGCCGAGTCTCATTATTCCCGGGGTGTGAAACGCTGATGGATTTTCCTTTTCTGTACGACACGTTTCTGGAGATTATTCCCGGTATTCCGCTGACCCTGCAACTGGCGGTCAGCTCCGTTTTTCTGGGCTTCTTTCTGGCGTTAGGGCTGGCATTGATGCAGCTGTCATCCTTTGCCGTGCTGCGCTCGATTTCACGAACCTACGTGCTGTTTTTCCGCGGTACGCCGCTGCTGGTGCAGCTGTTCCTGATTTACTACGGACTGGGGCAATTTCAATGGATTCGCGAGAGCATATTGTGGCCGTTCCTGCGGGAACCTCACTGGTGCGCCCTGCTGTCGCTCAGCCTGTGTACCGGCGCCTATGCCTGCGAGATTATCCGTGGCGGATTGCAGTCCGTTCCGGTAGGCCAGATAGAATCCGCACGCGCCTGCGGCATGCCCTCTTTCATGATCTTCAAGCGGATCGTGTTCCCGCTGGCGATCCGTCAGGCGCTCCCCGCTTACGGCAACGAGCTGATCTCGATGGTGAAATCGACCTCGCTGGCTTCCATCATCACGCTGATGGAAATCACCGGAATCGCCGCACGCCTCATCGCAGAAACTTACCGTGCGCTCGAAGTCTTTATGGTCGCCGGTGCCATTTATCTGTTTATTAACCTTATTCTGACACGTTTGCTGATGTGGACAGAATTTACGCTTACCCCTCATCTCCGTGCGCCGGGTGCGCAGCCGGCAGCGAAAAAAATTAAGAAATTGGGAGACCTGCAATGACGACACCCGCCATTAGCCTGCGCAACATTCACAAAAGTTTCGGTTCTCTGGACGTCCTGAAAGGGATCTCCATTGAAGCCAATCAGGGGGAAGTCATCTCTATTCTGGGATCGTCCGGTTCAGGCAAATCGACGCTGCTGCGCTGTAGCAATCTGCTGGAGCTTCCCGATCAGGGCGAGATTCTCGTCGGCGGGGAAGCGATTGAAATGAAGCCGAACCGAAAAGGGCAGAACCGCCCGTCGAACCCTAAACAGATCGACAGAATTCGTACGCAATTGGGTATGGTGTTCCAGAATTTTAACCTCTGGTCACATAAGACCGTGCTGGAAAACATCATCGAAGCGCCCGTGCATGTCTTAAAGCGTCCACAGGCAGAGTGTGTGGAACACGCCGAGCAGCTGTTAGAGAAAGTCGGTCTGGCCGATAAGCGCCACTACTATCCTGCGCACTTGTCCGGCGGACAGCAGCAGCGCGCCGCGATCGCCCGTGCGCTCGCGATGGAACCCAAAGTGATGCTGTTCGATGAACCGACTTCCGCGCTCGACCCGGAGCTGGTTGGCGAAGTGCTGCGCGTGATGCGCACGCTGGCGGACGAAGGGATGACCATGCTGGTCGTGACCCACGAAATGGATTTTGCCCGCGAAGTCTCAAACCGCATCGTCTTCCTCCATCAGGGGGAAATTGAAGAACAGGGAACGCCGGAGCAGGTTTTCACCGCCAGCCAGTCGGCTCGTTTCCGGCAATTTATTGCCAGTTGGTAAACACAGCCCCGCTAGCTTCATGTGCGGATTTATCTCTCTGCCGCGTGATGAAAGTGGGAAAAACATAATTATATGAAGTACCAGGAGAAAACCATCATGATCAAATCAAAACTGACTCTGCTCGCCTGCTCGCTGTGCATGGCAGGCACGCTGGCCGCCTCATTCACCGCCTCAGCGGAAGAGAAGAAATGGACGACCGTCCGCATCGCCACCGAAGGCGCTTATCACCCGTATAACTTCACCAAGCCAGACGGCACGCTGGATGGCATGGAGATCGAACTGTACAAAGTGCTGTGTAACAACATGCAGGTGAAATGCGAGATCATGGTGCAGCCATTCACCAGCACCATCCCTGCCCTGAATGCCGGTAAGTTCGACGCCATCATTTCTGGTATGTCCGCCACGGAAAAACGCCGTGAGGTGATCGATTTCAGCCAGCCGTACACGCAGGCAGGACAGACTTTCGCCGTGCTGAAATCCAGCAAACTCGCTAAAGATTTCCCAGACGCGGGCCAGCGTTTCTCCATTAACCCGGCCGACGAAGCCACCGCAAAAGCTGAAATTGAGAAGCTGAAACCACTGCTGGAAGGCAAAACCATCGGCGTGCAGTCAGCCTCTATCGCCAGCGCCTTTTTGGATAAATATATGAAAGGCGTGATGAAAGTACGTGAATATAAAACCACGCAAGAACACGATCTGGATCTGAAAGCGGGTCGTGTGGATCTGGTTATCGCTTCCGCGCCTTACCTGAAAAGCATTTCGGAAAAACCGGGCAATGCCGATATCGTCACGCCGGGACCACAGTTCATCGGCGGCATTTTGGGCAGCGGCTCTTCCGTTGGCCTGCGTAAGAGCGATCCTGAGCTGAAAGCTATGTTCGACAAGGCCATCGATCAGGCTAAGCAAGACGGTACGATCAGAAAACTGAGCGAAAAATGGTTCGGTATGGACACCACACCGCTCTGAGTGTGACTCACCCGCTGAATCGCACGTCATGGCTTATCAGCCATGACGTGCCCCTCGCTTAATGCCATCAGAAAAATCAAAGAGCACACCACGCATGAATGCAACACACAATGAAGGAACGCTGCCTGCCATCAATCAGCAATCCGTGGAAGAAATCTGCGGCCTGATTGCGGCCAAGCGGCAGCAGTTCTGTACGCTGAGCGACGGCATCTGGGATACGCCGGAGCTGAACTACGAAGAGCATCGTTCAGCTGCACAGCACGAAGCCGTCCTGAAGGCGGAAGGTTTTCGCCTGACGAAAGGCATCGCCGGTATGCCCACCGCGCTATTGGGAGAATTCGGCTCAGGTCTGCCGATTATCGCCATTTTGGGTGAATACGATGCGCTGCCGGGCCTGAGCCAGCAGGCGAACGTCGCAGAGCCGAAGCCGCTGGAAAACGGGGGCAACGGCCACGGCTGTGGACACAACCTGCTCGGCACCGCGGCACTGCAGGCGGCGACAGCAGTGAAAGACTATCTGCAAAAGCACTCACTGAACGGGACCGTGCGTTTTTACGGCTGTCCTGCGGAAGAAGGCGGATCGTCCAAAGGTTTTATGGTCAAGGAAGGTGTCTTTGACGACGTCGATATCGCTCTCTGCTGGCATCCGGCGACCTTCACTGGCGTCAATAGCCCGGTGTCGCTGGCCTGTAACGAACTGAATTTTTACTTCAAAGGCCGCGCCGCTCATGCCGCCGCCAGCCCGCATCTGGGCCGCAGCGCGCTGGATGCCGTGGAGCTGATGAACGTCGGCGTGAACTACATGCGTGAACACATGCCTTCCTCCGCTCGCGTTCACTACGCGATTACCGACAGCGGCGGCCAGGCTCCGAACGTCGTTCAGGCCAACGCCACCGTGCGTTACCTCGTACGGGCACGCCAGTTGCCGGAGTTGCACCAGCTCGTCAAACGCGTGAAGAAAATTGCCGAAGGCGCGGCGCTGATGACGGAAACCGAGGTCAGCAGCGAGGTAATTAGCGGTGATGCCAATCTGCTGGCAAACCCGCCGCTGGAAGCACGTATGCACGAACATCTGCTGGCGCTCGGCCCGATACCGTTTGATGACGAAGATCGTAAAATGGCAGCGATGTTCCAGACGGCGCTGAGCACCGAAGACATTGCCGAATCCTACGCGCGTTTCGGCGTCAAACCTCAGCCGGGTTTAACGCTGCATGACGGGATTTATCCGCTGTATAGCCCGAATGAAGCCTTCATCGGTTCTACCGATGTGGGGACGGTGAGTTGGGTTGTGCCAACCGTGCAGATCCGCAGCGCTACTTACGCCATCGGTACACCAGCGCATTCATGGCAGTTGGTCGCACAGGGGAAAACCGGTGCTGCCCACAAAGGCATGGAGTATGCAGCGAAGGCAATGGCATCGCTGGCTATCGATCTGCTGGTGACACCTGAGCTGATTGCACAGGCAAAAGCCGACCATCAGGAAAGATTGCAGCACACACCGTTTGAAAACCCGATTCCAGACGACGTGTTCCCACCTATCCCGCAGTGATAATACGCTGATTGAAGTGGATCTGTAGGAAGCAGCAAGGAAACCGTCAGGAGAACACCTCCTGACGGTCATTAAGGCTTACGGGCGGGAAACAAAACCAACAGCGTCGTAGACTTTCTTCAGCGTTTCCTGTGCGCGCGCACTCGCTTTTTCAGCGCCTTCACGCATCACCTGTTGCAGGAATGCCTCGTCGTTACGGAAACGATGATAACGTTCTTGCAGTTCAGACAGCATGCCGGATACCGCATCCGCCACCGCACCTTTCAGGTGACCATACATCTGGCCGTTGAATTCCTGTTCCAGCTCAGGGATGGTTTTTCCCGTGACGCCAGACAGAATATCCAACAGGTTCGATACCCCGGCTTTATTCGCCACGTCATAGCGCACGACTGGCGGCTCGTCGGAATCCGTCACCGCACGTTTGATCTTCTTCACCACCGACTTCGGATCTTCCAGCAGCCCGATAACGTTATTGCGGTTGTCGTCAGATTTGGACATCTTCTTGGTTGGTTCCAGCAGCGACATCACGCGCGCACCCGATTTCGGAATGAACGGCTCAGGCACTTTGAAAATATCACCATACAAGCTGTTGAAGCGCTGACCAACGTCACGGCTCAGTTCCAGATGTTGCTTCTGATCTTCGCCCACCGGCACCTGATTCGTTTGGTACAGCAGGATGTCTGCCGCCATCAGTACCGGATAATCGAACAGACCCGCGTTGATGTTCTCTTCATAACGCGCGGATTTATCCTTGAACTGCGTCATACGGCTCAGTTCGCCGAAATAGGCGTAGCAGTTCAGTATCCAGCTCAGTTGGCTGTGCTCAGGCACGTGGGACTGAACAAAAATGGTGCTCTTTTTTGGATCGATGCCACAAGCCAGATACAGCGCCAGCGTATCCAGCGTCGCTTTTCTCAGCGCCTGCGGATCCTGACGTACCGTGATGGCGTGCAAATCCACGATGCAATAGATGCAGTCGTAATCGTCCTGCATGTTGACCCACTGACGTAACGCCCCCATGTAGTTACCAATGGTCAATTCACCAGACGGCTGCGCACCGCTAAATACAATGGGCTTGCTCATACTAAGGGTTCCTGATTGTGTGAAGAAGAATGCCCGATCAGGGGCAAAATATCGGCAAAACGATCCAGAACGACATCCGGCTGGCTCAGTTCGATCGCTTCACCATAGTTATAGCCATACGTCATGCCAACGCTACGACAGCCCGCCGCCTGTGCCGCCTGAATATCGTTGCGGGAATCGCCGACGAACAGAAGCTCGCTGGCACGCAGCCCCAGTTTACCGAGCACCAGATAAAGCGGCGCAGGGTGAGGCTTTTTCACAATGACGTCATCACCACCGATGATCAGCGAAAAATAGTCGCCAATCCCGAGGCCTGCCAACAGCGGCGCAACGAACGGCGTGGGTTTATTGGTCACCACTGCCATCGGCACGCCCTGCTGCGCCAACTGCGCCAGCGTCTCTTTTACCTGCGGAAACAGCGTGCTACCGCTATCCACCGTCTGTGCATAATAGACATCGAACCGCTCACGAGTTTCCTGCTGGCGCACGGCCGTTGGCTCAACGCCAGCCCAACGCAACGCGCGTTCCACCATCACGTCCGCACCGTTACCAATCCAGGTGGCGACACGGGCTTCGCCCGCTGCGGGCAACGACTGTGCCACTAACGCCTGATCGATCGCCGCCGCCAGACCCGGTGCGCTGTGAATCAGCGTCCCATCCAAATCAAAAGCCAAGCCGCGAATCGCGGTTAATTCAGTCATGTTTCGTCCTTGAAATTTCATTACGCATTTGATCAATGACGGCACGGTAATCTGGATGACCAAAAATAGCCGATCCCGCCACAAACATATCCGCGCCTGCTTCAGCAATCGCGCCGATATTCTCCACTTTTACGCCGCCATCGACTTCCAGTCGAATGTCGTAACCGCTGTCGTCGATCAAGCGACGCACCTGACGCAGCTTATCCAACGTGCTGGGAATAAAGGACTGGCCGCCAAATCCGGGGTTAACCGACATCAGCAGAATGATATCCAGCTTATCCATAACGTAATCGAGATAACTTAGCGGCGTCGCAGGGTTAAACACCAGCCCGGCTTTGCAGCCGTGATCTTTGATCAGCTGTAATGAGCGATCGAGGTGATCGGTGGCTTCGGGATGAAAGGTAATGAAACTGGCTCCCGCGTTGGCGAAATCAGGGATGATACGATCGACAGGTTTCACCATCAGGTGAACGTCAATCGGCGCGGTAATGCCGTAATCGCGCAGGGATTTCAATACCAGCGGGCCAATCGTCAAATTTGGCACATAGTGGTTATCCATAACGTCAAAATGGACCACATCAGCCCCGGCAGCCAATACATTAGCGGTATCTTCACCAAGACGGGCAAAATCAGCCGACAAAATGGACGGCGCGATTAAAAACGGTTTCATTCATTTCTCCAAACGATAAAGTCTGAATGCCTGCGGGTAACCTGTTCCCGGTTAATGACGTCTTTCACGCCACGAACCGATTCACTGCGCTCTGTTTACCCCACCCTGTATACAAAACGGTATCACCGATAGAGGGCTAATAACTCGTTTACTTTACTACGCCCCAAAATATTACGGCTAATTGTTCGACGCGCTTTAACAACATACAGCACCGCTTCCTGATACCACTCACGGGTCAGCAACGTGTCATGGTTGGAAATCAGTACCGGGATCTTGCTTTCTACCGACAGACGGCGCGCCAATTGCGCCAGGCTCTGCTGATCGGCACGGCTGAAATTATTGGTGTGATAAGCCGTAAAATTTGCGGTCGCAGACAGCGGCGCATAAGGCGGATCGCAATAAATAACCGATCCCTTCTCTGCTTTTTCCAGCGTGTCCTGATAGTGCTCACAGACAAAGATGGCATTTTGCGCCTTAAAGGCGAACCAGCGAATCTCTTCTTCAGGAAAATAGGGCTTCTTATAGCGCCCGAAAGGAACATTGAATTCACCACGCATGTTATAGCGGCACAGGCCGTTATAGCAGTGGCGATTCAAATAGAGAAACAGCAGCGCGCGCCGATAGGCGTCGCTGCAAAGGTTAAATTCATCACGCAGCAGATAAAACGCCTCAGACGTGTTCATCTCTTCCGTAAACAGCTTACGGGCGTCGAGAACAAACTCATCGGCATTCGACTTGACGATATTGTACAGGTTAATCAGGTCGCTATTAATATCGGCCAGTATGTAGCGATCGTACTCCGTATTCAGAAATACGGAACCCGCGCCGACAAAGGGCTCAATAAGACAGTCTCCTGCGGGTAAATAGCGACGAATCTCTTCTACCAGCGGATATTTACCACCAGCCCATTTTAAAAAAGCGCGGTTCTTCTTCATGCCGTCGTTAGTTACTCATACGTTTCAGAGCCGCGGATTGTACTCTGTGTCAGACAGCACATCAGGGCTAAAATTGGTGTTACTTATTCAAGTCCTGCTTCACCTGACGGATCGGCTTAACCCATGGTTTTTTCGCTTGAACTTCTGCGGGCAAGGTAGCAATTGCCTGTTTCGCTTCCGCAGAAGACGCATAGACTCCGGTCACTAACACATACCAGGATTTTCCGTCTCGTTTCGTTTCGTACACCCACGAATGGGTGAGGTTGTTCTGTTTCGCGTAGGCTTTCAACGTGTCCGCGCGTGAAGCGCTGCTCAGTTGCAAAGTAAAGTGGCTGGCAGGCGCATTCTGTACGGCGACGTTCTGCCCGGCTGCCGCCGGAGCCGGAGCCGCTTTGGCGTTAGCCGCAGGCTTGCTGGCTACTGGCGCTTTTGGTGTGCTGTTCGCAGCAGGCTTGGCGCCATTTGCATGTGCAGGCGTCGTATTGTGCGTATTTTTAGCGGATGAGGCTGCTGGCGTTTTCCCCGTCGGCGCGACTGTCGCAGGCGCCGTCGGCAGCGTCGAGTTTCCTGTCGCACCCTGAGAGAATTCGCTCACGCGCCCTTGCTGTTGCGACAACGCATCGGTGATATTGCCCGGCAGCTCGATACGCTGCTGGCCTGCCACCGGCTGCTGAACCTGCGCATCCGTCGGCGTACCGGAAATTGGCGGAGCACTTAATGTCTGAGGCGATGCCGGCATCTGAGAAGACGCCTGCCCTGACGTTTGGCCATGACTGGTCTCACCGGACACTGCCGCAGGGCTTTCACCCTGTGAGGAAGGCTGTGCGTTCTGCGTCATGGAGGACGAGGAAGAGAGATCGATATTTCTCTCGCCGCTCGCTTGATTCTGCGTCTGTGACGTTTGTGGCTGAGAAGGTGCCTGCAAAGCAGAACCGATACCAACGATCAGCAATACCAACACCACAATCCCGATACCAATCATCAGGTGCTGTCTGGAAAGCGCGATTTTAGGTACCGCGAAGTTGCTGCTTTTTTGCTGACGAGTAGGTCGACGGTCACTGGTATCAGGCTTCAGCTCATCTTCCGGCTTGAACTCATCCATTTAACATCTCCCCACTAAAAAGCTTGAATCCGCCGCGCAGTCGCCAGGGCGAATCATTGAATCGTAACGCATTGTATTTTATTAACCATAACCCATCAGGGCGTGTCTGTCGTTAATACTTATCTTTCATAACTGATCGCCTTTCAGCGCTATCGCATCAGGCAAGGCAATCAGCTATTGAGGCCAGCACCATGTCATGCGCCACACCGCCACGGACTTCCGACTGGCCAATTGCCGTTGGCAGCACCAGACGTAACTCACCCGCCAGCACTTTCTTGTCGCGCATCATATGAGGAAGATAGGCTTCAGGCGCCATTTGTGCCGGGCCGTTCACCGGCAGGCCCGCGCGAACCAGCAGAGATTTGACTCGCTCGACATCCTCAACGGAGAACTGCCCAAGGCGACGTGCCGTATGTGCAGCCATCACCATGCCTGCCGCAACCGCTTCGCCATGAAGCCAGTTGCCGTAGCCCATTTCCGCTTCGATAGCATGACCGTAAGTATGGCCCAAATTGAGCAGCGCACGCATACCACTTTCGCGTTCATCTGCCGCGACCACTGCCGCTTTAATTTCACAGCAGCGTCGAATGCAGTAAGCCAGCGCGTCATGCTGTAACTCACGCACTGCTTCAATGTTTTCTTCGAGCCAAAGAAAGAAATCGCGATCCAGAATAATGCCGTATTTGATGACTTCCGCCAGCCCGGATGACAATTCACGTGCCGGTAAAGACTTCAGGCAATCCAGATCGATCACAACCGAGACAGGCTGGTAGAACGCCCCGATCATGTTTTTACCCAACGGGTGATTGACGGCGGTTTTACCACCGACGGAGGAATCTACCTGCGATAACAGCGTTGTCGGCACCTGAATAAACCGGACACCGCGCTGATAACTGGCCGCGGCAAAACCGGCTAAATCGCCGATCACACCGCCACCCAAGGCAACAATCGTCGTATCACGACCATGCGGCTTCGCCAACAGAGCGCTAAAGACCTGATCCAATACGGCCAGCGACTTGTACTGCTCACCATCAGGCAAGATAACCTGATCGACATGTACGCCGTTGTCTTCCAGCACACCACGAACGCGGTCAAGATACAGAGGGGCCAACGTCTGGTTAGTCACCAGCATGGCCTGCTCCCCCGCTTTCAACGGCATAAAAGAAGCCGAATCATCAAATAATCCGGCGGCTATCGTAATGGGATAACTACGTTCCCCAAGTGTTACGGTAATTCTTTCCATGCGCGTTAAACAACCCGTTCAGGATCCGCTCAATGCGGATAAAGGTATGCTCTTAGTTACTTTCCAGCATATTGATAATCTGGTTAGCAACGACCTTGGCACTTTGCTCGTCAGTCCGAATGGTAACGTCAGCGATTTCTTCATAAAGCGGGTTCCGCTCTTTCGCCAGCGCTTCCAATACTTCACGTGGAGGGGTTTCAACCTGAAGTAACGGACGCTTCTTATCACGCTGCGTGCGGGCCAGCTGTTTCTCTATCGTCGTTTCCAAATAAACGACAACGCCGCGCGCGGAAAGACGGTTACGCGTCTCACGTGATTTGACTGAGCCACCGCCTGTCGCCAGTACGATGCCTTGCTTTTCCGTCAATTCATTAATGACTTTCTCTTCACGATCGCGGAAGCCTTCTTCGCCTTCCACATCGAATACCCAGCCCACATCAGCCCCAGTGCGTCGCTCAATTTCTTGATCGGAGTCGAAAAACTCCATATTGAGTTGCTGAGCTAACTGACGGCCAATAGTGCTTTTGCCGGCACCCATAGGCCCAACCAGAAAGATATTGCGTTTCTCTGCCATGTTTTTTGGTATTACTAAGACAATTCGTTAATGATAACCCGCCCCGCCAATCAACCCAGCGGCGGGACCTAAACTGAAACCTCATGAGCGATAGTGCGAGAATCAGACAAAAAATTATCTCAAGACTCAGGGTAGTTTGGCAACCGAATAAAATGTCACACCGACCACAGGTGGTCAATGTAGTATGTTTTATCGACATTTTCGGTGGAACAACACTTCAGTGCTCAATTCGCTAACCCTTGTAAGCTAAATCCGCCGCAGCGTCAAACGCATAAGCGCGAACGCGACAAAATATTGCGCCCTGTCAGAAAAAAATAACCGTATGGCAGCCGTGCGCGACTGGGTTTACTCACGATGAAGCGGGGATCAGCGTCGGCGTAATGAAAATGACCAATTCTCGTCGCGTGTGCTGTTGAGTATGGTTTCTGAACAGGTGACCAAATACGGGAACCTCACCCAATATGGGTACCTGTCTGTCGCTATTCTTTTTCTGCTGCTGGAAAATACCGCCTAATACGATAGTTTCGCCATCGGCGACCGTCACCTGGGTTTGGATCTCCTGTTTATCGATCGCTAAGGCTTCGCCATTATCGCCCTGCTTAATCGTCTGTCCCGGCATGTTTTGACTGATTTTCAGGTTCAGCGTAATCCGTCCGGCACGCAAAATATCCGGTGTGACCTCCATTCCGAGCACCGCTTCTTTAAATTCAATAGACGTCGATCCACTGGCGCCGCTGGAGACTTGATACGGGATTTCCGTACCTTGTTTAATACTGGCGGTCTGCTGGTGTGCGGTAAACAGCCGGGGGCTGGCAATAATTTCGACCTGACTTTCCTGTTCCAGCGCCATGAGTTCCAGATCCAGCAGGCGGCCATTCAATCGCGCTAAATGGAACCCTGCATTGATTGCCGGCGTCTCCACCGGCAGGCCAACATTAAAATTATTCAGCCTGAGCGCTTTATTCGCCGCATTCCCTTCCCCCAGCCCCCAATTAACGCCCAGTTCCTGAAGGTGCTCACTGCTGATGGTGACAATATGCGCGGCCAGTTGCACCTGCGCTAAAGGGAGATCGAGCTCTTTCACCCACGGTTCGAGCTGTTCAAGAGCATCTTCCGTATCGCGAATCAATAAGGTATTCGTTCGCTTATCCACGGTTACGCTGCCGCGCGCAGAGAGCAGTGTTCCACGCTGAGCCTGAACGCTGACCGCCACTTCCGTCGCATCGGCATACTGCAACGCGACAGAGATATTGTGCAGCGGCAATTTCTGCGCCTGATCAGCCATACGTTCGTCTCGTTCCTTCTGTAAGGACTCAAGATGCCCGGCAGGAAAAACCATCAGCACGTTACCGTTGCGTTCTGCACTGAGCTTGCCCATACGCAGAACAATATCCAGCGCTTGCTGCCACGGAACTTCAGCCAACCTTAAACTCAGGTTCCCCACTACGCCCGGCGCGATCACGACATTAAGCCGCTGATGATCGGCTAATGCCTGTAGTACCCGCGGGATCGGCGAATCCTCAAACGCCATCGATACCGCATTTTGCGCACGGGCCTGAAACGACACGGCAAGAAAAAGTAGCCCGCTCCACGCCATTACCTGGCATAACATATTAATTTTCATAACCTTCCTTGTTATCGAGATACGCTGTTGTCAGCGTTGTTTTCAAAGAACTGCTGCCCAAAAACGAATACGCGCGGTCAGGCAGGCTCCGCCTATTCTTCTGACTGACTGATAAACGGAGAAGCCAGCAGCAGGCTATCCGGCAGGCCATCACAGCCCGCATCACGCAACGTCGGGACAAGTTTGGCACCGGATTTATCCAGTTGGCTGACGACCCAATTCCCCGGGGGGATCGTCTCGCCGCTCGCTAGCCTGATCCAGGCAGCCTCTGGCTGCGCCAACCAGCCAATCCAGCGTTCGCCAGAGCCAATCACGCCTTTTAGCTGCCACGATGGTAGCGCTGCTGAAGGCAGGCAACGTGTGGTAACCAACGGCTGAAAAGGATCGATACGCACTGCGGGTTTTTCTGCCTGTACGCTATGTGACACGACTAGCAGTACCAATGTGATACGGAATGAGGTGAGACTCATGGCACCACCTCCGGCCCGATTAGCGCTAATGCCACCTGAAGCTGCGGTATTTCCGGCGGCGATGCGGTTAGAACCGCCTCAGGCTTGATACTCAACTGTGCTATGCGCAGCACATAAGGCAGCGCAGCCAGTTCACGCAGCACCTGCAACGCGCCCGTATAATCTGCGCTAAACGCCAATTGCCAACGTTCCTGATGAGGTTCCCCTGCGTGACGCGGGGCCGGCTGCCAGGACAGCAGCGATGCACCAGCCTGTGACAGAGGCTCGACGATAAGCTGCGACAGTCTGTCAGGCTGGAAAGGTTCATCTTGCGCGGTTTTCTCCGTTAATTGCTCGTGTAGCTCTGACAGCTGCGGCATCACGTCTAGCTTTTGCTGGGTTTCCCGTACCTCGAAACGCGCCTGAACGATGTGATCTTCCAGGCCAAGCGCTGACTGCCGGACTCCGCCGATGAATAGCCAGCCTGCGATCAGTCCGGCGGCAGAGACAAATGCCAATTGGAAGGCGATCTGTTGCCAGAGCGGTTTATTAACCAGCTCTGGCCGGCGCAGTACGGCGTCAATCAGGAGCGTTTGATTAATCATGGTCTTCCCCCAGTGAGGAAGTACCCACATCACGCCAGTTAGCCTGAAAGGAAAAGCGCAGCCCGGTGTTCACACCGCGCTCTTGGGAGGTATGCAGTAGCTGTACGCGTTCGACGGAAGCATGGCGCAATAATGCATGCTGTAGCGTAACGATATCGCGATAGCTTTCACTCACGCCTGAAAGCAACAAATGCGAGCCGCGGTCGGCGATTTCCGTCAGCCACAGACGCGCGGGCATCATGCCAGCAATCTGCTCTAGCAAATGGAGGTTGCGACGATTGTCATTCAGGATGACCGCCTGAGCCCGCTCTTGTTCCAGATAGCGGCGCAGCGTTTCCCGCGCCTGATGCGTTTGTTGATATAGCGCCTTCAGTTGCTGTTGCTGGGCCAGTACCGTATTGAGTGTATCCTGCGCCTGTTGCTGCCTGTGCTGCCAAAGCAGATAACTCGCGGCGATAAGACAGAGCGCTATCCCTATCTGTAGCAACAACAGCCCCAGCCAGCGACGTGCCTGCCGGTGCATCTGGTTTTTGCGCCAGGGTAAAAGATTAATCAGCAGCATAGTCAGGCATCCTCAGGACGCAATGCCAACCCACCCGCAATCGCAAAAGCCGAGGGAAAACTCGGCAATGGCGGCTGCAGGTGGCTAAACACCGTTAACGGCGACCACGGCTGTAATACGTCGGCTTTCTGGTTAGGTAAATCAGGCGAAACGCCAGAGTAATAGGCGATATTATCGACATCATGCTGATAGCGAGTGCTCACAATCGATAAGATATCGGATTCATCGTTCAGTTCATCAAGGTGTATGAACCCCGAGTGAAAAGCATGGTTAAGCGGGGACACCCACAGCCAGCCATCCAACAGGCGATGCAGCAACAGACGATGAGATTCAAGCCCTGCCAACTGCGCCATCGTTCGGAGTGCACACGTTGAGACGTCAAGGACATCAGGACGCAGCCCCACGCTATTCAGGCATGCCAGCCATTTATCAATTTCCTGCCGGCGTGCTGCCGTCACCAGCAGCGCACCCTGCTCCTGCGGGTCTTCCCGATAGTCTATCGCCAGCGATTCGCTGCTGACTGGCAGCTTACGCGCCGCCATGGTTTCAATATAGAGACTGCGCCCTGGCTCCTGTAAGCGCTGGTCGGGCATCGGTAAATGCTGCTGCAAGATCAGTTGGGCAGGAAACCCAACCCGTAGCGAAATGTGTCCAGGCAGCAAACGACGCCATGTGCGCAAGGCCTCACAAAGCGCCTCAGTATGGTGTAAACTACCCGTGCGCAACGTATCGTCTGGTAACGGACATTGCCACCAGTGACGAAGCTGCCAGCCATAGCGGCGGCGCTGAACCGCCAGAGCGCGCATGAAGCCGTTCTGTATATCTAATCCAACCCGCCAGATGTGATAAGCCATGTTCAACCCGATTTCCTTATCCAATAAACATATCCACAGTGCTGGCTTACCTTTATACTAGCGCCCGGTTGTTTATAAACTGTCCAAACGCTACTGAATGGAAAATCCCAGGTGAAGTTCGTAAAGTATCTATTCATCCTTGCAGTCTCTTGCATTCTGCTGGGAGCTGCCTCGATATACGGTTTGTACCGCTATATCGAACCCCAACTGCCCGATGTCGCCACGCTGAAAGACGTTCGGTTGCAAACGCCGATGCAGGTCTACAGCGCCGATGGCGAACTGATCGCCCAGTTTGGTGAAAAACGCCGTATCCCGCTCAAGCTGGACCAGATTCCTCCTGAGTTGGTACACGCCTTTATCGCGACCGAAGACAGCCGCTTCTACGATCACCACGGTGTCGATCCCGTCGGGATTATCCGTGCTGCGTCTATCGCGTTGACGTCGGGTCACGCCTCTCAAGGGGCGAGTACCATTACGCAGCAGCTCGCCAGGAACTTCTTCCTGAGCCCGGAGCGCACCCTGATTCGTAAGATCAAGGAAGTGTTTCTGGCTATCCGCATTGAGCAGTTGCTGACCAAGGATGAAATCCTTGAGCTCTATCTGAACAAGATTTACCTCGGCTATCGCGCCTATGGTGTTGGCGCGGCGGCACAGGTGTACTTTGGCCGCCCTGTTGACCAGTTGACGCTGAGCGAAATGGCGATGATCGCCGGTCTGCCGAAAGCACCGTCAACGTTCAACCCGCTTTATTCCTATGACCGCGCCGTTGCCCGCCGCAACGTGGTACTTGCGCGCATGAAGGATGAAAACTACATCACGCCGGCGCAATACGATGCAGCACGGAGCGAAACGCTGGTCGCGAATTATCACGCACCGGAGATTTCGTTCTCCGCACCGTATGTCGCGGAGATGGCGCGGCAGGAGATGGTTAAACGCTACGGCGAAGACGCGTATAACGACGGTTATAAGGTCTACACGACGGTCACCAAAAAATTGCAAACTGCCGCGCAGGATGCCCTACGTAATAACGTGATGGCCTATGACATGCGCCACGGCTACCGCGGCCCAAGCAAAGTGCTCTGGAAAGTAGGGGAAGGTGTTTGGGATCAGGCGAAAATGATTACCGCCCTGAAAGCACTGCCGGTCTATGGCCCGCTCTCTCCGGCTATCGTTACCAGCACGACAGCAGACAACGCGATTGCAATCCTGTCTGACGGCAGCAATATTGCCCTGCCAATGGCGGGTATGCGTTGGGCGCGTGCCTACCGTTCCGATACGCAGCAAGGGCCAACGCCGAAACGCGTCACGGATGTGGTACAGGCAGGACAGCAGATCTGGGTACGCAAAGTAAATGATGACTGGTGGCTGGCACAGGTGCCGGACGTCAACTCCGCCATCGTCTCGCTCAACCCGAAGAATGGGGCGATAGAAGCGCTGGTCGGTGGTTTTGACTTTAACCAAAGTAAATTCAACCGTGCGACGCAGGCGCTGCGTCAGATTGGTTCCAACATCAAACCGTTCCTGTACACCGCAGCGATGGACAAAGGTTTAACGTTGGCAACGATTCTGAACGACGTACCGATCACCCGCTGGGATGCGGGTGCCGGATCTGACTGGCGGCCGAAAAACTCACCGGCAACCTATGATGGTCCGATCCGTCTGCGTCAGGGGCTGGGTCAGTCCAAAAACGTGGTAATGGTACGTGCCATGCGTGCGATGGGCGTGGACTATGCGGCGGATTATCTACAACGCTTCGGTTTCCCTGAACAGAATATCGTCCATACCGAATCGCTGGCGCTGGGTGCCGCTTCCTTTACTCCGCTACAGGTCGTACGTGGCTATGCCGTGATGGCAAACGGCGGCTATCTGGTCGATCCCTACCTGATAAGCAAGATAGAGAGCGAAGCAGGCGGTACGGTCTTTACGGCGACACCGAAAGTGGTCTGCGATACCTGTAACTTACCGCTGGTCTACGGTGAAACACCACGTTCACCGGTGCTGGCGACGACTGACGTTGAGGATGTCGCCACATCAAACGAAGCGCCGCCGCAAGGTTTGCCGCAGCCAGAACTGGAACCTGTCACACCAGAGGCCGCACAGCAAAGCGCCGCACAACCTTACGCCCCGCATGTGATCAGCACGCCACTGGCGTTTCTGATTAAAGACGCACTGAACAGCAATGTCTTTGGTGAACCAGGCTGGATGGGTACGGGCTGGCGTGCGGGTCGTGATTTGAAGCGTCGTGATATCGGCGGTAAAACCGGTACAACGAACAGTTCCAAAGACGCCTGGTTCTCCGGCTATGGCCCGAATCTGGTCACCTCGGTCTGGATTGGCTTCGACGATCACCGCCGCGATCTGGGTGCCAGCAGCGCATCTGGCGTCATCAAAGATCAGATCTCCGGTTATGAAGGCGGCGCGAAATCAGCACAGCCTGCGTGGGATGACTTTATGAAATCCGCGCTGGATGGCGTACCGGAACAGCCGCTGACACCACCACCCGGCGTCGTCAGCGTCGTCATTGATCGCAGCAGCGGCAAGCTGTCTAACGGTGGCGGAAACAGTCGTTCCGAATACTTTATTGACGGTACGCAGCCGAAAGAATATGAAGTGCACGAAGTCGGCACCACGCTGATGGATAACGGGCAAAGCGAAGAGCTGTTCTGATATCCGGCATCATGTTCATTGATGGCCTTCCTGACGGAAGGCCATTTTTATTGCACACTCAGCACAGTGCCCTGTAGGCCGGGGCTATCGGCGTTCAATTCCTCACTTTCCAAACCACATCACTTCGGCATCACGGTGACAATCGCCCGACGATAGGAGAACAGGTTCGGCGTTCCCTCATCTTTCGCCTGCAAGATGATATGGAAAGGCGTCGGCGTTTTAACGTCAGGTGCAACAAACTGCGTTTGCATCCCTGATGCGTTGGCCAACTTCACTTCTGGCGCAAAATGCACTCCTATCGCGGTAGCCGTGGGCTCCTTATATTGCCACCAGGTATAATTCACTTTATCGCCATCGCGATCGTGAGAACCATCGGCGGACAGCGTCACGGTTTCTCCCGCCTTAACGCTAAAAGTCACAATAGAACGCCCGCTCTGACCATTCAGCACAAGGTCAGGGTTATGGTTAGCCTTTTTACTGTCCTTCGTCAGCGTCCAGTCCATACGGGCAGCAAAATCATTCTGGAAGGCGTCACGCCAGCGCCAGATCGTAGCCGATGCGGTACGGTACATTTTGCCGTTATGACTCATAACCTGATCGGAGGTGCTGACGCGTAGCCCGCTGGTGTCGCCCGGTACGATGGCCGCGTAGCGTCCTCCCCAACTGCCGTATTCCGTATGTTCTGGATCGCCAAGCCCGTTTTGAATCAGATAGAGGAATGAAGGCGTGTCCCCTTCCATCGTATATTCAATCGCAGGGTAGACCGCACCGAGCGGGCCTTTGCTGCGGATATGTTTGCTCAGCCATTCGTTATTCACCTGACTCATGTCGCTACCTTCGGCAAACGATGAGGACATGCCAATCCAGGTCGAGAGGAAATAATCATTCCAGGCATGGATACTGGTGATGTAGCGCAGCGTCGGGAAATTAGCGCGAATCCAGGCACCGGTATTATCCTGATCGGAGATCGCGTACACGCGAATCTTACTGACAAATGCTGCTACCTGCTCCGGTGTGCGAGTGGCACGTACGTCATGGAGAGCCTGCGCTAAATCTACCGCCCCGCCCCATACCGTAATCCACAGAGGGCGGGCGTCCTGTTTGTCCACCGCCTGAATAATCAACCTGGACGCTTCCGTCGCTTTATTATCACCCACGACGTCCATGCCAAATCCGGCACGGCCAGATCTGACAACCTGACGCAATGCCTCCGCAGACGGATAGCCGGACGCATGCTGACGCAGGTTAGGCAACACCTGCTCGTAAGCATCAAGACGCTGCATAATCATCTCTGGATTGACCTTATCCCTCAGCCAGGTTGAGGTGGTTGCCACAATCCCTTCGACATCGAATTCGTTACTGTAGAGCAGGAAGCGAACCAAAGACTGCGAGTCATCAGGTTCATTACCAATGTCCGTCAGAATAAGTATTCGGGTTTTCTCCGGCACGGTTTCCGTCGCCTGACCCAGCACAGGACATAACAGCGTGCTTACCAACGCCAGTAACATCAACGGCGCACGTATGATCCCCTTAGGTATGTTCATCTTTTGTCCCTCTTTCGTCGGTGTTGTTTTACACATTTATCAGGGCTGAAAAACAAAAAAACCTGCCGTGAATAGCGGGTTTTGCTATCCACGGCAGGTTCGCCTTCATTCATCAGTCACGCCCTGTGCAGACGTTATAGACGCCCGCCCCTGTCACGACAACGAGCTAAAAAGGGATGTGTGACCGATATCACCGGAAAAGACGTGCGCTTTCCGTTATGTCACAGAAAATTAGCGGGGTGTACGACGCAGCCAATCGTGAGCCAGAAACAGCGCACTGACATTACGCGCTTCACGGAAATCAGGCTCTTGCAGCAGCGACATCATGTTATCCACTGGCCAGCGAACTTGCGGCATGGGCTCTGGCTCATCCCCTTCCAGGCTTTGCGGATACAACCCGCGCGCCACCACAATATTCATCTGGCTGGAAAAATAGGAAGGCGCCATGGTTAACGTCGCCAGTAACTCCAACTGTTCCGCCCCAAAGCCGATTTCTTCCATCAGCTCGCGATTAGCGGCTTCAAAGACCGTTTCACCGGGATCGATCAGCCCTTTGGGGAAACCTAATTCGTACTCCTCAATGCCGACGGCGTATTCACGGATCAACACCAGTTCATCATCAATGACCGGGACAACCATCACCGCCTGTCGGCCGCTTGAACGCATCCGTTCATAAACCCGGCGTACCCCGTTGCTAAATTCAAGATCGACGGATTCCACATTAAACAGGCGCGAACGCGCTACCGTTTCTACCTTGAGGATTTTAGGTTTTTGCAGGTTATGACTCATTGATGCCCCCAGAGCGTTACGACCAGAACGGCATCTTAGCCCAACACGCATGAGAGACTGCGCTTAGTGCAACCTGAATATGGCATGCTGTTGGATAAGAAGAGATCGTAAATATTCTTTTTTGATTCTGTTCACATTGTGCGTTAACAGTCGCCTTCGCTGCAACTATCGTGACGATGAATTTACGTGTGAGCAACATGCAGGATACATCCTGTATGAGAAATCGCCGCTAAAAGTCAATAACGTAAGAAAAATAGGAATATCCTCATTCAAGAGGCATTTTTTGCTTGTTACTATCATCACCTTATGCGATTAATTCCATTCACAATTACGTTATTAATCTAAGAAAACAATGCCATACGGGTTATCATCGATTGTATAATTTTGTTAAACTCCGACGAAAACAAGGAGCCTCGCGTTTTGGAAGGGAGATGACATGAGCACAATATTTACCTTATTGGCGATATTGCTTGCCTGTCTGATCGCGATCGGAGGCCTTGTCGGCTACCGTATGCGCCGTCGTTTCTTATCCACTCCGCCATTACCCGTTTCTCAATCGCTTCCCCGGCGGCTAACTGAAGATGAACGGATCGCCGTTGAGCGTTATCTGGCTCAGGAAAACAGCCAGCAAACCACGCCGCTTGATACCCCGAATGCACAGCCGAAACTGCCGCGTTCCCTGCAAAGTAATCGGGTTTACCCCATCACCCATACGATTACACGTTACGGCCTGAGCACCGATGCTCAGAATAAGTGGCGCTACTACATCGACACACAAGAGATCCATCTGCCGCCCAGTTGGGAGCAGTTCATTACTGAAAACAACACCGTCGAACTGATAAAGACGCGCTCGATCCCGCTGGTTATTTCCCTGAATGGGCATTCGCTAACCGAGTGCCTTGATGCCAGGCCGCTGGCACCGCTACCAAGCGAAATTCCTGTCACAAATGCCTCTATCCGTCAGGAAGGCAGTGAGCATGCCGAGTTAGTCACGATCCGTAAGGAAACACGTGAAGAACACGCCATGCATCACTCCGGGGGCTTGAAGGAAACGGCGGTGCTCAGCGTGTCTTTTCTGCTCTTGTTCATCAGCCTGAATAGCCCTATCGCCCTGCTCCCCTGGCTGATCGGTACCGCATCCTTATTAGCAGGCTGGAGCTTATGGCAGCTTTTCCGCTCGCCGTCCGCTCAGGAATTGCGGGACGTACACTGCCTTCACGGCACACCGCAAGGGTTGGGCCTGTTTGGCGAATCCAATCAGGGGCCACTCGGCAATATCTCGCTCGGTAATATCGATCTGATTTATCCGCCTCACTGGCAACCCTACATCACGCAAGATCTGGGCAGAAAAACGGATGTCGATATCTACCTCAATCGACAGGTCATCCGTCAGGGGGAACACCTTTCGCTGCATGATGAAGTGAAAAATTTCCCGCTACAGCGCTGGGGCCGAAATCTGCTGCTGTCAGTTGGTTCACTGCTCAGCCTGATTTTACTCGTCACTAACGTGCAACTTGAGCTGCCGCTAAAGCTCAGCCTGGCCTGGCTTCAGGGCGCACAGCGCATTCAAGTCACGCAGGTCAGCGATCTGGAAAACGCCCAGCTCCGCATTGGCGATACGCTGGCAGTGCGTGGCAGTGGTATGTGCTATGTGCCTGCAGGTATTCGTCCCGTCTCTGCGCCATCGCCCTACGCGTTCAGCCCGTTCGACTGTTCCGCCATTTACTGGAATCAAGCCGCGCCATTGCCCTTACCGGAATCCGAGACGATTGAAAAAGCCTCTGCCCTGCTGAAATCCGTCAACAGTCAGCTCCATCCGCAGGCGGAAAAAGAAGGTCAGGTCAACTCTCAGCTAGCGTCCACGATCCAAAAATCAGGGCTGATCCTGATGAAAAACTTCGCTGATGTTGTCCTGAGAACACAAGATTTATGTAAACAGGAAAACGATTGCTCCCGTCTGAAAAATGCGCTGGTGAATCTGAGCGACGTTAAAAACTGGAATACGCTGGTCAAAGACGCCAACTCCGGCACGCTGAAAGGCATGAATGTGGTGCTGCCCGCCGTCAGCGCAGAAACGCTGGAAGCCTTGGTCAACAGCTCTACCGATCAATTCTTTTATCAGGAAATCAATAATGCGGCAGACTCGCTGAACAGCCCACCGCCGGGTGGATTCCTGATTCGCAGCGACGAAGGACGGCAATTCGTGAACCACCCGCTCCCTCCGATGCCGCTCAATGAGTATCGTCCATCGGATCAGTGGCAGGAGCTCCAGCGGCTTTCCGCGATGCTGTTACATACGCCGTTTAATGCCACAGGCGTGATCACCCAACTCAGCACCGATGCCAACGGGACGCAGCATATCAGCCTGCACAGCGAGCCCGACGTCATTACCGTCTGGCGCTACCTCGGCAGTTGCCTGCTGCTACTGCTGTTTTCTGCAACGTTTATCGTTAATGCGGTTCTTACCGGCATTAAAATGCGTAAAAGCCAGAAACGCGTGGCCGACATTCAGCACTATTACGCTTCTCGATTCAACATGATGACGAATGCGTTCCCGGACAATCGTCCCTTACTCCCCCGCTAACGGCGTCGTGCCCGTTCCGTGGTTGTGCTAACCTAGCAGCATCGGTTTCCCATCACTATTGTCACAATTGCACTGCGCGTCGCCTGCTTCACCCTCCCTATAGCACGGCGCGATATCTGGAGTCGTTATGAATCCCCACGTTAACTGGCACGACATCGACACCGTGATACTGGATATGGATGGCACGCTGCTCGATCTGGCGTTTGACAGTTATTTCTGGCTTCAACTGGTGCCACAGTCGCTCAGTGAAAAGCGCCATATCAGCCTTGAGCAGGCACACCAACTTATCAAGCACGAGTATCAGGCGGTTCAGCACACGCTAAACTGGTATTGCTTCGATTACTGGTCAGAACGTCTCGATCTGGATATCTATCAAATGACGACGGATATCGGCACACGTGCCCGCTTGCGCGATGACACCACGCCATTTTTAACGGCGCTGCGCGAGTGCGGTAAAGAGACGATTCTGCTGACCAACGCTCATCCACACAGTCTGGCGGTAAAAATCGAACATACCGGGCTGGATCAGCACCTTGATTTATTGCTTTCCACCCATACTTATGGGTATCCGAAAGAGAATCAGCGCTTGTGGCAGGCCGTCCAGCAGCAAACCGGCTTCGACCCTGCCAGAACATTATTCGTGGATGACAGCGAGCCGATTCTGGATGCCGCGAAAACCTTCGGCATCCATTACTGTCTGGGCGTGCGTAATCCGGATTCCGGCGAGCAGGAAAAGGTATTCCTGCAACATCCGTCAATGAACGACTATCTTGCGCTGCTACCCGCTCTGCGTCACTCCGTTAACGTAGGGTAATCAGGGGGATTGATGGTGAAAGCTACCGAGCAGGCCGACGACGCCGTTCGTCTGGATAAATGGCTCTGGGCCGCCCGTTTCTATAAGACCCGGGCTATCGCCCGCGAGATGATCGACGGCGGCAAAGTCCACTATAACGGGCAACGCGGTAAGCCGAGCAAACAGGTCGAACTGAATGCCGAGGTGAAACTGCGTCAGGGCAATGATGAACGCACCGTGATCATTTTGGCCGTTAGCGGCCAGCGCAGAAGTGCGGCAGAAGCACAGGCGCTGTATCAGGAAACGGCTGCAAGCATTGAGAAACGAGAAAAGCTGGCGCTGGCGCGGAAAATGAATGCGCTAACGATGCCACACCCCGATCGCCGTCCTGATAAAAAAGAGCGCCGCGATCTGATTAAATTTAAATACAGCGATCAGGAATAACGCTCCGCCCTTCATTTGCTGGTCATCAAACTGATGACAATAGAGAGAAGACTCAGCGATCGCCGCATCACTCATCGCCGTACCAAGACGAGAAAACATTATGGCTCACGACCAACTATATCGTTATCTGTTTGAAAATTATGCCGTTCGTGGTGAACTGGTAACCGTTAACGAGACGTATCAACGTATTTTGACTAACCACGACTACCCACCTGCGGTGCAAACGCTGCTGGGTGAAATGCTGGTTGCCACCAGCCTGTTGACGGCCACGCTGAAATTCAGCGGCGATATTACCGTTCAGCTTCAGGGCGATGGCCCACTGAAACTGGCGGTGATTAACGGCAATCATCAGCAGCAAATGCGCGGCGTTGCCCGCCTGCAAGGGGATATCGCGCCAGGGAGTTCGCTGAAAGAGATGGTCGGCAATGGCTATCTGGTGATTACCATTACGCCAACGGAAGGTGAGCGCTATCAGGGCGTTGTTGGTTTAGAAGGTGAAACCGTTGCTGAATGTCTGGAAAGCTATTTCCAGCAGTCCGAACAGTTGCCGACGCGGCTGTTTATCCGTACCGGACAGCACGAAGGCAAGCAGGCGGCCGCCGGCATGCTGCTTCAGGTCTTGCCTGCACAGGATGCCGATCGTGATGATTTTGATCATCTGGCGCAGCTCACCACCACGGTTAAAGCCGAAGAGCTGTTTTCCCTGCCTGCCACCGAAGTCCTGTACCGCCTTTACCATCAGGAAGAGGTCACGGTGTACGAACCGCAAGATGTCGAATTCCGCTGCCACTGCTCGCGCGATCGTTGTGCCGATGCATTAATGACGCTGTCCGATCAGGAAGTGAATGAGATGATCGAACAAGATGGCGAAATCGATATGCACTGTGATTATTGCGGTACGCACTACCTGTTTAATTCGCTGGACATCCGCGCCATACGGCACGATTCATCAGGAAATCTGTTGCATTAATCGTTTTAACGGGTACGGAAGTACCCGTTTTATTTTGCTTATTTTCCCATCTATAAACCACCGTGATTATTTTTCAAACACCCTAAATAAGCAAAGTTATTAATGAATTTATTTAATTTTATGATTGCTATCGCGGTTAAAATAAGCTCACTCCCTACAATGTTTAGTAGTACGACTATAACTTGAGGAGTAGCAACATGCAGATCAACGGTATTACCCCGCAAGCCCTGACGGCTTATGGAATCCACGATGTCCGCGATATTGTCTACAATCCCAGCTATGAACTGCTTTTTGAAGAAGAACTCTCTCCTACCCTACAAGGCTATGAACGCGGCATCGAAACCCAACTGGGTGCGGTAGCCGTCGATACTGGCATCTTTACCGGCCGTTCCCCGAAAGACAAATACATCGTGCGCGATGATGTAACCCGCGACACCGTGTGGTGGTCCGATCAGGGTAAAGGTAAGAACGATAACCACCCACTGAGTCAGGAAACCTGGACGCACCTGAAGCAGCTCGTTACCACACAGCTTTCCGGCAAGCGCCTGTTCATCATCGATGCCTTCTGCGGCGCGAATCCAGACAGCCGCCTCAGCGTACGTTTCGTCACGGAAGTGGCGTGGCAGGCGCATTTCGTCAAAAACATGTTTATTCGCCCAAGCGATGAAGAACTGGAAGGTTTTGAGCCAGACTTCATCGTGATGAACGGCGCGAAATGCACCAACCCGAACTGGCAGGAACAGGGACTGAACTCCGAGAACTTTGTCGCATTCAACCTGACAGAGCGCATCCAGCTGATCGGCGGCACCTGGTACGGCGGCGAAATGAAGAAAGGGATGTTCTCCATCATGAACTACCTGCTGCCGCTGAAAGGTATCGCCTCCATGCACTGTTCGGCAAACGTCGGCGAAAAAGGCGATGTCGCGGTCTTCTTTGGTCTGTCTGGTACGGGCAAAACCACGCTGTCCACCGATCCGAAACGCCAGTTGATTGGCGATGACGAACACGGCTGGGACGACGACGGCGTCTTCAATTTTGAAGGCGGCTGCTATGCCAAAACCATCAAGCTATCCAAAGAAGCAGAACCAGATATCTATGGTGCGATCAAACGTGATGCGCTGCTGGAGAACGTCACGGTACTGGCAGACGGAGCAGTGGACTTCAACGACGGTTCCAAAACCGAGAACACCCGCGTCTCTTACCCGATTTATCACATTCAGAATATCGTTAAACCGGTCTCCAAAGCCGGGCATGCGACGAAAGTGATCTTCCTGACGGCTGACGCATTCGGCGTGTTACCTCCGGTTTCTCGCCTGACGTCCGATCAAACGCAGTATCACTTCTTGTCCGGCTTCACCGCCAAACTGGCGGGAACCGAACGCGGCGTGACGGAGCCGACGCCAACCTTCTCCGCCTGCTTCGGCGCGGCATTCCTGATGCTGCACCCAACGCAGTACGCTGAAGTGCTGGTAAAACGCATGAAGGCAGCGGGCGCACAGGCCTATCTGGTGAACACTGGCTGGAACGGCAGCGGTAAACGTATCTCCATTAAAGATACGCGCGGGATTATTGACGCCATTCTGAACGGCAGCATTGATGATGCAGAAATGCAGACGTTGCCGGTCTTCGATTTGGCGATCCCGACGTCGCTGCCCGGCGTTAATCCTGACATTCTCGACCCGCGTGATACCTACGCGAGCGTCGAACAGTGGCAGGAAAAAGCGGACGATCTGGCACAGCGCTTTATCACCAATTTCGATAAATACACCGATGCACCGGCAGGTGCCGCGCTGGTGAAAGCAGGGCCGAAGCGCTAAGCATTAACGAGAAACACAAAGAGAAAAGGCGCGGATTCCGCGCCTTTTGCTATTTTAGGACTTAAAAAGAGGCTTATGACTAACGCTGGTAGCCTAAGCCTCATTTTAGGAGAAACACGGGGATGAGGTTCCCGCAGGGACACCTCGCCCCGTGGTAGCTCCGTGTATCTCGGTTCTTAAACGATCGGCATTAGGCTTACGACTCTTTTGCAGCACCGTTATCCGCTACCGCAACTTCCGAGAGCAGCGGCAGATACGCGCGGACGCAGAGCCCACCGCGTTCGCTGCATCCAACATCCAGCACGCCATTGTGCGCATCAATAATACGCTGCACAATCGCCAGCCCCAGCCCGGTACCGCTGGTGGTTCGCGCGCTGTCGCCGCGAACAAACGGCTGGAACAGATGCTTCAACTGATCGGGCGCAATGCCTTTTCCATCATCCTCGACCTGAAACCAGACGCGCTGTAGCTCACGTCCGGTACTGACTTTTATCCAGCCGTTACCGTAACGCGCCGCATTCACCACCAGATTCAGCGCCGCACGTTTTATCGAAAGTGAACTGATGCACACCAGCAGCTCGCCGGTAGCAAACTCGCTGTCGATCTGGCGTTCATAGCCGCTCTCCGATGCCACCACTTCACCCATGATGGCATTCAGATCGGCCACTTCCGTCTGCATTTCCTGACCGGTACGCAGGTAGTCGAGGAACTGCTCAATAATCGCATTACACTCTTCAATGTCCTTATTGATCGACTCCGCCAGATAGTCATCTTCCTTACCCATCATTTCGGTCGCCAGACGAATTCGCGTCAGCGGCGTACGCAGGTCATGGCTCACGCCCGCCATTAACAGCGTGCGGTCATCGGCCAGCAGCTTCACGCCGGAGGCCATCTGGTTAAAGGCGCGAGTCACGGAACGCACTTCGGAAGCGCCATATTCCCGCAGCGGCGGCGGAATAATGCCTTTACCGACCTGCAATGCCGCATGCTCCAGTTCAACCAAGGGCCGGTTCTGCACCCGGATAAATAGCCAGGCGCCGCCAATCACCAGCAGCATTATCGCCAGCGTATAGCGGAAGAGCGGCGAGAAATCGCCCTGATGAATTTCAGTGAGGGGAACGCGCACCCAGATATCCGGTGACAGCCAGGTTTTCAGCCACACCACCGGCGTATTTTTGCTGACCTCAACCCGCACATCCGTCGGGCCGCCCAGCTGTTGCGCCATCTGGTCACTCAGAAACTTGTAGTGCTGAGCCCACCGCAGGCCGCTTTCCTCCGCCGCCGCATTGGTGTATAGCGATATACCCAATTCGCGGTAAATCTCACGCCGGAACGCAGGCGGCACCTCAAGCGTGGAGCCATCTTCCAGTTGCAGACTGTCCGTCATCAGCATTCTTACTTCGTATGCCAGCACCTTATTGAACTGCTGCAAACTCGGCAGAATAGCGAAGTTGAGCACCACCAGATAGGTGGTGACCAAACTGACAAACAACAACGTGACAATCAGTAGCAACGTCCGTGCAAATGAGCTGCGCGGAGAAAAGCGCCATTGCATCATGCCTTACTGCCGTCCGGGACAAACACGTAGCCAAGACCCCACACGGTCTGGATATAGCGTGGGTGCGCCGGATCCTCTTCTACCATGCGGCGCAGACGAGAAATTTGTACGTCGATGGAACGCTCCATCGCACTGTATTCACGGCCACGGGCCAGATTCATCAGCTTATCGCGGGACAGCGGTTCACGCGGATGGCTCACCAGCGCCTTCAGCACGGCAAACTCACCGCTGGTCAACGGCATCGGTTCATCATCACGGAACATTTCGCGCGTACCCAGATTCAGCTTGAATTTGCCAAACGCGATAATGGCTTCTTCCTGCGACGGCGCGCCCGGCAGTTCATTCGCCTGACGACGCAGCACCGCACGGATGCGAGCCAGCAGTTCACGCGGGTTGAAAGGTTTAGGAATATAATCGTCCGCGCCGATTTCCAGCCCAACGATACGATCGACTTCTTCCCCTTTCGCCGTCACCATAATGATCGGCATAGGGTTACTCTGGCTACGCAAGCGACGGCAGATGGACAGACCATCTTCGCCCGGCAGCATCAGGTCCAGCACCATGAGGTGAAAGGATTCACGGGTCAGTAAACGGTCCATCTGTTCAGCATTGGCTACGCTACGTACCTGAAAACCCTGCTCAGTCAGATAACGCTCCAATAGCGCACGCAACCGCATGTCGTCATCTACAACCAGAATTTTATAGTTTTCTTGCATTCTCTTTCTCCAAAGGCGTAATAGCGCCGACGCTGCTATTGTTCAGAAACACACGAATTACTGACAGTCGTTTCTGGTATACATTCTAGGCAAAATTGTTACAAAGCATATTAAAATTCGTGTAATCAATCATTTCCTTTGCCGTCAGTCATAAAATAATCGGCGATTTACGGTGGTTTCCGCTCACGAAGAGCGTCATTTATGAAGGCTGTGGGTGATGAAAATTGTCGTTTACGAAGATTATAGTAACGCCGCCGACAATAAAAAGGCACGGTAGCGGCAAAAGCAGGAGAAAGAGAGAAAAGAGAGGACGTTGCCACCCGGATCCAGAGTGGCAACGCAAAGTGATTAACGCATCGCCGTAATTAGCGCATCAGTTCATCCAGCACCACGCTCACCGACGGCAGCGCAGGTTGGAAAAGATGACGCGTGGTCTTGTAGGGAAACAGACCTTTTTCCGTCACAATGGTCTGCATAATCAGATTCTTGCAAAAAGGTTGTCCGGTCTTCCAGTGATAAACGGACACGCGAGGATCCTCATAATCGAGCAGCGCACAGGGGATGTGCTTCAATCCCAGCTCGGTGGCCGCACGTAGCCGATGATTGCCGTCCATAATAATTCCGGTTTCTTTCTCGATAGGCACCGGCGTCGTCCAGCAGCCACAGCGACAAATGTCCTCCATCAGACACTCCACGTTAGACATATCAACATTTTCAGAGGGAAGCAGGAACTGCACGGGCGTAAGAGCGATCTGGTAGGTCATACCTTCAAACATTATCCACCTCCTGACGTAACGGTTACGCGCAGCTCCGACGCAATGCCGGAGCTGCCTCTCATTTACGGCGCAAGACTGACGAAATAGCCCGGCTGGTAGTCAACCGGTAAAAATTGCTGATGAAGCTGGCGGAAAGTGTCATCCGCGTTGAGATCGCGGAATAGATCGGGGTGAAACCACTCAGCCAATTGCTGAATCGCGATGAAATCATAGGGCCCGTTATAAAACTGATGCCAGATGGCATGGAACGCGCGTTTCTGCTTCGCGAGGGTGTTGGTATACGCAGGCCGTCCCAAAAACCATTCAAGCCGCTTGCGCCCTTCAACCACATCCTGCCCCGGCCCCAGCCCAATCCAGCGTCCGCCGGGCACGAAGGCTTCAAAGTTGCCGCTGGTGATCACCACCACTTCCGGATTTTCCACAATCACCTGTTCAGGGTGCATCTGCATAAAAGTGCTCGGCGCATTTTTCGCTGCAACGTTATCGCCACCGGCCAGTTGCACAAACTTACCGAAGTTATCCGGGCCGAAGGTCAGGCAGCATTCATCGGTGTAGCCCCCCAGCCGCTCAATGAACACACGCGGTAAACGCGGCTTTTTCGCCGCCAGCACGTCGGAAACACGTTTTAGCTGCGCCTCACGGAACGCGAGAAACGCCTCGGCGCGCGCTTCCTGATGAAACAACTTGCCGAACAGACGCAGGGTCGGCGCGGTGTTTTCCAGCGGGTGATAGCGGAAATCGACATACACAATCGGAATGCCGACGCTATCCAGTATCCGGTCATAGCCGGCATCGACAATCGCCCGCTGCGCCTCAATATTCATAATGATGACGTCCGGCTTCAGCGATACCGCCTGCTCCACGTCAAACGTTCCTTTCTCCGTGCCGTCGAACGTCGGAATTTTCGCCAGTTGAGGGAAACGATCGCGATACTGGTGCCACGTTGCCGGATCGGACTGAATCAGATCGCGCCGCCAGGCGACAATCCTTTTCGCCGGATCTTCCTTGTCGAGCATCGCGACCAGATAAAGCTGACGCCCTTCCCCCAACATGACGCGCTGCACCGGCGTGTTGACCCTCACCTCACGCCCCAGCACATCCTTAATAAGCGTTGAGGTTTGCGCGGTTTGCTCGGCCTGCGCCACCAGCGGCGACAGACCGACCATCAACAGCGCACTCAGCAATAACCGACGGCAATATTGCCGCGTCCAACGATTACACATTTTCGATATTTCCCTTCGTCGAGAGAGAGTCATGTTTTTCCGCCTGTCTCCGCAGACGTCGTAGCAGCATCAGCGAGACCAGGAAGGTCACCAGATACGCGGCGCCAACGCAGAAGAACAGCGAACGTAGTCCGGGGGAGTAGAGCACCACTCCGCCCAAAGCAATGCCCAGAATCGAGGCAAACTGGCTGACGCTTTGCGCCACACCGAGTATGTAACCCTGCTGCCCCGCCCCCGCCGCGCGGGAAATCAGCGCCATCAGAACCGGCGTCGTCGCCCCCAACAGCACGCCCCACAGGAAATAAAGCGGGATGAAAATCGCGATATTCAGGATCGTCGCGGCCGTCAACGTCACGATGGCGCAGGCCAGCATAACCACACACAGGCGGCTCAGCGTCTGGGATAGCGAGAGGTTTTCAAAATAGCGCGCCCACAGCGATGCAGAGACAATCACACCGGTCGCCTGCAAGCCATAGCACAGGCCGATAACCCACTTATCCACCTGAAAGAAGCCGTCCATATAGAGAGAAAACGGCGTTTGCGGAATCATCCGGCTGGCCAGCAACAGGCCGGAAATCAGCAGCAGGCCGGAAATCGGCGACAGCGCCCAAAGCCGACTGCGCGGTGTGCTTTTCTCCTGTGCATCCGCAGGCAGAACCGCAGGGACATCGGGGGCGACATGCGGCAGGAACAGCGCCACGGTAATGCCGCACAGCGCACACAGGATCGCGGCGCTCAGGTTGATCCAGAAGAAGTTCAGGTAGTCGAGGATCAGCCCGCCGACAATCGCCCCCAGCAGCGATCCCACGTTGGTAGACACCTGAAGCCAGGCGAACAGCCGTGTACGCTGTAACGGACTGACGACCGCGACGCCGTAGGCCTGCGCGGGCGCGATATACCCCGCACAGGCACCCTGAATAAAACGCAGCGCGACGATCGTCCAGATGTCATTGGCCCACGCCAGCCCGAGCTGGGTTAACGCCAGCCCGAACAGCGCGCGGATCATCATGGCTTTATTGCCCAGCCGATCGCCCATTCGTCCCCAGAAGGCGCTGGTCAGCATAATGCCCAGCATCGGCCCGATGTACACGGCAATCCCCGCGATACTCAGTTCCGCACCGGACGACATACTTTCCAGATGCAGCGGCCAAAACGGCCCACTCATCTCCATCGCCCCCATCGCCACCAGCTGTACGACAAACATAAAGTGGATGATGAACGCCACCTGCCCACTCAAGCGCATGTGTCAATTCCTTCTGCTTTCACGACGTCACCCCGTCTCATTTCAGCCACTGTAGCGGGAAATAGTCGGGACGATCCTGCGTGGAAGTGCCCATATAATCGCTGCACCACCGGTAGACTTCCTCAATGTACGGCACGCTAACGGCCAGATTCTCCGCGATGGTCACCAATAGGCTCAGGCCGTAAGCGATATCCTCCTGAAACACCCGATGCTGTGTATCAAACACATACCCGCCCGCGCCATCTTTTCGCAGCGGCAGACCGATGCCGTGGTAAGCCTGATTGCTGCGCAGCACAGAGAGCATCGTGTGCGCATCGGCAATCTGATCGCCATAGGCATCGATAATCTCCTGCTTGAGCGGCAACACTGAATCCAGCCGCACGCCAAGCCGCGTCTCCAGTGCCGCACACAGTTGCTGGTTCTCCTCGTCCATACGTTCCAGATAATAGGCACCGAGTTCCGGGCAATGATTCCACCAGCACAGCGGCTGTGAGAGCGGTCGGGCGTGCCACTGTCCATAGGGACCAATCAGGCCATAAATCACCGCACTGTGCATAATCGGGTTACCCGGCGTCAGCGTGATCTCCAGATAATCCGGTAACAGCACCACTGGCGCAGAATAGAGCCGTTGCAACAGCGCCATCAGCGCCTGCTGGCTCGCAGCCGTTTCACGCCGATGCGTGGCGACATACAGCGTGGCCTTTTCGCCGCCCATTTTGATCGACTGACCCGGCAGCAAATCAAACGCAATGTGCGCAACGTCCTTCATGCCCCAAATCACCGCGTTCGGACGAGCGGCCAGCTCACGTTCGGCCAGCCAGTCAAAGCCGCAAAAACCGGGGATGGCGCCAACGTAAACCGGTTTGTTGGCGGGTAGATGAGGAACAATCCGCGCCAGAAGATCGGCGCGGAAGTTAGCGGGAACGGTGATGATAACGACATCCGCATCGCGGCAAGCTTCCGCCGGATCGCAGGTCACACAGTCCGGCGTGGCTGTCAGCGTCTCGCCATCTGGCAGCAATGCGTGTAGCCGTTTACCGTGCTGCTGATAGGCTTCCGGCAAGCGCGGATGGCTGCCCAACAGCGTCACCCTGACGTCCGGCAGTTGCTTAAACAGTACCGTGGTGAGATGGCCGGTCTTACCGGCCCCGCAAATCACCACGTTAAGCGGCTGCCCGCTTAGCGCTTCGGTCATCCTTGACTCCTTAGCTTGCCTGCTCCAGAGAAATCGCGTTGCCCAGCCAGCGATCCAGATCGTGCCATACGCCGCTATCCGTCAGATTACGCGCCGCCAGCCACTCTTCGTTAAACACCGTATGCAGGTATTTTTCACCGCCATCGGCAATCGCCAGCACAACGTTGCCGCCGATGCGATCCTGATAGATCAGCTCCAGCGCTTTATAGATCACCCCGCCCGTCGAGCCGCCGACCAGCAGGCCGTAATGGCGCGCGATATAGCGTGCGGTTTCAAACGCCTGCGCATCCGAAACCTGCTCGCCACAGTCGATGCAGCTGTAATCCAGCACCAGCCCGACGGTATCTCCGGCGGGCGTACCGGTGCCAGACTGGTAGTAAGGTTTGCCGGGGTGGCCGAAGACAATAGAACCCACCGGTTCAACGGCAATGGTCGTAATATCCGGGTTATGGACTTTCAGGCCGTGTGAAATACCGGTCATCGATCCGCCAGTGCCCACACAGCCGACAAACGCGTCGATCTTGCCAATCTGACTGAACAGCTCACGCACAAAATCAGCATAGCCACCCGCATTCGCCGCGTTGTCCGATTGGTTCATAAACACCGCGCCGGGTATTTCCTGCGCCAGCTGTGCCGCCATACGCTGGCGTTCCACCACCGCCACTTCATCTTCACCGTAATCGCCGGAGACGTAGCGAATTTCCGCACCGAGCGCACGCATGATGGCAATTTTGTCCTGTGCCGCGTGGTGATCGACCACGGCGATAAAGCGCAGGCCATATTCGATCGACGCCAGCGCCAGCCCGATACCGGTATTACCCGACGACGACTCGACGATAGTGCCGCCGGGGCGAATTTTGCCTGACTTCAGCCCGGCGACAATCATGTTGCGCGCCATGCGATCCTTCATGCTGCCGCCGGGATTGTTCTTCTCCACTTTTAAAAACAAACGCGTATCCCCATAGGGAACCGGAATTTGTATAACGGGGGTATTACCAATCAAATCAGTTACTTTATTCAGGATCATGGTTCTGCTCCATTCAGTTATCACTGGAAAAAATCAGCTCACCTTTCTTACCTTTGAACGCACACAAGCGTGCAGGCAGCGGATGTCGATGAAACGCGTTCTCCAGCAGGTCCATCTGGTATCCCGCCGTATTCGCGTAAATCAGTAAATCGCCTGGCTGCGGCACGGTTCGAAAATGAATCAATCGGTTCGTAATGACATCGTCGTCCAGACAGCTGTGCCCGGCGATCCAGGCTTTGCCCGGCGTCGGAGGGGTGTCTTTTTTGACGGAAAAAACATGCAGAGGATCAATCAAAAACTCAGAGTTAAACCAGGTTTCACACGCGCTAAAACTACTGCCTTCCACAAACACGACGTGGTTGCCATCCGGCTGGCGGCGCGTGCGTGTGACGCGAAACACGGTAATCGCACTTTGGTCGGCCAGGCTACGTCCCGGCTCAATCGCCAGAATCAGGCCGTGCTGTCTGAGCACGTCTGCCACACGGGTATCCCCGATTGAGGCTGACAGAAATGCCTCAAGATAATCCGCTGCCGAATGCTCGCCGCCATACGGGTAAAACGAGGTCGGCACCTGACCGTGGCGATAATCTGCCGCATTCTGCTTCGCTAAATAATCCTGATAGCGTGAAGCCGAAAGATATTGAATCGGCAATCCTCCGCCGATATCAATAATCGCGGGCTGCAATCCCTTTGCGCGCGCCCGCTCCAGTAATGGCAGTACCTCAGCAAATGCCGCCACGCGGGTATCGGGATCATAGCCGCCGAGATGGAAATGGAAGCCTTCCAGATGAAGCACAGCCTGTCTGGTGCTCAACGCCTCCAGACAGATTGCAACCTCATCGGCCAGCATGCCAAACCGACTGGCCTGCGCGAACGACGGGCGATAGCGCAGCAGAACCCGCACGGGCTCCGTCACGCCTAGTAAATCCGCCAGCGCGAGCACCTCGTCGAACTCTTCCGGTGAATCCAGCACGATAAGAGCGCGGTGATGAACCAGCGCCGTCAGGAACTCGCGCGTTTTCGCTGGGCCGGTGGCGCACAGTCGCGCGCCGTCGCAGCCAGCCCGCAGGGCATCTTTCAGCTCCTGTAAACTGGAAACATCCACGCCGACGCCCGCGTTAACCGCCGCCTGTACCAGCCCCGGTGATTTATTCACCTTCGCGCCGTAGTACAGACGGCAGTCCACATCGTGGCGCTGCAACACCGTTCGCAATGCCGCGATATTGTTGGCTACCGTGTGCGGCCAGACAATATTCAGCGGCGACCCATACTGCTCAACCAGCCATGACAACCTTTGCGGCGAGTTGAAAAGAAACCGCTCAATCTCACTATCCAGATAAGGCGTCAGTCTCTCAGGCCAGTGGGCCTGTGCGACAGCGGGGGAAGACACTGCGGCAAAGCTAAACAGGTTGCTCATCGCTATCTCCTTAACGTTCGGTTTCTGAAAAATGCCTATCCTTAGAAATCAACCGCGACGGACAACATCAGCGTCCGCGGCGTGCCTTGCGATACCGTGCTGAACGACGTCACGCCAGACCAGTAATTGCGGTCAAAGGCGTTAAGGACATCCGCGCGGAACGTGGTGGGCGCGTTGTAGATTCGCGTCTTGTAACGCGCGCCGAAATCAACGGTGGTCCAGGAAGGAATGGATTGGGTATTGATGGTGTTGACGTTCTGCTTCCCGTTATGGGTGACGTTGGCGTTCAGCGTCAGATCGCGCAGGAACGGCAGGTCATACTCCACGCCGGCGTTCGCCTGAAAACGCGACGTACCCGGCGCACGCTTGCCCTGTGCACCCAGCGTCACGCTTTTGGTCAACTCGGCATCCAGCAGCATCACGCCACCGGTCAGACGCAGGTCTTCCAGCGGTGAACCGACGACATCCAGCTCGATACCCCGATTGCGCTGTTCGTTAGCGGTAACGAACTCACTCCCCGCCCCGTTAACCAGCGCGCCGCTCGGCTTAGTGATCTGGAAGACGCTCAGCGTGGAGATCGTCCCCAGCGCGTCCACTTTCACCCCGGCCTCGTACTGCTTGCTCTTATACGGCGCAAGCACCTGACCCGGATTGCTCGCATTCGCAGGCGCAATATCTCCTTTGCTCAGCCCCTCAATGTAGTTGGCGTAGAGCGAGACGTGCTGCCAGGGTTTCACTACCACACCGACCATCGGCGTGATCGCATTTTTGTCGTAGGACGATGATGGTGCGCTATTACCAGGAACAAAGTTATCCGACTTGATCTGTTGATAACGCAGCCCGCCCGTCACTTGCAACGCATCGTTCCAGAAGCCGAGCGTATCCGCCAGTGCGATACCTGACAGCGCGGTGGAAGAACGTTTATACACGCTTGGCGGAGCAGCGACATTCTGTGCAGGTGAAGAAACCGGATTGTAAATATTTGAGGTAATTGCTGTTCCGTTGCCGATACCGGTCGCCTGACGATCGCGATAGTAGCTGGTCTGTGCCGACAGCTTGTGCGTCACCGAGCCCGTTTCCACATCCGCGCGAACCCCCGTCGCCAGCGTGTAGCGACTGGTAGTAAAGCGATAATTCCCCACGGCGGAACTCACATCGCCATTATTATTCGTGACCTGCGGCACCTGCTCCGACAGTCGGCTCACGTGTGCGCTGGAACCACCCAAATCGGTAAACCAGGTAACGTTATCCGCCAGATCGTATTCGGTATGCAGCAGCACCGACTGATCTTTGGAGTGCCAGAAGCCCCACGGCTGGGAAATATTGGTGTTGCCATCCGGCGCGTCAGGTACGGTCACTCCCGCCGCGAACGAATAAGGTCGCGATGGCGCACGGGTTTTCAGGTGCTGCGTGATGAGATCCAACGTGGCACGGAAACGTTCTGACGAGAAATCCAGCCCAAGCGCGCCAACCTGTGTACGTTTGTCGCTACCATCCCACACCGTGTCGCCGTAGCCGTAATTCCCGTTAAAACGCACACCGAGTAGATTGTTATTGTCGAGTGCATAGACGCGGGAAATATCCGCATGCTGCGTAAGTTGGGAATCAGACTGCCAGCTGGTGGTGAGGCGGGTCAGATTGCCGACGGTGGTCGGGCGTTTGGTGACGGCGTTAATCACGCCGCCCACGCTGCTATTAGGCGACAGCCCGTACAACAGCGCTGATGGTCCTTTCAGCACTTCCACCCGCTCGATGTAGTCGGTCATCAGCTGATAGTTAGGGGCGACGCCGTAGACGCCGTTCATGGCGATGTCGCTCAGATTTCCTTCATTGAGTGGAAAACCGCGAATATAGTAGGAGTCCAGCAGACCGCCCTGAGAACTGCTCACCCGCACCGATGCGTCATGCGCGACCACCTGCCCCAGCGTCTGCGCCTGTTTATTTTCAATAAACGATGAGGTCATGTTGCTGACGTTAAACGGCGTATCCATCACGTCCTTTTTGCCCAGCAGCCCGGTACTGGACGACCGCGCCGACATGCCGCCCGCCACCAGCCCCTGTACGGCTTCCGCATTTTTGGCTTCCACCACGATAGTGGAATCATCGCGCTCGCCCGTTGCAGCCTGCGCGGGTATCACGATGCCGCTTAGCACAGCCGTTACGGCGATGGCCAACGCGGAGGGGATAGGAAAACGCGTTTTCCCGGTAGGTGGAGTGAAGTTCTTCCTGGCGTTCATCAACTAAGTTATCCATCTCAAAATGAGGATTGAAAAAAGATGCTCCCGTTTTTTCAGCCTGTGAGGCGGGAGCATCGCCATACATCACGATCCGATGCGGGTGTCTTCTTCCTCAGTGAGGAAGGGATTGCTCAGACCGTGCTGAATCCGGTAGTCGCGGTATTCCTGGATATGCATGCGCAGCAACGAACGCGTATACCAGGGCTGGGTCAAAAACATGTCGCGTTCGGTCTGCCACAGCGCGCCATCAACACGCGATTTCACCGCGTCAAACGCCGCGGCGGTTTCTTCTTTCATCACCTGCCACAGCCGGGCATCGGCAAAGCCGTATTCCGCGCTGAGCGCCAGCGCCAGTTCATGCAGGTGGCTGACAAAGCAGGCATCGACGACAAACATCCGCACTGGCTCGATATCGCCTTCAAACACCGTGGGCAGAATGCCGGGCCAAACGTAAGGTTGCAGGTGATAGCCGCGCTGACGCAGCAGCGGTACGTAGGTGCGCCCGTCGCCGAAATCACGGATTAATAATCCCTGCGCGACGCCTTCCGGTGAAAAGAGGATCTGGCTGTTCTGCTGATGCGCTTCCAGCCCGATGCCGTACAGCAGATAGATAGCGATGACGGGCCGGGTCACGGCGCGGACGTATTGGCGGAACCACGCCTCGGGGCCAAGCCCGGACAGCGTCACCAGCTCGGTGAACAACGGCTGGTCGCGGTGAGGCAGCGCCGTAAACAGCGTGGCGACGGTCACGGGCAGCGCGCCGTCAGCACGTTCATAGGCGTGCGCATCACGGAACACGACGGAGAGATGCTTGCCCGGTGCGTCATCCTGATGCACCGCGTGCTTGTAGTGGAACGCCGCCTCTTCGCGGAAAAATTCCAGCCGCTGCTCAAATCCGCCTTCCTGCGCCAGAATCGCTTCGATAATGGTGCTGATACGTGGCCCCATGTGGATCGATTTCGCCTGTAGGCTGCGCATTTCGCTGGTCATCCAGATGGCGACAGGCAGTTTGATGAAAGGAGAAGCAGGCGGTTCAATGGGCAAAACCGTGCGGAACGACATCCCCGGCAAGGTGATGAGATCGGGGCCGTCGGTAAGCAGAATGCCTTCGGCGATCTCATCCGCGTAGTGGGATTTCACCCAGTTTTCCAGATGCCAACTGTGAATAGGCAGCGGGAGCCACTGTGTTTCATCCAGCCCTTGTTGGTTCAGGCGCTGCTTCCAGTCCTGCCAGAGCGCGGGGAACGCCTGAGCAAACCACGCATGAAAATCATCGACGTGTGGCATACATTCCACATATGCCATATCGCGGCGCAGCGCGGTAATACGCAGCGGCACGCGGGCATTGAATTCGGGTGATAGCTGTTGGACGTCTTCGTCACTCAGCCCCGGACGGGATTTCCAGGTCGGGTAGTAAGGGTGGCCTTCCAGCGAACCCCACTGATCGAGAAACATGGCAGCATCGCGAATGCTGAGCTGCCGACGCAGCCACGGCGTGAAATGGTTCTGCCCGTCCCGCTGCATGGCATCAGCCACCTCAGTGCGCCACTGGCACCGATAGCGGCGGGCGTTGGTATCATTACGAATGCTGTTACCGACGTCTTTTTTCAGGCCACTGATGCCGCTTTCTTCAGGATGAAAATCGAAACTGTCGCGAAGTAAATCAATCAATCGCTCGTGGCTGGTAACGGGAAAAGACGTCCCATCGGAATGAATGAGATAAATATTTCCATTATTAATATACGTGTTTGCCGGTGATGAGGAAATATCATCAAATTTCAATATACCTTTACCACCCTGCAAAATTAGCGTTGCCTCCCTGGTATTAACCTTAATAAAACTCAGGTCATTTTTATTCAAAATCCCTTCTGCGAAAAAGCAGCGAATCAATCGCCTTAACGCATTTTTATTTGAGTAATCAGAGAGAAAATCATCTGCATTCCGATGTATATCCCTGTGTTTAACGTCGTCAGCCTTGATATTCATAACCACTCCTCATACCGATAAAACAAGTAAAAATTGATTGCAGTAACGTATAAAAGGGTGTCATTAAAGCTCGGGTTAACACATCCCGAAACTTAATAAAAATGTCGTGATAGATGGATTGAAAAATAATGAACGGAAAGCTAGCATACCACTAACGTCAATGTAAATAGGTATCATTCTTATTCGCAATTAATTAGTTACATTTTAATAAAATATCTTTAAATCAATTAATTAATAAAAGGAGAGCAGCATGGAACACGCTAAAACCTATCTCTTTGTGCCGGGTAATGCGCCCCACCGCTTTCAACATGCCGTCAGCTGCGGGGCCGATGCCGTGATATTTGATTTAGAAGATGCTGTTCATCCTGATGAGAAAAATCAGGCCAGAGAAAATATTATCCAGTGGGATAAAAACGATACTCCCGTCTCTGAAATAAATTGCAAAAGATATATACGTTTAAACAAATTTGGTTCAATGGAATTCAGTGAAGACATCGAGTTTCTGAATAAACTCAACAATAAAGAGAAATTAAGAAATAATGTGCCACCCAAACATAAAATAGTCACATGGGAAATTGTTTTACCTAAAATAGAATCCGCAGAAATGCTGAATGACGCACGGGAAATGATAAATCGTAATAGATTGGAAAACGTGAATATTATTGCGATTATTGAAACCGCGCGCGGGTTGCATAATGCAGAAGAAATTTGTGCAGCAGGGGTAGAAAGAGTCGCATTTGGCTCACTGGATTTCTCACTTGATATTCATTGCGATCAATCCCTGCATGCCTTGCTGTATGCCAGAAGCCGTATTGTCGTGGCTTCGAGACTGGCCGATTTGCCCCCGCCAATAGATTGCGTCAATCCTGACTTCACACATTATGACCGGGTGTTAGCCGACGCATTACATGCGCGCTCGCTCGGCTTCTCCGCCAAACTCTGCATTCATCCTTCGCAGATCGATGCCGTTCAGCAGGCGTTCGCGACAGATCGCAGTAAAATTGACTGGGCAAAACAGGTGCTGAAAGCGGCCGAACACAGCTACGCTTTCCAGATAAACGGCGAAATGGTGGATTTACCCGTCATTGAGCAGGCCAGACAGCTATTGCGAGCGCAAAATGTAGATGACTAAACCTCTGGCGCCACTAGGACACGAAGGGGGGCAATGCGCCTGCACAGCTTGCCGCGCGTTCCCCTACGTGCCGCTACCGGGTCGATTATGACTTAACGTAATCAATGGAATTAACGAACCACTCACGCGGGCCGTCTGGCGTATTCACGGTGAATTCCTCATCAACCGCTTTTTTCAGCATGGCGCGCGCCATCGGGGAATCGATCGAAATATAGTCTTTATTGTCGCCGTAGATCTCATCCGGGCCGACAATCCGAAAACGCTTCACATCACCTTGCTCATTCTCGATCTCTACCCAGGCACCAAAGAATACGCTGCCATCCTGCTGCGGCGAATAATCAACGATTTTCAATTCCGTCAGGCATTTTCTCAGGTAGCGCACACGCCTGTCGATCTGGCGCAATAAACGCTTGTTATAGGTGTAGTCTGCATTTTCTGAGCGATCCCCCAGGCTGGCTGCCCAGGAGACAATTTTCGTAATTTCCGGGCGTTTTACATTCCAGAGATGATCATGCTCTGCCCGCAGTTTGTCATACCCCTCGCGGGTAATCAGGTTGGTTTTCAAGTCATTAACCCCGTTAGGCTCTTAGTGCGTACAACATTCTTCGATATTCCCACGTGCACAAATCACGCGTTCATTACACAGATTTACAGTTTTGGCTAATAATCTATCAACAGACATAAATATGTCATTTCTATCCCGTACTTTTAGCCACGGAGAGCTACGGAGAACGATTTATGTTTAGCTTAGACGCCATTCTGCAAGATCTTGCCCCGCATCGCCATACGCCACCCTGGCAGAAAACGGTTTTGCGTTCTCTGCTATTTGAAAATGAAATGCAGCAATTTGCGCGGCGTTACCCGCATTTGAAAGGATTAGATCTGGTCGAACAGATTCTTGACTACTTCAACTTCAATTGTGAAATGGTCGAAGGGGATTTAGAAAATATCCCCAGCCAGGGGCCGGTGGTGCTGGTTGCCAACCACCCGATTGGCTCACTGGACGGTTTGGCGCTACTGCGCACCGTCGCCAGCGTCAGGCCCGATGTCCGCATCGTCGCCAGCCAGCTACTCTCTTATGTCGCCCCGCTCAAAAATCTGTTTTTTTCCGTCGATAACTTCAATAACCGCACCAAACGCCAGCAGGTCAACGCCATCCAGCAGCATCTGGAAGGTGACGGCGCGATCATCGTCTTCCCGGCGGGTGAAGTTTCACGCGCCAGCCTGCAAGGTATTCGCGACGGCCACTGGCATAATGGTTTTATCCGCATGGCGAGCAAAGCCCGTGCGCCCGTGGTCCCGATTCATATCGGCGGACGCAACAGCGCGCTGTTCTATCTCTCATCCATGGTTTATCGCCCGCTGTCCACCCTCTTGCTGGTGAGAGAAATGTTTGGGCAGCGTGACCAAACCCTCAAGCTACGCATCGGTGCCAGAATTCCCTACGCGTCCTGGAGTCAGGGCGAGTGGAACGCTAACGATCTGGCGGCCCGTTTCCGACGTCATGTTTATCGTCTGGGACAAGGAAAGCCCGGCTGTTTTGCCGGTGAAAAACCCATTGCGCTAGCCGAAGACCGCGTGCTGCTGAAGCGCGCACTGTCAGAGTGTGAAACGCTGGGCACCACGCCGGATGGCAAAATTGTCTATCTCTACCGTCGCGGTGAGGAAGATTACGTGCCGCTATTGCGCGAACTCGGACGCCTGCGCGAAATCGCCTTCCGGGCCGTGGGCGAAGGCTCCGGACAACGCCGCGATCTGGACAGCTACGATGATGACTACCTGCACCTGATCCTGTGGGACGATCGCGAACTGGAGATTGTCGGAGCCTATCGCTTTGTCTCGACGGCAAGCCTGATCGCCGAAAAAGGGAAAAGCGGTCTCTATAGCCACAGCCTGTTCCAGTACGGTGACGAAATGGATCCGATACTGGCGTCGGGCATTGAACTGGGGCGCAGTTTCATTCAGCCCAAATATTGGGGTAAACGCGGGCTGGATTATCTCTGGCTGGGCATTGGTGCCTATCTGGCGCGCTATCCGGAACACCGCTACCTGTTCGGTCCGGTGTCACTTTCCGGCACCTTGCCGCCTCATGCACGCGATTTACTGGTTGCGTTTTATCGCCTGCACTTCACGCCCGATCAGCCGCTGGCTACGTCGCGTCGCCCGTATCCGGCCTCGCTGCCTGATGTGCTGAAACAGTTTGAAGGAACGGACTACCAACAGGATCTCACGCGGCTGAAAAGCATGCTCAGTAACATGGGCTGCGCTATCCCCACGCTCTACAAGCAATATTCAGAGCTGTGTGAACCGGGAGGCGTGCGGTTTATCGACTTCGGCATCGACCCCGATTTCAATAACTGCATCGACGGTCTGGTGCTGGTCGACCTGCAACAGCTGAAAGAATCACGCTATCAGCGCTATATCGCTCCATTTGTCAGCGACAATGCTTCTTGATTGACCGGTGCGTTAGCTTATAACGGGCTAACGCACCACACTTCCCCCGTATTTTGTCTCTCAGATCACACATTTCATACGAAATCCCGCTTACCGTAATTTACGTGATCAACTGAACGCTTTTCTTGCCGATATTAAAGATATTCTTATCGATATGTTTTTGAGCGCGGGAGTTACCGATGTATCCCGAAAATGCGAAACATAGCTATAATTCCTTGTCATTACTTGCATCGATTACGATAGCAAGCCCCCTCCGTTATGCCTTCATAGCATGTCAAAAAATTAAGGATGTTTATGAATATGCTGAACAGAATCAAACTCGGCAAGATGCTGGGTATGGGATTTTCTCTGGTTATCATCATCAGCCTGATGGTGGCATTCTTCGGACGACTCCAACTGGTTGGGCTGGGTAACGATATCAACCGGCTTTCCGGCACTACGCTAGCGAATATGCTATTGATTCAGGAAGTGAAAGCCGGTTTTGACGCCAATGCTCGCCTGATCCGCAACATTGCAATCAGCACCGACCCTGAGCAAATCAGGCAGGAAAAGCAGTTCGTTGATGAGCAAATCGCCCGCAACACCGCCAATCTGAAAAAACTGGGGCAACAGCTGGATACCGAAGGCACCAGCGCGCTGCTGAAACAGTTTCAGGATACCCGTCCGCCGTACCTTGCGGCTTTTTTGAAAGCCATGGAACTGGTGCAATCCACCGATCCACAACTGCGTCTACAGGGTAATGCCATTATTCTCAATGAGATGCAGACGGCACAAAATGCGCTGTTCAAAGTGCTGGACGCGATGATGGCCTCACAGCAGCAGGATACCAACGAAATTGTCAGCAACGCACAGTATGGCGCACAGTCCGGCAGCGTTATTATGCTGATCCTCGCCCTTGCCGCCGCCGCGATGGCCGCGGTCGTGGCCTGGCTGATTACCCGCACGCTGAAAAATCAGCTGGGTGGTGAACCACTCTACGCGACCCACGTTGCCCGGCAGGTGGCCGATGGCGACCTGGCCGTTGATATCCACATCAAGCCGGATGACCACAGCAGTCTGTTAGCCACGATGCGCCACATGAGTAATAATCTGGGCGATATCGTCGAACAGGTGCGGCAGAGCAGCGAAGCCATCGCTTCCGGCTCCAGCCAAATCGCCGCTGGCAGCGAAAACCTGAGCCAGCGTACGGAAGAGCAGGCGGCCAGCCTGCAGCAAACGGCCGCCTCAATGGAGCAGATGAGTCAGGCGATTCGTCAGAATGCGCATACCGTGCGTAGCGCCACTCAGCTTGCCAGCCAGGCCAGCGAAACGGCAACCAAGGGCGGCGAGGCGATCGGCGATATGGTGATTACCATGAAAGAGATCTCCGACAGCTCACACAAAATCCGCGACATCATCAGCGTCATTGACGGCATCGCTTTTCAGACCAACATTCTGGCGCTGAATGCGGCAGTCGAAGCCGCACGCGCAGGTGAACAAGGCCGCGGCTTCGCCGTGGTGGCGGGAGAAGTGCGTTCACTGGCGCAGCGTTCCGCCTCCGCCGCCAAAGAAATCGCGGTGCTGATCAACACCAGCGTCGAAAAAGTGGAAGCGGGCAACCATCTGGTTGAAGACACCGGCAGCACCATTGATGAACTGGTGCGTCAAGCACGCAGCGTGGCAGATTTAATCAGCGAGATCGGGACAACCACGCAGGAACAGGAATCCGGTATTTCGCAAATTCATGATGCGGTGAACCAGCTCGATCAGGTTACCCAGCAGAACGCGACGCTGGTGGAAGAGTCCGCCAATGCGGCAACCAGCCTGCGCGAGCAGTCATCCCACCTGGTTACGCTCATGAACCATTTCCACCTGCGCGGCACGCCGGCAGTCCGTCCGGCACCGATGGAGAAGAAGGCGCAACCGGCTCGTTTAGCCCTCGCGCCAGTCGGCAACACACAGGATAACTGGGAAAAATTCTAGGCTTATCCCTGTCAGCCATCACCATGATGCCACAACATAGGCATCATGGTGATCGTCACACTACTGCTCTAATTGGAAACTTTTTGGAAATATCAGTCTTTTTTGGAAACGTAATCACGGCGCGGCTGCCCGGTATAAATTTGGCGCGGACGGTAGATGCTAATTTCTTCCTGCTTGTGCATCTCATCCCAATGCGCAATCCAACCAATCGTCCTGCCGACGGTGGAAATCACCGTAAACATGGACGGCGGTAGCCCCATCGCTTTCAGAATGACCGACGTATAGAAATCGACGCTCGGATAAAGTCTATTCTCCAGAAAATACGCATCGGTCATGGCGATATGCTCCAGTTCCATCGCCACCTGCAACAGGCTGTCTTCCGTACCCAGTTCATTGAGCACTTCGTAACAGGTTTTACGCAGAATCGCCGCGCGGGGATCGAAATGCTGGTAGACCGAGTTACCAAACCCCATCAGGCGGAATGAATCACAGCGATCTTTCGCACGTCGTACGAATTCAGGGACGCGATCGACCGTTTTGATCTCTTCCAGCATGCGCATGCAGGCTTCGTTCGCTCCGCCGTGCAACGGCCCCCACATTGATGCCAACCCGGCCGCAATGCAGGCAAACGGGTTCGCGCCGGAAGAACCAGACGCCCTCACCGCCATCGTTGACGGGCATTGACCATGATCGGCATGCAGAATCAGGATACGGTTCATCGCCCGTTCCAGCACCGGATTCACCTCATATTTCTCCGCCGGAATTGAAAACAGCATGTGCAGGAAGTTGCCGGTATAGGAGAGTGAATTGCGGGGATAAACAGACGGCTGTTCGATGGAATATTTGTAGCACATCGCCGCCAGCGTCGGCATTTTCGACAGCAGCCGCACCGCCGCCAGCTCGCGATGCTCCGCATTATGGATATCCAATACATCGTGATAGAACGCAGCCAGCGCGCCTACCACCGCGCACATCAGCGCCATCGGATGGGAATCGCGACGAAAACCGCTGAACATCCGGGTAATTTGCTCATGCACCAGCGTATGGCGGGTAATGTTGTCGGCAAATTTCGCATACGCCTCCGCCGAAGGCGCTTCGCCATGCAGCAGGATGTAACAGACTTCGGTAAAGTCACACTGCTCAGCAAGCTGTTCGACAGGGAAGCCCCGATGCAGCAGCACACTATTTACCGCATCAATATAGGTAATCGCCGACTCACACCCTGCCGTATTGGCAAAACCGGGATCATAGCTACACAGCCCATTTTCACCAAGCGGGCGAATATCCACCGCCGCTTTCCCCAGCACGCCGGAACGCATTTCCAGCGCGATACTCGCCTGCCCTTCTGCCGTCAACGTGGACGTTCTGACTGTCATGAACCTTTCTCCTGCCCGAATAATGATGTTGTTCTCGTTCGCTCTCACGGGCTTCTGGATAGGTCATTCCGTGCTACACACCCTGATTAACGCGACGCTCAATACGAAACGGCACTCAATTCACCGTGAAACAAGCCAACGTATGTCATACGCTAAAATTGTGCGTGGATTGCAAGAATCTGACGGAATATTGATTTAGGTAAATTTTGTTGCACTGAACAACGCGAGATCATCCGCGTTTTCCAGACGGCAGCGGCTGGCATTTTGCACGCTCAATCCGTATAACTGTCCTCACTGGTTTCACCCACGACTTATTTACTCCACTACTTTTTATTCCACTAATGTGATGACGACTGATATCAGACCTATGAATGATTCATTAAGCCACATCATCGCCAGCGAATTGCAGGCGCGTACGGAGCAGGTGGACGCCGCAGTCCGTCTGCTGGACGAAGGAAATACCGTCCCTTTTATCGCCCGTTACCGTAAAGAAGTGACCGGCGGGTTGGATGACACCCAGTTGCGCCAGCTCGAAACGCGCCTCGGCTACCTGCGTGAACTGGAAGATCGACGCCAGACTATTCTGAAATCCATCGATGAGCAGGGAAAATTAACCCCACAGCTCGCGACTGCCATTAACGGCACGCTGAGCAAAACCGAGCTGGAAGATCTCTATCTGCCGTATAAACCTAAGCGCCGCACGCGTGGACAAATCGCGATTGAAGCCGGTCTGGAACCGCTGGCCGACGGCCTGTGGCAAGATCCAAGCCAGGATCCTGAGCTGACGGCACAGGCTTATGTCGATGCCGAGAAAGGCGTCGCGGACGTGAAAGCTGCACTGGATGGCGCACGTTACATCCTGATGGAACGCTTTGCCGAAGATGCCACGCTGCTGGCAAAAGTGCGTAACTACCTGTGGAAAAACGCGCATCTGGTTTCCCGCGTCGTGGAAGGGAAAGAGGAAGAAGGCGCGAAGTTCCGTGACTATTTCGATCATCACGAACCGATTGCTCAGGTGCCTTCACACCGCGCACTGGCCATGTTCCGTGGACGCAATGAAGGCGTGTTGCAGTTGGCGCTCAACGCCGATCCACAGCACGAAGAAGCGCCGCGTGAGAGCTACTGCGAACAGATTATTATCGACCACCTGAACCTGCGTTTGGGGAATGCGGCAGCAGACAGCTGGCGGCGCGCCGTGATTAGCTGGACGTGGCGCATTAAAGTCCTGCTGCATCTTGAAACCGAACTGATGGGCAGCGTGCGTGAAAAAGCCGAAGACGAAGCAATCAACGTCTTTGCCCGCAACATGCACGACCTGCTGATGGCCGCGCCGGCGGGCATGCGCGCCACGATGGGGCTCGATCCCGGCCTGCGTACTGGCGTAAAAGTCGCGGTGGTGGATGCCACCGGCAAGCTGGTCGCGACCGACACCATTTATCCACACACCGGCCAGGCGGCTAAAGCCGCGACGTCAGTGGCCGCGCTGTGTCGCAAATATCAGGTTGAGCTGGTGGCGATTGGCAACGGTACCGCCTCACGTGAAACCGAGCGTTTCTTCCTCGACACGCAGAAACAGTTCCCGGATATCAACGCGCAGAAAGTGATCGTCAGCGAAGCCGGTGCGTCGGTGTATTCCGCCTCCGAGCTGGCTGCGCTGGAATTCCCCGATTTGGATGTGTCGCTGCGCGGCGCGGTGTCGATCGCCCGTCGTTTGCAGGATCCGCTGGCGGAGCTGGTGAAAATCGACCCGAAATCCATCGGCGTGGGCCAGTATCAGCATGACGTGAGCCAAAGCCTGCTGGCGAAGAAACTGGATGCGGTAGTCGAAGACTGCGTAAACGCCGTCGGCGTTGACCTGAACACCGCCTCCGTGGCGCTGCTGACGCGTGTTGCAGGGCTGACGCGCATGATGGCGCAAAATATTGTGACCTGGCGTGATGAGAACGGTCGCTTCCACAACCGCGAACAGCTGCTGAAAGTCAGCCGTCTGGGGCCAAAGGCCTTTGAGCAGTGTGCGGGCTTCCTGCGCATCAACCACGGCGATAATCCGCTGGATGCCTCTACCGTTCACCCAGAAGCCTATCCAGTCGTGGAGCGCATTCTGGCAGCGACCGAACAGGCATTGCAGGCGCTGATGGGGAACCCTAACGCGCTGCGTAACCTGAAACCGGCAGATTTCACCGATGAGCGTTTCGGCGTACCGACGGTAACCGACATCATCAAAGAGCTGGAGAAACCGGGCCGCGATCCACGTCCTGAGTTCAAAACCGCCAGCTTCGCCGAGGGCGTGGAAACCTTAAACGATCTGCTGCCGGGTATGATTCTGGAAGGCGCGGTCACCAACGTCACCAACTTTGGCGCGTTTGTGGATATCGGCGTTCATCAGGATGGGTTGGTACACATTTCGTCACTGGCCGATCATTTCGTCGATGACCCGCACAAGGTCGTGAAAGCGGGTGATATCGTGAAAGTGAAAGTGATGGAAGTGGACCTGCAACGCAAGCGCATCGCGCTGACCATGCGCCTTGATGAGCAACCGGGTGAGACGTCATCACGCCGTGGCGGTGGCACCGCTCGTGGTGATAACAACGCCTCACCGCGTCAGTCGACAGGCAAATCACGTCCTCGTCCAGCGAATACACCGGCTACAGGTAATAGCGCGATGGGTGATGCGTTAGCCGCCGCCTTTAAAAAGCGTTAATCCTCGTTCTTCTATTATTTAAGACATTCCTGACCTTGTGAAAATAAGGTCAGGAATATTTCCTGCCAAAATATCGCTGTTTTGTTTCCCTAATAAAACTACGTTTTATTTATATTGAAATATTCAACCGTTTCGCGGTTATTTTGTGATCTGCATCTAGGTAAATAAATTACCGTTGCGTTATTATTGTTCTATATAGGAAACCATAGTTTTATATATAGAACAACCATGAATATATTCCAACAGCTCGAACACAGTAAAGCGCCTGCAGCCGTCCGTTTAGTGATGGTGCTTGACTACATCGCCAAACGCGACGAAGCCAGCTTCACTGAGATCTGTACTGATTTATCTATCCCGAAAAGCAGCGTACATCATCTGTTAGAAGTATTGGTGGTGACACAGTTGCTGCGCCAGCGTGCTGACGGCCGTTATGTTTTGGGATTAAGACTGTTTGAGCTGGGCGGTTTGGTCATAAAGAATATCGATCTGCGTAAAGACACCATTAACTTTATGCATGAATTAGTTAAAGAGACGGAATTAACCTGCCATCTCGGTATTCTGGACGGCGATAACGGTTTCTTTCTGAGTAAAGTGGAATCTCCCAAGGCTATTGTAAAAACATCCTGGGAAGGTAAGAAAATTGTTTTTAATCGTATGTCTCTGGGAAAAGTGTTATTAGCTTGGTTGCCACAGGAAAGACTTGAATCGCTCATTGCCGATTGTACCTTCGAGTATCTGACACCCCGGACGATTACCAATAAAACTGATTTTCTACAGCACCTGAAAATCGTCAAAGAGCAGGGCTGGGCCATAGATGACGGCGAAGATATAGAAGAAATCTGCTGCATGGCCGCGCCGATTTTTAACCAAAATGGTGAAGTCATCGCCGCCATCGGCGTTAACGGTATGCAATCACAATATGCGAATGGAAAAAAAGAGAAGCATCTGGCAAGCCTGATTAAAACCAGCAAAGAAATTACCGCTCATATTAACAGCCGGAATATTGATATCAGATAATATATTTTTCGAAAACAGCCATATACCCTAAATAATTCGAGTTTCAGGACAAAAACGGCAAAGCGTTTTTGAACAGCGCTTGCGCTGGCCCCGAAGGGGTGAGGCCTAGGCCGAATAACGCGGCAAGAGAAGGACAAATTCGTCGGGAACGAATTTGACCAGCCAACGGCTGGCCTCCGGTGAGAGACAGGATGTCTCTCCCTCATCCCGATGAGCTTACTCAGGTAAGTGATTCGGGTGACAAATCTGCCGGGAGCAGATTTGAACGCTGCTTGCAGCGGCCCTTCAGGGCGAGGCCCACGACGGGCCGAGTATTTGAACGCAGCCAACGCACATGCAACTTGAAGTATGACGGGTATAGTCAATTTTAATGAGTGACGTCTTGAACGTCATTCAGTCATCGTCACGACATAAAAACCCGTAAGCGCGAATTACGCATTACGGGAAGGCCATCTATACCTGAAAAATGGCTAAGACCATAAACATCAAGACAACGAAGAGTATTCATTATCAATTTAATAATAAGGGTAGCCATCTTCACTAGTTAATCGAATCGGGTAATAACCGCTTAGGTTTTATTTACCTCTATTTATTACTTTATATCAATCATCTCTCTGCTTTCACTGAAAGCGGGCTGAATATCTTTTTATTTTTAAATGAGGTCTTTTATGAAAATCAAACAAGCTATTGATAAAATCCCTGGGGGATTAATGCTGGTGCCGCTCTTTTTGGGCGCACTCTGTAATACCTTTACGCCAGGCGCGGGGAAATATCTAGGGTCTTTCAGCAACGGTCTGATTACCGGCACGATCCCCATTCTGGCGGTCTGGTTTTTCTGCATGGGCGCGTCCATTGAACTTAAAGCGACGGGAACGATGTTGAAAAAATCAGGCGTTCTGGTGATAACCAAACTTGCCACCGCCTGGGTTGTCGCGATGATCGCAGGCACGTTCCTGCCGGGGGACGGCATCCAAAACGGCTTGCTGGCCGGGATCTCCGTGCTGGCACTGGTCGCGGCAATGGACATGACAAACGGTGGTTTGTATGCCGCATTGATGAACCAATACGGCTCGAAAGAAGAGGCAGGCGCGTTTGTGCTGATGTCTCTGGAATCCGGCCCGTTAATGACTATGGTTATTCTGGGGGCCAGCGGTATCGCGACCTTTGAGCCTCAGCTATTTGTCGGTGCAGTCCTGCCTTTCCTGATTGGCTTTACGCTGGGTAACCTGGACCCGGATCTGAGAAAACTGTTCGGTAACTCAGTACAAACTCTGATTCCTTTCTTCGCCTTTGCGTTGGGTAATACCATTAATTTAGCGGTGATCCTCCAAACGGGCTTCGCAGGTATCTTCCTCGGCGTATTGGTGATTGTTGTCACCGGTATTCCATTGATTATCGCCGATAAATTTATCGGCGGCGGTAATGGTACCGCAGGCGTGGCCGCATCCAGCAGCGCGGGGGCCGCCGTCGCCACGCCTTTGCTCATCGCGAATATGGCGCCGGAATTCGCACCGGTCGCTCAACAGGCGACAGCGTTAGTCGCCACCAGCGTCATCGTGACGTCAGTATTGGTGCCCATCATCACGGCATTATGGGCAAAACGCTTTTCACCTAAACACGCATAAAAAGGTAACAAAATGGACGTACGACAAAGTGTACACAGTGAACATGCGAAAACGCTTGATACCACTGAGCTGAGAAAGAAATTTCTGATTGAGCAGATATTTACGCCAAATCAGTACACCATGACTTACAGCCATATCGACCGTATTGTGGTGGGCGGAATCATGCCAGTGGATGGCGAGATCACGTTTGATGACGGCATCGGTAAGCAATTTGGCGTGAACTATTTTCTTGAGCGGCGCGAGCTGGGGCTGATCAATATTGGCGGCCCGGCAAAAATTGTTATCGACGGCACAAGCTATCAGGTTGGTCATGAGGAAGCGCTCTATGTCGGAAAAGGCGCCAAAGCCTTGGCATTCAGCAGCCTGGACAAAGCCAAACCGGCAAAACTGTATTATAACAGCGCCCCGGCGCATGCCGTTTACCCGACACGCATCATTACGCAGGATGATGCAATCAAAGCACCGTTGGGAGACGTCAAAACCTGCAACAAGCGGACGATTTGCAAGTATCTGGTACCGGAAGTGCTGGAAACCTGTCAGCTGAGCATGGGCTTAACGCGTCTGGCGGAAGGCAGCAACTGGAATTCCATGCCGACACACACCCATGAACGCAGAATGGAAGTGTACTTCTATTTTGACATGGCAGAAGACACCATTATTTTCCATATGATGGGTGAGCCGCATGAAACGCGCCATCTGGTACTGCATAACGAACAGGCGGTGATCTCCCCCAGTTGGTCGATTCACACCGGCGTCGGCACGAAAAACTACGCCTTTATCTGGGGCATGATCGGCGAAAACCTGACGTTTGACGATATGGACCATATCGCGATGCTGGATTTACGTTAATTCTCTCTGGCATCACGAGAACAAAACGCAACAGGGTGGACCACGTTCACCCTGTTTTTTATACCGAGTCGGTAAGACGTTGAATGACGTCATTCAAGATTATCGGCACAGGTTTTCCTCTCATCCCACTCACTACCACCGTGCTCACCATTGCAGTGCAATATAGCCGCCAGCGCCCCACGCTGTGCACCAAAGTAAAGACTCTCCGTGATTAATTAGCAGGGTAATAGATGAATAAGCATTGGTATAGAAGTTGCTTTTGTTCTTGCTCTCCCATGACAAAAACAAGGATCTGCCAATGCAACTTTCATTCATCGCTCGCACCATCACCGCCGCTTGCCTGATGTTGTCGTCTCATGCGCTGCTGGCCGATGACGTCAAACCTGGCGTCACGATATACGCGACGGGGGGGACCATCGCCGGAAAAGCAGAATCCAATACGGCCACAACAGGTTATCAGGCGGGCGCGATCGGCATTCAAGAACTGCTGAATGCGGTGCCAGCCATTGGCGATGTCGCGACGGTGACAGGCGAACAGATCGCCAACACCGCCAGCGGAAATATCGATCAGGCTATTCTGTTGAAGCTATCCAAAGCGATTAACAAACAGTTAAGCGATGCAAACACGCACGGCGTCGTCATCACTCACGGCACCGATACGTTGGAAGAGACAGCGTTCTTTTTGGATATGACGGTAAAAAGCGAGAAACCGGTGGTTATCGTTGGCGCGATGCGTCCCGCCACCGCCATCAGTGCGGACGGTTCCATGAACCTGCTGGAAGCCGTCACGCTGGCGACCAGCAAGAACGCGGAAAAACGCGGCGCGATGGTGCTGCTGAACGATCGCATCGGCTCCGCCTTCTATACCACTAAAACCAACGCCACGTCGCTGGACACGTTCAAAGCCAATGAACAAGGCTATCTCGGTGCCTTCTACGGCGGCGTTCCGCGCTTCTTCTACCAGCCAGCCGCCCCCGAAAACAAACCGTTCTTTGACGTAAGCAATAAGGAAACGCTGGCGAAAGTCGACATTCTGTACAGCTATCAGGATCAAGACAGCGGCCTGCTGAATGCCGCGATTGAACAGGGCGCAAAAGGGATCATTATCGCGGGTAGCGGTAACGGTTCTACGCCGACACGTATCAAAGAAGACATCAAGAAAGCGGTAGCCAAAGGTATTCCGGTGGTGATCAGCACACGCACTGGCAACGGCTATGTAACGGATAAGAAGAAAGACGGTGCTATCGGCAGTGGATTCTACAACCCGCAGAAAGCCCGCATTCTGCTCTCTCTGGCGTTGTCTAACGGCGACGACATCGAGAAAATCCGCAGCTATTTCGAGCAATAATCACGGGGTTAGGCTGTAAGAATGAGGTATCCCGCAGTGTGAATCTGTCGGGATACCTTTTCAAAACAACGAATTATTTTCACCAGGATCGAGTTAGTAATCCAGATCTACCGGCACGGGATAATCCTGCAATTTAGCAGCCCCGCCTAACGTCTCACGAATCGTGGCGGAATAGCGCGTGGTTTCCATTCCACCGACGAGATTATCCAACTCGCTGAAGGCAAAACGTAACGAACGATTGTGAGCCCAATTTTCCAATGGTGTCAGATGGTAAGTGAAATACACCACCGTCAATTCCTGATTTACACGATCGATTTTCTCAATGCGACTCACCTGCATGCGGCCGTAACACAGGTCGCCATATTGACGCCAATTTTTCTCACCGACAGGCGATAACCGATAGGCCTTGCCTGTTCCTTCCGGCGTCGCGAGTACCAACCCCGCTTCCACCAGCGCGTGTAAGCGTCCACGGTTCCAAGGGGTATCATCCTTAGGGCTATGAACCGGCCACTGTTTCTCGCCTAAACACAGCGGTGGCTCAGCATCAAAAAACGCTTGTACGCGTTGCTGGTAGCCATGCTCATTGCTCTGCGCCCATGCAGAGAAAGAGGCCAATAACCCCAATGCAATCAATACCGATATTTTCATTTTGTCAGCATTGTCTCATCCACTTCCTTGTAAGCCTCATCGGCTGATTGATAAGACTGCTGCGTGATAGCCTGCTTACGCACCGACCATTCATAAAGCGGTACTCCAGGATCGTCCTGCGAGGCTTTAAAATCATGAATCGTTAACATGACTTTTGTGAGATCAAAGATGTTCTCACCCTGTTTACTGGCTGTGACCAAAAAATAACGTTTTCCTGACAGAAACAAGCGATTATCTTGCACTAGGAAATCTGCCGTAGCGGACAAACGATAGTCAAACCAGGTAAAGGTGTCGCTGTTAGCTACTGGCATGATGCTATGCCCACCATCCGGACGCTGGACAAAAAAGGTCATACCAAGATTAGGGTGGGACGTATTGTTATCAAACTGAGCCACGACAACATAATCTTCTCCGCCGTCCTGATTGAGATCGATGCGGTTGATGCCGTCTTTCAACGTCACAGTAGAGAATGCGGCAGCCGCGCCACTGATCGCGCAGAGCAGTAGCCCCCCAACAAAGTTATTTCGCATCCAGTGTCCTTACTAATCGAAAACCAATATCTGGCATGAAAAAGCCGGGCGTATGCAGATCGCAACCTGCCAGACTGTGCGTCTGTTCGAGATAACTCCCACCGCAAAAGTAGTACATGGTTTTGCCGCCCTCCACCGCATAAGACGCATCCAGCCATTCGGACACATTACCGCTCATGTCGTAAATCCCCAGCGCGTTGGGATGCTTCGACGCCACTGGTACCGTGCCGAATGAAGATGAGTCAGAGGGAAACTGCGCCACACGCTCCGGCTGATCGCTACCTGCATAACGTTGTCCATACGTCCCTCGAGTGAGCCCTTTGCTCCCCCCTCTGGCCGCAATTTGCCATTCCGCCAACGTTGGCAAACGGTAACCCGAAGCCTGCGGGTTCTCACGTATCGCTTTTTCGCTGCCATCATCCAGTGCGCGCTTCAGCGTGTCGCCGTCGGCTGTCAGATAGTAAGGCGGTAGCCGTTCCTGTTCACTCAATGCATTAGCGAAAATCAGCGCATCCCACCACGACACATTGGTGACTGGATGAAGGCCACCGTCCTGTTCAGGCCGCAGACAATCTTCGAAGCTAGCACCATTACAACCACCGCTTAGCTGATAACCGTGCGCGTCCGCCCACTCCAGCAAAGTATGATATTGCTGATAGGTAATTTCCGTTTTCGTCATGGCAAAAGAGGCGACAGAGGTGTTGGCATGGGCGGCATAGTCTTCCGAGCCGAAGACCGATCCAACATAGAAATGGCCACCGTTGACGACGACTTCGCTTATGCCCATGGCCTTAACATCAGTAACAGGAAGAGGTGTGCTATTGGCGGAGGTAAACGGTAGTGCTAAACACAACCCTAAAAAGATAAAACAGTGCTTAAACATAACTATCCATGTTGCGTGAACTAAAGAGATTAGGTCGTCTGACGATTTATTGCAGAAGTATATGCCTCTGGCGGAAGTTTGTGCTAGCGACACGTTTCATCGCCGTCGGCGTCAAAGTGACGTGTTGTTGATAGGAGAAAACAAGATAGGAAAAACAGCACCGGACGCCAAAACAACGCGTCCGATGCGAATACAGCTAGCGTAGCGGTTTACTCCCCACGCAGCGCTGTAGCAGGAGATTGACGGTAGGACAGCATCGCCGGAATCGTCAGGAAAACAGCAGCGACCAGCAACAGGAGCAGGACGAAGTGGATGTCTTCCCATTCCAGCGTCACCGGCAGGACAAAACCGCTTTTTTCGCTCATGACCACCGCAATCGCGCGGGCAGCAAGGTAGCCCAGGCCGACGCCCAGCAGTACACCGACGCTCACCAGTGACATCAGCCCGCTCCAAATCAGCGTGAAAATGCCGTAGCGCGGTGCGCCAAAGGCGCGGAGTGCGCCGATCTGTTTCTGCCGCTGCCGCAGGTGGATAACCGCCACCATCGCCACCGCAACGCCCACCAGTCCCTGCGTCCCCAGCGAGATATAGGTCAGCAGTTCACGAATATCACCCAGCATCGAGTAGAGCTTCACCAGCACTTCGCCGGGGAACACCGCCAGCGTCGTGTTGCTGCGATACAGCGAACGCAGCTGATAGGCCCCCGCGATTGTTTTCGGTTTCACCACGATAGCGGGCAACCCCGCCTGATGTACGTGCCCGTGTGCTTCTTCCTCGCCATGCTCGTCGGCATGTGAAGCCGTTACCGGTTGAGCGGCATCAGTATGATGATCATCACTTGCTGCACCTTCCGTAGGATGGGCTTCGTTGTGATGTTCGCCGTCCGCCTGCGCAGTTTCATCATGGGCATGGTCATCATGTTCACCTTCGTGCTCATGAGTACCCTGACCGTCATGGTCGTGGTCATCGTGGTGCGCATCGTCCGCACCATGCGGTGGGTGGATGCCATGTACCCGCCATACCGCGTTCACCGACACCAGAATCGCTTTATCCCACGCGCTGCCGTCAGCAGGTAACACGCCGACCACGGTGTAGATGACGTCATCGTGCGCGTGCGCCCCTTCCGTGCCCACCTGACCATGAATCGGGCTAAATGTACTCCCCACCGTCAGCCCCGTTTGCGCCCCGACTACGGCCTCAAAGCCGTCGTTGAACACGCGTCCAGCGGTGAGCGGTCGCTTACCGTTATCCGTCACCAGCGGTGGCGTGGTACCGACAATCGGCATCCCCTGATAGAAATCACCAAACGCGACCGGGGCCGCCCAGGCAACCAGCGGGTTCTTTTCCAGATCGGTCAGCACCTGCGCAGGAATCAACGTCAGCGCGGACGGTTGCAGGAACACGGATGACAGTACCAGTTGGGTTTCGCTCCCCGGCGCACCAATTACCAGATCGAAACGATCTGCGGCTTTGGCACTGCCCATGCGCAGCGCTCTTTCCTGCAAACTCACCGAAATACTTAACGCTGTCGCCATCGCGATCAGTAATACCACGACCAGCACACCCGGCCAGAGCCGACGCCAGTCGACCCAAATAAGACGCCATGGAATCATGTACGATCCTCCTGATACGGCGTGTCCGCCACGAGGCGTCCTTTTTCCAGTTGAATACAGCGCGACATCTGCGAAGCCAAACGTGCATCGTGCGTAATCGCGATAAGCGTGGCGCGACTCTCACGCGCCAGCGTCACCAGCAGATCGGCAATCTGCTCGCCGCTGTGCGCGTCCAGGCTGGCTGTTGGTTCATCGGCAACGATAATGTCGGGCTGGCTGAGCAACGCTCTCGCGACGGCAACCCGCTGCTTCTCGCCGCGTGATAGCACTTCAATCGGACGTTTCGCGGTATTCAGCCCCACCTGTGCCAGCAAATCCGCTGCCCGCAGCCTGAGCGACGCGGGTATCCGCCAGTGATGAAACTGTGCGGGCAACAAGACGTTTTCCAGCGCATTCAGGCCGGGAAAAAGGTGGAAATCCTGCATCACCAGCCCGATATGCTGCGCCCGCCAGCGGTCGCGTTCCGCTTCATTCATCTGCCAGATATCCTGCTTTTCCCACTGCACACAGCCCGTTCCGCTGTGGTCCATCCCGGTAATAGCATTCACCAGCGTGGTCTTACCGGAACCGGAAGGCCCCATCACCGCGACCCGTTCGCCAGAACGAATCGACAGCGCGGGAATATCCAGCACGGCCTCGGATGTATCGGGGAAGGTCACACTTAGGTGTTGAATCAATAACTCCGCCATCAGCGCTCCTAAAGGGTATCGAACGTGGCTTCACGCAGTCGCAGCAGGCTGACAAAACCCGTTTCAGGATCGGTCCACGATCCATGCTCCAGCACACCTTCCACCTCAATCATGGTGTTGTTCTGTACGAAGGTCTGACGCTTGGCGAGATAGACGACGACGATATCTTCAGGCCAGTCCGCATCAGACGAACAGAAGGGGCACAACGCCATCGGCATTTTGGTTAAGACAAAGAATTGTGACTCCGCCTTGAGCGGCGGTGCCATAAAGCCGCGCATCTTTATCCGTTTACCGGAGAGCGCTTTGACTTCATTGGAGAATTCCAGACCCAGCACACCGTAAGAGGCGTACAGCTTATCGAAGGAAAGTTCAGACTGCGCGGCTTTCACCGGGGCAATACCGCCGAGGAGGAGGAGCACCAGCACCGCGCGCAGCCAGGAGAATAAAAGCGGGGTTGCCCCCGCTTTGCTGCATTTCGCATTATTCATAGCGTCGTAGGATTACTTTTTGTCCTGCGGTTTCACCGCAAGCGCGTCCACAATGACCCGGAACAGGTCGGTGTTTTCCATATAACCACGGATACGTTCTGCACCTGGGCCGCTAGCCTGAATCACCATATCGTCAACGGCATGAACGCCGGTATCGGAAGAGCGTGGCAGGATCCCTTCACGGAAGACCGCACCCGGCACTTTCTCGTAGGCTTTGTTGGCAACGTATTCATCTTTTTCGTTCTTGATAGCAGGAACGAACTGACCATCCAGCTTCGGACGGAACGTTTCGTAATAGTCTGGGTAGTTGTTGAAGAACACGGCCAGACGTTTGGAGACGTTCAGGTCATCCGGGTAGCCGTCTTTGTTGGCATCCTTATAGTTCGGATAGCCGGCTTCTTCATACACGCCGACCTTCTCACGCATCTCGGTGCCCGGCTTGTTATCGTCCACAGTACCGATGATAGACAGACCGTGAGTATGGTCGCCCGTCACGATAATCATCGTATCTGGGTTTTTCTCTGCGAACTGTTTGGCGATGGCAACAGACTGATCCAGCATGATGGTACTGGTGAAAGCACGTTCCCAATCCAGCGGGTGAGAGGCTTTATCGATCAGCGCAGATTCTACCATCAGGAAGAAACCGTCCTTGTTTTTGGACAGCACATCTAGCGCCGCCTGCGTCATGTCTGTCAGGTCAGGCTGGTTAGGGAATTTCTTGGTCACGTCATTTTTCAGGAAACGACGATCTAGCACGCCATCCATATTACCAGTGTGGAACAGGCCCAGCAGCTTGGTGGCCTGCGCGGCATTTTTCTTCAGTGAATCAGCATCGGTAACCAGTGAGTAGCCAGCCTGTTGGAACTTCTCAACGTAGTTGGTTTCGTCTTTACGCTTTGAACCCGGCGTGCTTTTCGGCAGGAAGTAGGCAGAACCGCCGCCCAGCATGACCGTAGGCTGCACGTTGTAGAACATCTCAACGATTTCAGCTTTATCTGCACGACGACGAGTGTGAGAGACGACCGCCGCTGGCGTAGCGTCCTGAAGTTCAGCATCGCTGACGACGCCGACAGACATCTTGGTAGAGCGGGTTAACAGCTCACCCAGCGTTTCCTGCTTCGGGTGCTCAAGTGAATTTTTGCTACGGCTGACGTACACACCCAGCGCGTTCACACCGGATTTGTGACCGGTCATGTAGGCACTCATGGTGTTGGCGCTATCGGCCGCGATAGAGTCGGTACTGGACGTACCGGCAAACGCCATATATTGCAGGTCATCAATCGCCAGACGACCATCCGCTTTCCCTTCCGTCACCCCTTTGGACAGGATGCGCGCGCCGGTGCGGTGCGCAACGGACAGGCCATCGCCGATGAACAGAATCACGTTCTTGGCTTTACGCGTACCGGACGCGGAATAAACGTCCCAGCTCACCTGTGTTTTTTTGCCTTTGGCTTCCGCTTCGACGACATATTTGCCCGCTTCCGGCAGGTTCACGTCTCGCAGCCAGATCGTGGAGGCGTTGCCGCCGTCTTCACGCTCAACAAACGAGGCCGTTTTGCCCAGCACCTGCTGGTAATCTTTGCCGTTGATCAGAATGCGGATATCTTCCGGCTTGAGTACTTCATCAAACTCGACTTTAAAATCGAATTTCCCGCCCGCCAACATGGTGGCGCGGTCAATGGGATAAATGGCCTGAGCCTGCACCATTCCTGGCAGCGCAGCAGAAATCAGTAAAGGCAGTAACCAGCGAGCTTTCATTGTTATGTCCTTGGTTGCGTAGTTTAGCAGGACATAACGTAGTTACCTTTTTTTACAGTTTGATGAATTTCACCATAAATTATTGCATCTACATCTAATCCTGCTGCGGTGCCTTCTCCTTCAACGGAAAGCGGCGTCGCACGACGACAAAGAACAGCGGCACGAAGAAGATGGCGAGGAAAGTCGCAGCCAGCATCCCGCCGATCACGCCCGTTCCCACCGCATGCTGACTGGCTGAACCCGCACCGCTGCTGGTCGCCATCGGCAGAACACCGAAAATAAATGCCAGTGACGTCATCAATATCGGCCGCAGCCGCTGACGGGAAGCCTCGAGCGTGGCCTCAACCAGATCCTTCCCTTTCTGGTTCATCTCGTTGGCGAATTCCACAATCAGAATGGCGTTCTTCGCCGATAGCCCAACCACGGTCAATAGCCCAACCTGAAAATAGACATCGTTTTCCAGACCGCGCGCCCAGGTTGCCACCAGCGCCCCCAGCACGCCCATCGGCACCACCAGCATGACGGAAAACGGCACCGTCCAGCTTTCATACAGCGCGGCCAGACACAGAAACACCACCAGCAGAGAAATCGCATACAGCGCCGGCGCCTGCGCCCCACTCAATCGCTCCTGCAACGACATGCCCGTCCACTCTAAACCAAAGCCTTCCGGCAGTTTCGCTACCAGAGATTCCATGACCGTCATGGCCGTACCGGTACTGACGCCCGGCATCGCCTCGCCGACAATCTCCAGCGAGGAATAACCGTTGTAACGCTCAAGACGCGGCGATCCCGTTTCCCAGACGGTTTGCGCAAACGCGCTGAACGGCACCATACCGCCACGGTTGTTGCGCACATACCATTTACTGATGTCGTCCGGCAGCATACGGAACTTTGCCGCCGCCTGAACGTAGACTTTCTTCACACGGCCACGATCGAGAAAATCATTCACATAGGTCGAGCCCCAGCCGGTTTTCAGCGTGCTGTTAATGTCATCCACCGACACACCCAGCGCCTGTGCTTTACGCTGATCGATATGAATCCGCAGCTGCGAGCTGTCATCCAGACCGTTATGACGTACGCGCGTCAGTTCGGGATTGCTATCAGCCATATTTAACAGCTGATCCCGCGCCGCCATCAGCGCATCGTGCCCCAGTCCCCCGCGATCCTGTAAGCGCATGGCGAAACCGGCGGCACTCCCCAGCCCGTTAATTGACGGCGGGCTACTGGCAAACACGCGCGCTTCCTGAATATGACGAAAGGCTTTGGTCGCGCGTTCGATCACGGCAAACGAGCTGCTCTCCGGTGTGGTGCGTTCGTTCCAGTCTTTAAGGCGTATAAACAGCCGCGCCACGTTTTGCCCGTTTCCGCCCGGCCCCGAGCCAATGGTGGAAAACACGGACGTCACCGTGTCTTTTTCCTGCGTGAGATAATACTGCTCGATCTTGTTGACCACCTGTAAGGTCTGCTGCTGCGTCGCCCCTGGCGGTAGCTGCACTTGCGTCGTGAACACGCCCCGATCTTCCTGCGGCAAAAACGAGGTCGGCAGCCGAAAAAACAGAAAAGCCATAACGCCGATGATGCCCATATACAGCAGCAGCCAGCGCCCGCTGCTAATCAATATCTTGCCAACGCCGCGCTCATACTTCAGCGACGTGCGGGTAAAGCCCCGGTTAAACCAGCCGAAGAACCCTTTGCGACCATGATGTTGCCCCTTAGCAAGCGGCTTGAGCAACGTCGCGCACAGCGCGGGCGTCAGAATCATCGCCACCAGCACCGACAGAATCATTGACGTCACAATTGTGATGGAGAACTGACGGTAAATCGCCCCCGTCGTGCCGCCAAAGAAGGCCATTGGCACAAACACGGCGGACAACACCAGCGCAATCCCCACCAGCGCCCCCTGCACCTGTCCCATCGATTTTCGCGTCGCTTCCCGTGGCGAGAGCCCCTCTTCGCTCATCACCCGCTCTACGTTTTCCACCACCACGATGGCATCGTCCACCAGCAGGCCAATCGCCAGCACCATCGCGAACATCGTCAGGGTGTTCAGGCTGAATCCACAGGCGTACAGCACGGCAAACGTACCGAGTAACACTACCGGCACCGCAATCGTGGGAATCAGCGTGGCGCGGAAATTCTGCAAGAACAGGTACATCACCAGAAAGACCAGCAGCACCGCTTCAAACAGGGTTTTCACCACATCGGTGATAGAAGCTTTAACAAAGGGGGAGGTTTCGAAAGCGATTTTGGCTTCCAACCCGTGCGGAAAATAGCGTGATAGCTCATCGATACGTTCCCTGACGCGCTTATCGGTTTCCAGCTCATTTGCGCCAGACGCCAGCGTCACCCCCAGACCAGAAGCGGACTGGCCGTTGAAACGGCTGAGAAAATCGTAGCGTTCGGCACCCAGTTCGACTTCTGCAACGTTAGCTAACGTCACCGCGGAGCCGTCCTGATTGACGCGCAGCGTGATATCACGGAACTGCTGTGGCGTCTGTAGCAGGGATTGCGCGTTGATCGTCGCGTTCAACGCCTGATTGTCCACCGACGGTACACCGCCGACTTGTCCTACTGAAACCTGGCTGTTCTGCGATTCGATGGCCCGTACCACATCGCTGGTGGTCAGCGCATAATCCATCAGTTTGGCCGGATCCAGCCAGATACGCATCGCATACTGCGATCCATACGCAGAAACCTCACCCACCCCGCTGATACGGCTAATCGGTTCCTGAATATTCGTCGCGACATAATCGGCGATATCCTGTTTGTCCATACTGCCATCGGTAGAGACAAACGCGACCATCAGGATATTGGTATCACCCGTTTTACTCACGGTGACGCCCTGCTGCTGGACTTCCTGCGGCAGCTTGCGGATAGCGGATTGAAGCTGGTTTTGCACCTGCTGGCGAGCTTCATCGGGATTGGTACCCGCCTCGAAGGTCAGCATGACGCGCGCTTGCCCGGTATTGCTGCTGTCTGAGGACATGTACATCAGGTTATCCAGCCCGGTCATACTCTGCTCAATAACCTGCGTGACGGTATTTTCCAGCGTCTGCGCCGATGCGCCGGGATAACTCGCCGTGATCCGCACGCTGGGCGGTGCCAGATCGGGATACTGTTCCAGCGGCAATGACTTGATAGCCAACATACCGCACAGGCTGAGAAGGATAGCCAGCACCCACGCAAAAATAGGACGGTCGACAAAAAAATTCGCCATCTCTCCAACACTCCTCAGCCATATTTTAACGTGGCTGCTGTATGAGCAGCCTACTTATAATCGAACAGAATCGGGTTCATTCAACCCAGAGAAAACCCTGCATACAAGGTAATGCCGATCACTTCAGCACGAATTTACTCGCCCAGTTCCTGTGCTCGCCCTGACGGGCTGCCACAAGTGGCATTTAAAATGCGTTTGCATTTTATAAGGGGAAACACGGTGATGAAGTTCCCGTAGGAATGCCTCACACCGTGGTAGCCCCCGGTATCTCGATCTTGAAACGACCGACATTATGCATACAGCGTGCCGAATAACCTTAACTGCCGACATCGGCTAAATCGTGGAGAAATTGAGGAGAAAATGTAAATTATCGTCGGCTAGGCCTGAGCGAACGCGATCACCTGCTCGGTAAACGCATCGGGATGCGAGATAAACGGCGCATGCGCGGCTTTTGGTATCACCACCGAGGTCGAGTTCGGCCACTGCGCATCCAGCAACCCAGCGACCTTGCGCGGCACCAGCCCGTCCAAAGCACCATAGAGCCGCAGGAGCGGCACGGCCAGGTCGGCTAACGGCTGGCGTAAGTCGGCTTCGCGCAAGATGTCCAGCCCGCCGTTTAGTACTTCAACTGACGGCATTGGCTGTTCCAGCACCACGCTTTTCAATAGTCGGGCATCCTGCCGTGCGCTCTCCGTTCCCAGCGTTTGCAGCGCCAGAAACCGCTCAACCGTACGCTGGAAATCTTCACTGAGCTGCTGCTGAAACCCCTGCAAGACGTCTGGCTTGATACCCGGCCAGCCGTCCTGTGCGCTGAAACAAGGGGATGACGCCACGGTAATCAGCTTGTCTACCCGCTCAGGGGCGCACTGCGCAATCTGGCTGGCAACCAGTCCACCCAGCGACCACCCTAGCCAGACGGCACGTTCCGGTGCCTGCGCCAGCACGATGTTCGCCATGTCACTCAGCGACATTGCCCCAAATCCCTGACTTCTGCCATAGCCGGGCAGATCGACCAGATGCAGACGAAAATGCGGGGCGAGTCGCGCAATAATGCTTTGCCATACCTGTGCATTCAATCCCCACCCGTGCAACAACACAAGATCCGTATTTCCTGCGTCTTCGGTCTGCCAATACAACGCTGCCATCAGTTATCTTCCTTCCTCAGGACACCCCTTCGCGTTTGCGTGGGGTCAATATATTTCAGGGAAAACGATCGTTAAGGAAAACAATGTTAACCATCTCCGCACGCTGCTGGCTATGCTTATTGCCGCTTCATCACGGCCAGCAGGGGATTTGCTCATACTGCCAGCGACACTTGCCGCGCTTGCCCACCTGCTGTCCGCGCTGTGGCTTGCCCTCCGGCGACACAACGCGTCAGTGCGGGCGCTGCCTGCAAAACCCGCCTCCCTGGCAATCCATCACCTTTATCAGCGACTACGTGCCGCCGCTTAACACGCTGCTGAAACAGTTTAAGTTCCACGGTAAAACCGAGCTGGCAGCGGTGCTCGCCCGGCAGCTATTACTGCGCTGGCTGACGTCCTATCGCGAGAGAAAGCTCACCGGGCAGGTTCTCCTGTTCCGCCCTGACCGCCTGTTCACCGTTCCCCTGCACCGGAACCGCCAGTGGCGCAGGGGTTTCAACCAGACCGAGCTGCTCGCCCGTCCTCTCGCGCGCTGGTTGAACTGTGCTTACGAGCCCCGCGGGTTGCAGCGCACCCGCCGCACACCGCTACAGCAAACGCTCAGCGCCAGCGCGCGGCGGCGCAACCTGCGGGGCGCATTCTCGTGTGATATCTCGCTGTCCGGGCAGCAGGTGGTTTTGCTGGATGATGTGGTCACGACGGGCAGTACCGCCGCCGAAATCAGCAGGCTGCTGCTGGCTCAAGGTGCGGCGGGCGTTCAGGTCTGGTGTTTGTGCCGAACCTTGTAGTCGGGGGGAGGATGGGCGTATTATAACCGATAAGTGCAGTCAACTATCGAGCTTACTATTATGATCCGTATTACCGATGCTGCTCAGGAGCATTTCCTGAAACTGTTGGCAAAACAGGAAGAAGGCACACAGATTCGCGTATTTGTTATCAATCCAGGTACGCCAAACGCCGAGTGCGGCGTCTCGTATTGCCCGCCGGATGCCGTAGAAGCCAGCGATACCGTACTGAAGTTTGAAAAGATTTCCGCTTACGTAGACGAACTCAGCGCACCTTATCTGGAAGACGCTGAAATCGACTTCGTAACCGACCAGTTAGGTTCTCAGCTCACGCTGAAAGCGCCAAATGCTAAAATGCGTAAAGTGGACGACAGCGCCCCGCTGATGGAACGCGTTGAGTACGTGCTGCAATCGCAGATCAACCCACAGCTGGCTGGTCACGGCGGCCGCGTAACGCTGATGGAAATTACCGATGACGGCATGGCGATTCTGCAATTTGGCGGTGGCTGTAACGGCTGTTCGATGGTCGACTACACACTGAAAGAAGGGATCGAGAAAGAGCTGCTGGAAAAATTCCCTGAGCTGAAAGGCGTGAGAGATCTCACCGAGCACCAGCGCGGCGAACACTCCTACTATTAATCCCCTCTTCTGCTGATTTATCCTTCTGCTTCCTCCCCGACTCAGGGGAGGAAGCGTATTCGCTCTGCCTTAGGCTTTCTGCGTTTTCATCGGTGCGCCACGACGCAAATCCATATCCCGAACCAGCCGTTCAAGGCAGCGATCGGCGAAGATCGACTCCAGCGGACGCGTGAGTTTGCGCCGCCAGTTGGGGTATTCGCGATTGGTACCCGGCACATTGACCGGTGTCGCCATGTCCAGCCAGTCTTCCAGTTGGAACCCCACCAGAGCACTTGCACTATCGGCGACATAGCGATGAACGCCACGACTCAGCGGTGCGCCCATTGTCGTCAGCGCCGAGTTGCGGCCAACCCGCTGCGGCAACAGCCCGAATTCGTGCAACGCGTTGAGCAGCCCCTGTTTCGCTTTCTCACGCTGCTGCATTTGTTCTTGCAGTAACGCTTCCGTTGGGTACAGCCCCAGTTCCCGCCCCAGCGATAAATCCACGGTTTGCCAGTAGCCGCGCAGCGTCGGGAGATCGTGCGTCGTAATGGTTGTCATTGCCTGACGCGGGTAGTCTTCCGGTGCGCGGAAATGGTTCTCCTCGTCCTTTTCAAAGAACAGCACTTTGTAAGAATAGATACCGTAGTCATGCAGTTTGCTGATAATTTCCGGCGGCACCGTGCCCAAATCCTCACCGATAATCAGGCAGCGATGGCGCTGGCTTTCCAGCGCCAGCACCGCCAGCAGATCGTCGACCGGATAATGCACATAAGCCCCGCTGCCCGCCGACTCCGCCTTGGGTATCCACCACAGACGCAAGAGCGCCATCACGTGATCGATACGCAGCGCACCACAATGCGCCATGTTGCTGCGCAAGACATCGATAAACGGTTGATAGCCACGCAGCTGCATCATCGTGGGGTTCATCGGCGCGAGCTGCCAGTCTTGTCCCTGTGGTCCAAGCGGATCCGGCGGCGCACCGATAGAGGCATCAAGGCAATAGAGCTGCCGTTCATCCCAGGTTTCCGCACCGCCCTGTGCGACCCCAACGGCTAAATCGCGATACAGACCGAGCGGCAGGCCAAGCTGTTTACTGTGTGCATAGCACTCCGCGAGTTGCTCATGCGCCACCCATTGCAGCCAGCTGTAGAACGTAATCTCATCGCTGTTTTCACGGCGGAATGACTTCACAGTTTCACTGTGCACGTCATGGTAACGGGCTGGCCATTGGTGCCAGTCCGCGTAGTTCTCGCCCTGCTTTTTCAGGTAGGCCTGCAACGCATCAAACGTCGCCTGAAGTTGCAGGCTCTGCCCGCCGCTGACGACAAACTGGCGAAAAGCGCTGATACGCGGGTCCAGCGCGCTGCGGGTCGTAAAGTAACGGAAAGCCAGCCGTAAGGCAGCCAGCTTAAGCGCCGTCACCGGTTCATAATCGACCCAGCGCCCCGCCCGTAACGCTGCAACCGCACTTTGCGTATCCTCACGGTGCCACCATGCCTGCGCTTCCTCGCTCTGCTGAAAATCATCAATACGGTTCACATCAATATAAATGATGTTCAGCCAGTGTCGGGAGGAAGGACTGTAAGGGCTTGCGGCCTCTGGCAGCGCGGGATACAGCGAATGGAGCGGGTTCAGCCCCACAAAGGCACCGCCGCGCCGGGCAATCTGTTCCACCAGATGGCGCAGGTCGCCAAAATCCCCGACGCCCCAGTTGTTCTGCGAGCGCAAGGTATAAAGCTGGACGGTCACGCCCCACCAACGTTTTCCCTGCTGTAAGGCTTCAGGCTCATAGCAGCGGTGCGGCGCAACAATAATCCGGCAGCTCCAGCGCTGATCGGCCTGCGTCAGCGTCAGGTAGTGGTAACCCAGCGGCAGCACGCCCGGCAGAGCCAACGTTGAGCCGCCCGTGATCTGTCCTTGAATTTGACCGCCGTTTTCATACATCAGCGTCCAGAGGAATTCACCGTGACCAGCAAGCTCAATGACCGCGTCCCGGCCCTGCAAAAAGACACGAACAGGCGGCAAGGGCGCATTGCCGCTGTCAGAAACGTCCATCATTGCCTGAATCTGGTTTCTGATTGCGGCCGCAACAATGTGCTCTTTGCCATAGGCATCGGTATAGCTTTCCGCGATGCCTGTCTGCTGGCTTGCCAGTTTATCCACCTTGAACACCCTCTCCTTTTCCTAACGATGCGCCTGCCAAATGCGCGTCTGGTAATCATGAATCGCCCTGTCCGAACTGAACATCCCCATTCTGGCGGTATTCAACACACAGCGGCGCGTCCATTCATCCGGCTCACGGTAAAGCGCATCAACACGCTGCTGCACCTCGCAATACGGTGCAAAATCGGCCATTAACATATAGGGATCGCCCAGCTTCAGCAGGCTATCTAGCAGCGGGGAAAACGCATTTTTATCCCCCTGACTGAACGCGCCACTCGCGAGCTCATTCAGCACTTCACGCAGCAGCGGCGTCACGGCAAGGTAGTCAGACGGCTCATAGCCCTGCGCCTGTAGCGCTTTTACCTGTTCGACGGTGTGACCAAAAATGAACAGATTGTCTTCACCGACCTGCTGTGCCATTTCCACATTCGCCCCGTCCAGCGTGCCGACGGTCAACGCACCGTTCAGCGCCAGCTTCATGTTACCCGTGCCGGACGCTTCTTTACCTGCGGTTGAAATCTGCTCAGACACATCCGCGGCAGGAATCATCCGTTCGGCCAGCGATACGCGATAGTCCGGCGGGAAGACGACCTTCAGGCGATCGTTAACGCGGCGATCCTGATTAATGACCGTAGCGACCCGGTTAATGGCATAAATGATGTTTTTCGCTAATACATAGCCCGGCGCCGCTTTGGCACCGAACAAAAAGACGTGCGGCACTATATCCAGATGCGGATTGTCACGCAATTGACGATATAGCGCGAGAATATGCAGCAGATTCAAATGTTGGCGTTTGTATTCATGCAATCGCTTGATTTGCACGTCAAACAGCGCCTGAGGATCGATCACGATGTCGTACTGCTGGCGCAGGTAGGTTGCCAACTGCGTTTTATTATCAGCTTTGATTTGTCGATAACGCTCACGAAAACCAGCATCGTCAGCATAGGGTTCCAGCCCTTGCAGCGCGGGCAGATCATTCACCCACGGCGTATGCAGCGTGTCGTCAATCAGCGCGGACAGCGCCGGGTTACACTGTTTTAGCCAGCGGCGTGGCGTAATCCCGTTGGTGACGTTATGGAATTTGGTCGGCCACAGCTGATGGTATTCAGGGAACAGATCTTTCACCACCAGTTCCGAGTGCAGCGCCGCCACGCCGTTGACCGCAAAGCAACTGACGACGCACAGGTTTGCCATACGAATCTGACGCTGGTGGCGGATGGCGAGCTTCGCCCACACCTGCCGATCGCCGGGCCACGTGTCCTCAACCAGCGCCTTAAACTGCGTATCAATTTGCCGGATGATAGACAGATGGCGAGGGAGCAGGCGACCAAACAGCCGTTCGTCCCAGCGCTCAAGCGCTTCCGGCATCAGCGTATGGTTGGTATAGGCAAAGGTACGTCCGGTTATCGACCAGGCGTCATCCCACGGTATCTGATGTTCATCCAGCAGCAGACGCATCAGTTCAGGGATCGCCAGCGTCGGGTGGGTATCGTTAAGCTGGATGACTTCATAATCCGGCAACGCGGACAGCGCGCGCCCCGCCTTAAGATGCCGACGCAGAATGTCGGCTACCGAACAGGCGCAGTGGAAATACTGCTGCATCAGGCGCAGGCGTTTGCCCGCCGCATGATTGTCATTCGGATACAGCACGCTGGTCAGGCTGCTGGCGGAAATTCCCGCCTGAGCCGCGCGCAGATAGTGCCCTTCGTTGAATAACGTCAAATCAAACGGATCGCGATGCGTCGCGCGCCACAGACGTAGCGGCTGTGCGGCGCCGTTGTGATAGCCAATCACCGGCAGGTCACAGGCCTCACCTCTGAAAACGGTATCCGGCAACCAGCGCAGGGTGCCGTCCGTCTGGGGTTGCAGACGCCCGCCAAACCCGACATCCACCGCCAGCTCCGCGCGCGGTACAAACCACGGATAGGCGTCATGCTGCCAGTCATCGGCGGTTTCCTGCTGCTTTTCTTGTGCAAAGTGCTGACGGAACAGGCCATACTGATAGTTGAGGCCGTACCCCGTGGCGGGCTGTCCCACCGTTGCCATCGAATCCAGAAAGCAGGACGCCAGCCGACCTAATCCGCCGTTGCCTAAACCCGGATCGGTTTCCTGCTCCAGAATATCGCTCAGGTTCAGCCCCTGCTCGGCGAGCACGGCGGCTACCGCGTCATACCAGCCCAAATTCAGCAGGTTGTTGCCCGTCAGACGACCAGGCAGAAACTCCATCGACAGGTAGTTCACATGGCGCTGAGGCGTATTGGCAGCAGGAGACGTTGGCGAAGCGGAGTGCATCAGCAGTTGTTCAGACAGCGCAAGGCTGACGGCGCGCCAGCACTGCACTGGCGTCATCGCTTTCAGAGACGCGACGCCACCGAGACGCTGCTGGCGGCGCAGCGCGGCGATAAATTCTGAGGCATCAAAGGCGATAGCAGGATGGGCGGAGGAAACGGGCTGCGTTAAAGCCTCTGGCTTTTTTGCAGCCGCTGAACGTTTTGACGATCCGGATACTTTTGCAGAACCCGACTTTCTTGAAGAATCTGACATCGTGCCTCCTCCTTTGTCCATCATGGAAAAGGCACATCGGGTTCAACACAACTCCAACTGTACCTTATGTTGTTCAATGATTTTCAGTACGCTGGGTGGTGGTGACTGATCGGTAAAAAGATAGTCGATCAAATCCATGTTACCCAAATTCACCATCGCATTACGGCCAAATTTGGAATGATCCGTCACCAGCATGACGCAGCGAGAGTTTTCAATAATCGCCCGTTTTGTGCGCACTTCATGGTAATCAAACTCCAGTAATGACCCATCCATGTCAATACCACTGATACCCAAAATGCCGAAATCCAGACGGAACTGAGAGATAAAATCCAGCGTCGCCTCGCCCATGATACCGCCATCACGGGTACGCACTTCGCCACCGGCCAAAATCAGGCGAAAATCCTCTTTTGCCGTCAGCAGCGTTGCCACGTTCAGGTTATTGGTAACCACACGCAGATCCTTGTGCTGCATCAGCGCATAGGCCACCGCTTCGGGCGTGGTGCCGATATCGATAAACAAGGTGGCACCGTCTGGAATCTGGCTCGCCACTCGACGGGCAATGCGCGCTTTTTCGTCCGACCACATCATTTTACGGTCATGGTAGGCCGTATTCACTGAACTGGACGGCAAGGCCGCACCGCCGTGGTGGCGATGGATTTTATTCTGCTCGGCCAGATCGTTCAGATCGCGACGGATGGTCTGCGGGCTCACCGCAAAATGATCCACCAGTTCTTCAGTACTGACATACCCCTGCCGACGCACCAGTTCAATAATGGCGTCATGCCGTTGTGTCTGCTTCACATTTATCCCCTAAGACGCCCCGGTTTACCGGGGGTTTGTTTTATTATACGTGTCCCAAAAGGCCATCAATAGCCCGACAATCAGCCCAGCCACATGCGCCGCATTGGCGATCGACATGCCTAAAATATCGAAATATCCGGCGACCAGCCACAGTAAAGCGAAGGCCATCAAACTGCGCGGCATAGATAAGTAGCCGTCAGGCTCCCTTTCCCCTCGCAGCCAGACATAGCCCATCAGGGCATAAACTACGCCAGACAGGCCGCCAAAATACGTGCCGCTAAACCAGGACTGCGCCCAGCCGCTGACCAGCGCGGAAACCAGCGTGATGACCAGCAACTTGCCGGTCCCCAACACTTTTTCAACCGGTCCCCCCAAATACCACCACCACATCAGATTGAACAAAATGTGCAGCAGGGAAAAGTGCAACAAAGCATGACTGAACCAGCGCCACAGCTGTAGCTGCTGCCCCTCAGCCGGGAATGCCAGCCACGTCATCACGCTCTCATAGCCTGAAATCTGCATCAGGATAAACACCGCAATCGTCACGACCATCACGGATAGCGTCAGCGGCCCGGCCTTTTGTTTCAGCGTTTGCAGGTAAGAGTAGCGTTGGTATTGAATACCGGTGTCCATCGATCCGGTTTGCCAACTGGCCGCCAGATAACGCGGATTCGTCGGGTCACGCAGAAAAATCTCCAGCGCTTCCTGAACCTTACCCAGTTGGGTTTCATCCTCCAGCCACAGCTCAGCTTCATGCCCCTGAGGCCGCATCTCCAGATGGACCTGCTGCGTACGCATGTAATCAACAAATGCCTGAGCCAGACGCGGGTTGGAGAGAGCAATAACGCGAATCATCATAGCGGGAAGCGCCAGTGGGTGGATTGAGTTAGGAACATGATAATAAAAATTCTGTCATCGTCATGCGATCAGGCTTGCGCCTGCGTGTCTTGCGGGTAACGATTCTGCCAGGCTTCAAAGCCACCATCGATACTGTACACCGAATCGAACCCTAGGCTAATCAGGTACTGTGCCGCATTGCGGCTGCTAATGCCGTGGTAGCAAATCACCATGACCGGTGCTTCAAAGTCAGCGCCGCGTACAAAGTCAGAGAGCGTCTCGTTGGTCAGGTGCGTCGCGCCGGGAACATGGGCCGCGGCAAAACTCTGTGGATCGCGAATATCAACGACAACGCCCCCTTCCTGCCAGCGGGAATGGGCTTGCTCAATACTAATAGCTTCAAATTGTTCCATCGAAAGTGACAACCTTGTTAATAATGGACAGGATGTTAGTAACAACTGGCGTCATTGTAACCCGCCTTCAGCGGCATAAAACCTATATGATTATAAGGTTATTTATAAAAACAGTGCTTCACTAACGTGAAGCGTGACGACAAAACAGCATAATCCCAGCCCAATACCCCTTATTTTAATGTGACAATTATCATCATATTGTTAGCTCCATCACGCATAAATGTTTTTATTTGGTTAACCATTGGCTGATTTGTTTGTTTTCGATTATCATAATGCTCGAAAACGAACATTTTGATTTATTCGAGGGTGGAGGAAGAAACGTGGAAACCAAAGATCTAATCGTTATCGGCGGCGGAATTAACGGTGCAGGCATCGCCGCAGATGCGGCTGGGCGAGGGTTATCAGTCCTGTTGTTGGAAGCGCAGGATCTTGCCTGTGCCACGTCCTCCGCCAGCTCCAAGCTGATTCACGGCGGCCTGCGCTACCTTGAGCACTATGAGTTTCGTTTGGTCAGCGAAGCGCTGTCTGAGCGCGAAACGCTGCTGAAAATGGCCCCGCACATCATTTTCCCGATGCGCTTTCGTTTGCCCCATCAGCCGCACCTGCGTCCGGCCTGGATGATTCGTATCGGTCTGTTCATGTACGACAACATTGGTAAACGCGTCAGCCTGCCTGCCAGTAAGGGACTGAAATTCGGAGCAGATTCCGTGCTGAAGCCTGAACTGAAGCAGGGCTTTGAATATTCGGACTGCTGGGTGGACGATGCGCGTCTGGTGGTGTTAAACGCGCAGGAAGTGACAAAACGCGGCGGCGAAGTCCGTACCCGCACCAAAGTCACCCGCGCTCGCCGTGAGCAAGGCGTGTGGATTGTGGATGCGGTTGATTCACTGACTGGCGAAACCTTCACCTGGCGCGCCAAAGGTCTGGTGAACGCCACCGGCCCGTGGGTGAAAGAATTCTTTGATGACGGCCTGCAGTTGAAATCACCTTACGGCATCCGTTTGATCAAAGGCAGCCACATCGTGGTGCCAAAAGTCCATAGCCAGCCGCAGGCGTACATTCTGCAAAACAAAGATCACCGTATTGTCTTCGTGATCCCGTGGCAGGATGACTACTCGATCATCGGCACCACCGACGTGGAATACAAAGGCAATCCGCACGATGTGAAGATCGATGATAACGAAGTCGCCTATCTGCTGGATGTGTATAACGATCATTTCAAACAGCAACTGACGCGTGACGACATCGTCTGGACCTACTCCGGCGTGCGTCCGCTCTGCGATGACGAGTCCGATTCTCCGCAGGCGATTACCCGTGATTACACACTGTCCGTCGATGATGATAACGGTCAGGCTCCGCTGCTTTCCGTATTTGGCGGCAAGCTGACAACATATCGTAAGCTGGCAGAACACGCGCTGGACAAGCTGCACAAATACTATCCGCAAGCGGGTAAAGCCTGGACGAAAGAAGCAGTTCTGCCGGGTGGTGATATCGCAGGCACACGTGATGACTATGCCGCCGCGCTGCGTCGCCGCTTCAACCTGCCGGAATCACTGACGCGCCGTTACAGCCGTACCTACGGTTCAAACAGCGAACTGATTCTGACAAACGTGAAAGGCCTCGGCGATCTGGGTGAAGATTTCGGTCATGACCTGTATGAAGCGGAATTGCGCTATCTGGTTGAGAAAGAATGGGCCGTCACGCTGGACGACGTCATCTGGCGCCGCACCAAACTGGGCATGCGACTGAATGACGCGCAGAAACAACGCATCAGCGACTGGTTAGCCAACCACCGCCAACAGCAACTGGCAAAAGCGGGTTAATTAGCGGTTACCGCAAGCGCCTTTTACTGCCGCAAATACAAAAGCGCCGTAGGCAAAAACCTACGGCGCTTTTTCATATCACCAGCACGCAATCACAACCGTATCGGTTTAATATTCCAGATATCTTCTGCATATTCACCGATGGTGCGGTCAGACGAGAAATAGCCCATGTTGGCAATATTCTGGACGGCACAGCGCGCCCATTCGTCCTTGTTCTCATACAGTTCATCCACCCGATCCTGCGTATCCACATAGCTGCGATAGTCCGCCAGAAGCTGGTAGTAATCGCCAAAATTCACCAGTGAATCAAACAGATCGCTGTAGCGTCGGCTGTCATCAGGGCTGAAGACACCTGTAGTAATTTGCGTCAGCACGCGGTGCAGCTCTTCATCCTGATCGTAATATTGCCGTGGGTTGTAGCCGTTCTGACGCAGCGCTTCGACCTGATCGGCCGTGTTGCCGAAGATGAACATATTCTCTTCGCCAATATGTTCCAGCATTTCAACATTCGCCCCATCCAGCGTGCCGATCGTCAGCGCACCGTTCAGGGCAAACTTCATATTGCTGGTTCCGGAGGCTTCCGTACCCGCCAGCGAGATCTGTTCAGAGAGATCCGCCGCTGGGATGATTATCTGTGCCAGACTCACGCTGTAGTTCGGGATGAAGACCACTTTCAGCCGATCGCGCACGATCGGATCGTTGTTGATCACCTTCGCGACGTCGTTAATCAAGTTAATAATGTGCTTCGCCATATAATAGGCTGATGCGGCTTTACCCGCAAAAATGACGACACGCGGCACACGCTCGACCTCGGGGTCATCCTTAATGCGGTTATAGAGTGTGATGACGTGCAACACGTTCAGCAGTTGCCGCTTGTATTCGTGAATACGCTTAATCTGCACATCAAAGAGCGATTCAGGATTAACCACAATATTCAGTGTTTCCGCCATATAGGTCGCTAAACGCACCTTATTATTCAGCTTCACCTTACGAATTTTCTGCACAAACGCCGGATAATCGATGTGCTGTTTCAATTCGCTCAACTGACTCAGATCGGTGCGCCAGTTGTGGCCTATGGTGTCGTCCAGCAGTTTGGAGAGCCCCGGGTTAGCCAATCCCAACCAACGACGTGGTGTTACACCATTGGTTTTATTGCAGAATCGATTAGGGAAAAGACGGGCAAAATCGGCAAACAGAGACTGCACCATCAGATCCGAGTGCAGCTCCGATACCCCATTGACCTTATGGCTGGCGACCACAGCCAGCCACGCCATACGGACTTTACGCCCGTGGTTTTCATCAATAATGGACACCCGTGCCAGCAGATCGTTGTCATTGGGAACTTCTTTCTGAACGTATTCCAGAAAATGTTCGTTAATTTCAAAAATCAATTGCAGATGGCGCGGCAGGATTTTACCCAGCATGTCGACAGGCCAGGTTTCCAGCGCTTCCTGCATCAGCGTGTGGTTGGTGTAGGAAAAGACTTTCTTCACTACCGTCCATGCTTCTATCCACTTGAATTTGTGTTCATCAATCAACAGACGCATCAGTTCAGGGATCGCCAGCACCGGGTGCGTATCGTTCAGGTGGATGGCAAACTTCTCAGCCAGATTGTTGTATGTCTTATGCATCATCCAGTGACGGTTCAGGATGTCCTGTACCGTAGCGGAAACCAGAAAGTATTCCTGACGCAGACGCAGCTCGCGGCCAGAATAGGTGGAATCATCGGGATACAGCACGCGCGACACGTTTTCTGAGTGGTTTTTATCCTCTACCGCCGCAAAATAGTCGCCCTGATTGAATTTACCCAGATTGATTTCGTTACTGGCCTGCGCGCCCCACAGACGCAGTGTATTGGTGGCATCGGTATCGAAACCGGGAATAATTTGGTCGTAAGCACAGGCAATAACCTCTTCCGTTTCCAGCCAGCGCACTTTTTTGCCTTCTTGCTGAATACGGCCACCAAAGCGCACTTTGTAGCGCGTACTGTGGCGCGGGAACTCCCACGCATTACCGTATTCCAGCCAGTAGTCCGGCGATTCTGCCTGCCTGCCGTTAACAATGTTCTGCTTAAACATACCGTATTCATAGCGAATACCGTAACCTCGCCCCGGCAACGCCATCGTCGCCAACGAATCCAGGAAGCAGGCCGCCAGACGCCCCAGACCACCGTTGCCTAAGCCGGGATCATTTTCTTCTCGCAATAAATCGTCTAGCTCCAACCCCATGCCGTCCAGCGCCGCTTTCAGATCGTCATACAATCCCATCGCCAGCAGTGCGTTCGACAACGTCCGCCCCAGCAAAAATTCCATCGACAGGTAATAGACCTGCCGCACATCCTGCGATAGCTGTGCGCGATTCGAACGCAGCCAGCGTTCCACCATCCTGTCACGCACGGCCAGCAACGTGGCGTTTAACCAGTCATGCTTATTCGCAATGGAAGGATCCTTCCCCACACTAAACATGAGCTTGTAAGCAATAGAGTGTTTCAGCGCTTCGACACTGATCGTTGGTGAAGTATAGATAAACGGAGAGTTCATAATATTCATTCCCAAGTGAGTGTTACCCTACCCTGTCTTTTTCAGATTGCACGAAGATGACGTGCCATCAGATCACTAGTGGGTATACAAGCGTTGGTATAGCGCACCATAAGCCTGAGCAGAGACCTGCCAACCAAAATCCATCGCCATCGCCTGACGCTGCACATATCGCCATAGCGTAGGTCTGGACCACAACACAAACACACGACGAATCGCGCGGGACAGCGATCCCACGCTGCAATCGTTAAATACAAACCCGCTTGCCAGACCATCCGCCAGATTCTCCAGCGAACAATCTGCTACCGTATCCGCCAGACCGCCAGTTCGGCGCACCAGCGGCAACGTGCCATATTTCAGGCCATAGAGCTGAGTTAACCCGCACGGTTCAAACCGGCTGGGCACCATGATGACATCCGCCCCGCCAATAATGCGGTGCGAGAAGGCCTCGTGATAGCCAATTTGTACGCCAACCTGGCCGTTATATTCTGCCGCCGCGGCCAAAAAGCCTTCCTGTAAATCCGCATCCCCTGCCCCCAGCACCACCAGTTGCCCGCCCTGCTCCAGCAGATCCGGCACGACGCTTAACGCGATATCGAGCCCTTTCTGGCTGGTCAGGCGGCTAACGATGGCGAAAATGGGCGCCTTTTCATCCACCGTCAGCCCCATCGCCGTTTGCAAACGCCGTTTGTTTTCGGCTTTATTCGCTAACGTCTCGCGGCTGTAGTGGCTGGTGAGTAAAGGATCATTCGCCGGATTCCAAATCGTTTCGTCTACGCCATTGAGGATACCGGATAACCGCCCTTCTTCTTCGCGCGTTTTCAGCAAGCCTTCCATACCGTAGCCATAAGCCGGCAGCGTAATCTCGTGCGCATAGGTTGGGCTCACGGTCGTAATATGGTCAGCGTAGTACAGCCCTGCCTTGAGATAAGAAATCTGGCCGTAAAACTCCAGCCCGTATACCTGAAAGAACTCGCTCGGCAACTGGAGAGTCGGCATATGCCGAGCATCGAACAACCCCTGATAGGCCAGGTTATGAACGGTAAAGACCGATTTCGCCGGGCGGTTGCGTGCCGCCAGATAGGCGCAGGTCAGCCCGGCGTGCCAGTCGTGAGCGTGGACAACATCAGGCAGCCAGTAGCGATCCAGCCCGCACGCCATTTCACACCCCATCCACCCCAGCAGCGCGAACCGCAGGTAGTTGTCGGCATACGCATACAATGCCGGATCGTGATAAGGGCTACCCGCACGCTCATACAGTTCAGGCACATCAATCAAATAAATACCGACGTCATTAAAATGGCCAAACAGCAGTGTGACGTGCCCGGCGAAGGTATCCAGCTCACGCACGACCTGTAGATTGGCGACGCCTTTTTTCAGATCGGGGAAGGCAGGCAGGATGACACGGACATCCATCCCCGCCGCAATCTGCGCGCCGGGCAACGCACCAGCCACATCCGCCAGTCCACCGGTTTTCAACAGTGGAAAGAGCTCTGAACAAACATGTAAGACCCGCATTATTACTCCCGTTTTGTTCCGATGGTGTTTACAGCTTTTCCAACATCGATCGCGTGACCAGCACGATCCCCTCTTCCGAACGGTAAAAACGGCGGCTATCCTCTTCCGCGTTTTCACCGATCACCATGCCTTCCGGCAAGTGGCAGGCGCGATCAATCACGCAACGGCGTAAACGACAGGAGCGCCCTACGTTGACATCCGGCAAAATTACCGTCGAATCGATACTGCAAAATGAATTAACCCGCACGCGCGGGAACAACACCGAATGCGTGACGACAGAGCCGGAGACGATGCAGCCTCCCGATACCAGCGAGTTCATCGTCATGCCATGGCTGCCGGAACGGTCCTGAACAAATTTGGCTGGCGGCAGCGATTCAATCGCGGAACGAATTGGCCAGTGCCGATCGTACACATCCAGCTCCGGCGTGACGGATGCCAGATCGAGATTGGCGCGCCAGTAGGCTTCCAACGTACCGACATCCCGCCAATACTGGTGTTCATCTTCACCCGATGTGACGCACGACAGGGTGAAAGGGTGCGCCCAGGCCAGACGCTGCGAGACGATCTTCGGGATCAGGTCCTGCCCGAAATCGTGGTTAGAGTCCGGCACATTACGATCCGCTTCCAGTAATTGATAAAGATAGTCCGCATTAAAAACATAGATCCCCATACTCGCGAGCGCCATGTCGGGGTTATCCGGCATCGGCGTCGGGTTATCCGGCTTTTCGGAAAAATCGAGAATACGGTGCTGTTTGTCCACGCTCATGACACCAAAGGCGCTAGCTTCTTCCAGCGGCACGGGCAGGCAGGCGACGGTACATTCCGCCCCCTTCTCTACGTGATCGATGAGCATACGTGAGTAGTCCATCTTGTAGATGTGATCGCCCGCGAGGATTACCACATACTCCGCACGGTAGCGCCGAATGATGTCGAGATTCTGACACACCGCGTCCGCCGTTCCCCGATACCAGTGATCGGTAGAATGGCGCTGCTGCGCGGGAAGCAAATCGATAAATTCGTTCATTTCCGCATTCAGAAATGACCAGCCGCGCTGAATATGCTGCACCAGCGTATGTGACTGATATTGGGTAATCACACCAATACGTCGGATACCAGAATTCAGACAGTTAGAAAGCGCGAAATCAATAATCCGAAATTTGCCACCAAAGTGAACGGCGGGCTTGGCACGTAATGCCGTCAGCCCTTTCAGTCGCGTTCCACGGCCTCCGGCCAAAATTAATGCCACGGATTTTAAAGGGAGCTGTCTTGCCAACATCAGAGGGTCATGCTTGTCGTTATTTACCATGGCTATCTCCTGATTATTCTTTTAATGGCTTGCGCTTAGGCCGTCTGTTTTATCAAGACGCCTACCGCCTGCGCTTGTCCGTGCCAAATTCCCCCCTCGGGCGGGTTCGTTTCATCAAACGGCGGTGAAACCTGCCAGTGGCCTTCTGGCAAAATGAACGCACCGGTATGCAGGCTGGCGTTAAACAGCACAAGCCAGCGACCGGACAGTAATATCTGGAGCTGATGTTCCCCTTGCTCCCATTGCTGCGGCGTCAAAGGCTGCCCTTCTCGGTTCAGCCACTGCACTGCGCCGTCCCCTTCTTGCCACCACGTCTCCTGCTGTAATGCAGGGATCGCGCGGCGCAGTTGGATCAATCCGGCGACAAACTTGCGCAGTTCGCGGTTCGCGTTTTCCCAGTGCAGCCAGGTCAATTCGTTATCCTGACAGTAGGCGTTGTTGTTGCCCTGCTGGCTGTGCCCCAGTTCATCGCCCGCCAGCAGCATGGGAGTTCCCTGTGACAGAATCAGCGTCGTCAGCAGCGCCTTCTGGCTGGCCAGCCGACGCTGGAGGATGTCGTCGTCCGCTTCCAAACCTTCCGTGCCATGGTTATTACTGAAGTTACTGTCGGTGCCGTCGCGGTTGCCCTCACCGTTGGCATCGTTGTGCTTGTGGTTAAAACTCACGACATCGCGCAGCGTAAAGCCGTCATGAGCCGTCAGTTTGTTGACGGAGGCGTAAGGCAGGCGGTCACGCTGCTGGAAGATGTCGCTAGAGGCAGCAAAACGGCGGGCGAACGCGCCAAGGGAAATGTCACCATGCAGCCAAAAACGGCGCATGTCGTCACGGTAGCGGTCGCTCCACTCCGCGAAGGACGTTGGAAACTGGCCTAACTGATAACCGCCATGCCCGATGTCCCACGGTTCGGCAATCAGCTTGCAGCCCTGTAATCGGCTATCATTTTTCATGGCGGATAGCAGCGGCGCGGCGGCGGTGAAATCCGGGGTACGCCCCAGCACCGTTGCCAAATCGAAGCGAAAACCGTCAACGTGGCAGACTTCGCGCCAGAAGTGCAGGCAGTCCATCACCCAATCAATGACCGCCGGATGATTCAGGCGCAGCACATTGCCGCAGCCGGTCCAGTTATGGTATTCACCGTTTTCACTCAGCCAGTAATAACTGCGGTTATCGATACCGCGCTGGCACAGCGTGGGGCCTTCGACGTCCAGTTCAGCGCTGTGGTTGAACACCACATCCAGAATGACTTCGATACCCGCGTGATGCAGCGCTTTCACCGCATCCCGAAACTCATTCAACGCATCGTCACCCGCGGCCAAACTGTTATCGACGGCGAAGGGCAGCAGCACGTTATAGCCCCAATAGTTACGCAGCCCCAGTTGCTGAAGCCGGGGCTCATCGGCATGTTGCTGCACCGGGAGCAGCTCCAGCGCCGTGATGCCCAGCGACGTCAGATAGTCAATCATCACCGGATGGCCTAACGCCGCATAGCTACCGCGAATATCTTCGGGGATATCAGGGTGCAGTTGCGTCAGCCCGCGGACATGCGCCTCATAAATCACCGTCTGACTCCAGGGCGTTTGCGGATGTTGGTCGCCCTGCCAGTCGTACTCTTCCGTAGTAACCACGCACTTCGCCATGATGTCGGCGCTATCGCGTTCATCCCGCTGGTCAATGCCGCCTTGCAGGGAATCATCATCCACCACCCAGCCGTCAAGCTGGCGCGCGTAGGGATCCAATAGCAGTTTATTCGGGTTGAAGCGCACCCCCTGAGACGGTTCAAACGGCCCATCAACCCGGAAACCATAGCGTAGCCCCGGCTGTGCAGCGGGAAGGTAACCGTGCCAAATATCGCCGCTGCGTGCAGTCAGCTCAATGCGCTGTTCCTGCTGGCGTTCATCAAAGACACACAGCTCGACCCGCTCGGCATCCGCCGAAAACAGCGCGAAATTCACACCCTGTCCATCAAAACTGGCTCCCAGCGGCGTCGGCTTACCCGTCAGTAATTCCGACATTCACGCCTCCTTCACCAGATACAGCGTGGCAAGCGGCGGAATGGTCAGCACAAGAGAATGCTGGCGCTGATGGCTGCCCCGTTCCTCGCTGTAAATCGTTCCGACATTGCCCAGGTTGCTGCCGTTGTAATAGCCAGAATCCGTATTGATCGCTTCTCGCCAGCCGCCGGGCTGGTTGATACCGATGCGATAGCCATAGCGTGGAACTGGCGTAAAGTTGCTGACGACCAGCACTTCGTTACCTTGCTCATCACGCCGGACAAAGGCAAAGACCGAGTTTTCCCGGTCATCCACCACCAGCCATTCAAAGCCCTGCGGCTGAAAATCCAACTGATACAGCGGCGGCTGCTGGCGATAGTAATGGTTGAGATCGCGCACCAGCATCTGCACGCCGCGGTGCCAGCCTTCCGGCTCATCCAGCAGGTGCCAGTCCAGACTGGCGTCGTGGTTCCATTCACGCCCTTGTGCAAATTCGCCGCCCATAAACAGCAGCTTTTTGCCGGGATACGCCCACATAAAGCCGTAATACGCGCGTAAATTGGCAAACTTCTGCCAGACATCGCCGGGCATGCGATCCAGTAGCGAGCGCTTACCGTGTACCACTTCATCGTGAGACAGCGGCAGCACGAAGTTCTCGCTATAAGCGTAAAGCATGCCGAATGTCAGCAAATCGTGATGGTATTTGCGGTGAACCGGATCGTGCTGCATATAGGCCAGCGTGTCGTGCATCCAGCCCATATTCCACTTGTAGTGAAATCCTAAACCGTTGCAGTCCGGCGGCAGCGTGACGCCCGGATAATCGGTAGACTCTTCGGCAAGCGTGATCGCCGCAGGCGCAGCATGGCCCAGCATGTGGTTGGTGTAGCGCAGAAACGCAATCGCTTCGAGGTTCTCTTTACCGCCGTAATGGTTCGGTACCCACTCGCCTTCACTGCGGCTGTAGTCGCGGTAAATCATGGAAGCCACGGCGTCCACCCGCAGGCCGTCGATGCCATAGCGCTCCATCCAGAACAGCGCATTGCCCGCCAGATAGTTACGCACCTCATGGCGGCCATAGTTATAAATCAGCGTGTTCCAGTCCTGATGATAGCCTTCGCGAGGATCGGCGTATTCATACAGCGCGGTGCCGTCAAACTGCGCCAGACCGTATTCATCGCCGGGAAAATGCCCCGGCACCCAGTCCAGCAGGACGTTAATGCCCGCCCCATGGAGCGCATCAACAAAGGCTCTGAACTCCGACGCGGTGCCGAAACGGCGCGTTGGCGCATACAGCCCCAGCGGTTGATAACCCCAACTGCCATCGAACGGGTGTTCGTTAATCGGCATCAGCTCCACGTGCGTGAAGCCCATGTACTGCACATAATCAATCAGCTGATTCGCCAGTTCTTCATAGCTCAGCCAGAAATGGTTATCCGTATGCCGCCGCCAGGAACCAAGGTGAACTTCATAAATGGAGATCGGTGAGCGTAGGCCGTTCGCTTCACGTCGGGCATCACTGGTCGGGACTTTCTCAGGCAGCGGCGTAATCAGCGAGGCGGTATCCGGGCGCATCTGTGCTTCAAACGCATACGGATCGGCCTTCAACCGGACGTTCCCATGGCTGTCGATCATTTCATATTTGTAGAGCTGCCCCGCTTTCACATCGGGCAGAAACAGTTCCCAAATACCGTTTTCCTGTCGCAGCCGCATCGGATGACGTCGACCATCCCAGAAGTTGAACTGCCCCACGACTGAAACGCGCTGGGCATTCGGCGCCCAAACGGCAAAACGCGTGCCTTCAACACCATCCAGCGTTTCCAGATGTGCGCCTAGCCGCTCGTAAGGCCGCAGGTGGGTGCCTTCAGCCAAAAGCCAAATATCCATATCCTGCAACAGCGGGCCAAAACGGTAAGGATCTTCAATGACCCAGGTTTCTTCCCCCCAGGTCACGGCCAATTGGTAACGAAAGGCATTTTTCCGGCGCGGCACTACACCACAAAAAAAACCGCGTTCATCTATACGTCCCAGCTCGACGAGTTTTCGCCCATTGTTGGCATCAACCACCCAAGCTGCCTGCGCATCCGGCAGCAGTGCCCGAACCTCAAGGCCTTTAGAAGAATGATGCATACCTAACAGCGAAAACGGGTCAGCATAGTGCCCGGAAATAAGTAAATTAATCGCCTCAGAAAACGCTGGCATGGTATCCATCCTCTGATTAACCATTTGAATTAAATAAATAAGTAATATTAAAAACGCATTACGTTGCGCTTATATTCTCCCGTTACTTATTTTTAACAAAAAGGCAATGAAATTAACGGGTTATTAGCTTGCTAATGAATAGCGGCGATAGGTAAAAATAATGAATACTATGAAAGAGTTCTTGAACCACGCCCCCTAATTCAGCGTAGTCAAAGAATGGGGAAATATCAGAGAATTAATGAAATTTTTCCGTTTATATTTATATGAATAAGTTATGACACAGGACAATTAGCATCTTTTGTTTAATATCGATTCGTTCATAAGGAAAAAGCAGTACAATTTAGCTGATTTCGTGTAAAGAGAGCCCGTCTATGGTTAGCCAGATTGATCTGATTCTTTCCCTGTTACAGCAGATGTGTGTTTATCTGGTTATCGCCTATTTGCTCAGTAAGACCCCGCTGTTCATCCCGCTAATGCAGGTCACCATTCGCCTGCCGCACAAGCTGGTGTGCTATCTGGTTTTTTCTGTGTTTTGCATTATGGGAACCTATTTCGGCCTGCATATAGACGATTCGATTGCCAATACCCGCGCGACGGGCGCCGTGCTCGGCGGCATGCTGGGCGGCCCTTCCGTCGGCTTTCTCGTCGGGTTAACGGGCGGATTACACCGCTATTCGATGGGCGGCATGACCGCGCTGGCCTGTATGCTGTCGACGATCGCCGAAGGCCTGCTCGGCGGGCTGTTACACCGCTATCTGGCACGCCGTAACCGTATCGATTTGCTCTTTAAACCCCTCGTCGTCGGCCTGACCGCACTGGTGGCAGAGATACTGCAAATGGCGATAATCCTGCTGGTCGCGCGTCCGTTTGATAACGCCGCAGAGCTGGTGAGGGATATTGCGCTGCCGATGATGATCACCAATACCATCGGTTCCGCCATGTTTATGCGCATTTTGCTCGACAGACGCGCCATTTTTGAAAAATACACTTCTGCGTTTTCCGCCAAGGCGCTGCAAATCGCCGCCCGCGCCGAAGGGGCGCTGCGTCAGGGATTCAACCCACAAAACAGTATGCGCGTTGCTCGCATTTTGTATGAAGAACTGGGGGTCGGTGCCGTGGCGATTACCGATCGCGACAAATTACTGGCGTTTATTGGGCTGGGCGATGACCACCACAACGTCGGCGCGCCTATCACCTCATCACACACGCGCCGGGCGATAGACAACAATCAGGTGGTGTACGCCGACGGCAACGAGGTGTCTTACACTTGTTCGGTTTCATCACACTGCAAGCTGGGCTCCACGCTGGTGATCCCGCTGCGTGGCGAAGATCAGCGCGTTGTCGGCACGATCAAGCTTTATGAGCCCAAGAATAAGCTGTTTTCCAGCATTAACCGCACGCTGGGAGAGGGGATCGCCCACTTGCTTTCCGCGCAGATTCTGACAGGCCGTTTTGAACAGCAGAAACAGCTGCTGGCCCAGTCGGAAATCAAGCTGCTGCACGCGCAGGTCAACCCGCATTTTCTGTTCAACGCGCTGAATACGCTGTCCGCCGTGATACGGCGCGATCCTGCTCACGCCCGTCAGTTAGTGCTGTCTCTGTCGACGTTTTTCCGTAAAAACCTCAAGCGCAGCAACGATGAGGTGTCGCTCAATGACGAACTGGAGCACGTTAACGCCTATCTCGAAATCGAGAAAGCGCGCTTTGCCGATCATCTGACGGTAGACATTTCTCTGCCGGAAGCGCTGCGTGAGGCGCGATTACCCGCGTTTTCCCTGCAACCCATCGTCGAAAATGCGATTAAGCACGGTATCTCACAGATGATTGAAAGCGGGCACATCCACATCAGCGGACGCCTGCACGCCAACACCCTGGAGCTGTCAGTGGAAGATAATGCTGGCACCTATCAGCCCCGCAGCGGTGGCGATGGATTAGGCATGAATTTGGTCGATCGCCGTATCAAAGCACGCTACGGCAACCGCTATGGCATTACGGTGGTCAGCGAAGCGGATAAATTTACCCGGGTCGAAGTACGCGTCCCGCTGATTTCCCCCCGTCAGGCATTGGAACGGCTGGATAGCGTGGCATGATAGGGTGGATAAACAGATCAAGTGCCAGAATAAAATCAGGCAAATGAAAACTACCTGAAAGCAGGAGAGCACGCTCGGCCTGACGGGAAACTCAAGCCTGATGCCTCTTCGATTGATAGATATCGGGACGCGTAATCGCCCAGACATAGTTTTCTTTGTTAACCGGAGAATATCCTGCTTTTTCATAGAGCCATGGCGCTGTGGATGTGACAAGCATAATACGCCGCAGTCGTTTAAGTACCGGATGGTCAAGGCAGCATTCCATTAACCAGCTTCCCAACTTTTGCTGCTGATATTCTTCCAGCACATAAACATCACAGAGATAACCAAAAGTCGCAAAATCCGTCACGACACGCGCGAATCCAATCTGCTTATCGTCAGTGAATAAACCGAAATTAAGGCTGTTAGTGATAGATTCCTGAACAGTGTCGATATCAATGCCTTCAGCCCAACTTGAACGCGTTAAATAACAATGTATGGCATGAATATCCAGTAGATCATTATTCGTCGTAACAACAAATTTCTGATTTTCCCATGTTAATACACGTGAGATATCCTTTTCACTGTCAGTACTCATTCGTTTACTTTCTCGATGTCATCTGAGTAGGGAACAGGCGCAACACCAACCGATGTTGCGCCAAAAAAGCAGGATAACTACAGCAGGATGCGCAGCATACGGCGCAGCGGTTCAGCGGCTCCCCACAGCAGCTGATCGCCGACCGTAAAGGCGGACAGGTATTCCGGCCCCATGTTCAGCTTACGCAGACGACCCACTGGCGTGGAGAGCGTGCCCGTTACCGCAGCAGGCGTCAGTTCACGCATGGTGATGTCGCGATCGTTCGGCACCACTTTCACCCAATCGTTGTGGGTTGCCAGCAGTTGTTCGATTTCCGGCAGCGCCACATCTTTCTTCAGTTTGATGGTGAACGCCTGGCTGTGGCAGCGCAGTGCGCCGACGCGTACACAGAGACCGTCAACAGGAATGACGCTGCTGGTGCCCAGAATCTTGTTGGTTTCCGCCTGACCTTTCCACTCTTCACGACTCTGGCCGTTATCCAGCTGTTTGTCGATCCACGGAATCAGGCTACCCGCCAACGGCACGCCGAAGTTATCAGTCGGCAGCGAACCGCTACGGGTCAGCGCTGTTACTTTACGCTCGATATCCAGAATCGCAGACGCCGGATCCTGTAGCTCTTTCGCCACTTCACCGTGCAGCGCGCCCATCTGGGTCAGCAGTTCACGCATGTGACGCGCACCGCCGCCAGAAGCAGCCTGATACGTCGCGGCAGAAACCCACTCCACCAGATTGTTAGCAAACAGGCCGCCCAATGACATCAGCATCAGGCTAACGGTACAGTTACCGCCGGCAAAGGTTTTGATGCCTTTATCCAGACCCTGCTGAATCACCCCGTGGTTAACCGGATCCAGAATAATAATCGCGTCATCTTTCATACGCAGCGAGGACGCGGCATCGATCCAATAGCCCTGCCAGCCACTTTCACGCAGCTTCGGGTAGACTTCATTGGTATAATCGCCGCCCTGACAGGTAATGATGATGTCCAGCGCGCGCAGTGCTTCGATATTATAAGCATCCTGCAACACGCCTTGATGACCGCCCAGCGCCGGAGCAGGTTCGCCGTGCTGAGAAGTCGAGAAGAATACCGGGTGAATCACATCAAAGTCGCGTTCTTCCACCATGCGCTGCATGAGAACCGAGCCGACCATACCGCGCCAGCCAATAAAACCAACATTTTTCATGGTAACTGTCCTGCTTTGGGGGTAACAAAAAGAATTGTGGCTAACGTCGATAGCGCCTGGTTATTGCTGACTCAGTGATCTGCGGCAGAGGTTGCGCGTGTCGTGTCGTAAACCCGTAAATAATTGTGTCATTCAGCCTTACAAAATGTACATCAAGTCGCAAGTGAATTTATTCGATAGTACGGCATTTTTCAGCAGTCATTCTAATATCATCGATCTGGCACAGGATAATCACGTTGGTCAGCCCGTGAAGATGGCCCAGGTCAGGAAACAAGGTTTCGGGAGTAAAAAACCAACATGACAGAAATGATCTCCGCAACGGTGCTGCTGTTGCTCATTATGGATCCACTCGGCAACCTGCCGATTTTTATGTCCGTGCTCAAACATCTCGACCCCAAACGCCGACGCGTGGTGTTGATCCGTGAAATGCTGATCGCGCTCGGGCTGATGCTGATTTTTCTGTTCGCGGGTGAACGTATTCTGGCGTTCCTGAATCTGCGTACCGAAACCGTCTCCATTTCTGGCGGTATCGTGCTATTCCTCATCGCGATTCGTATGATTTTCCCATCACAGGAAGGCAACAGCAGCGGTCTGCCAGCCGGTGAAGAGCCGTTTCTGGTACCTATGGCGATTCCTCTGGTGGCGGGGCCGTCGATCCTTGCGGCACTGATGCTGCTGTCCCACCAGTACCCTAATCAGCTTCCCCACCTGACGCTGGCGCTGTTTATTGCCTGGACGATCTCCTTCATCATCCTGCTGATGTCAGATGTGTTCTTGCGTTTGCTGGGTGAGAAAGGCGTGAGCGCACTGGAGAAATTGATGGGGTTGATTCTGGTTATGCTGTCAACGCAGATGTTCCTCGACGGCGTGCGTGCCTACATGAAGTTATAGCAACTCCGTTTCCCCCTGTGTCTTATGCATAAATGTGCAAATTATTATGGGGGTGACGTTATCTGGCGTAAAAATTATGCAGCGATGGGCATGACCACCGAGTGAGCGGCAAGGACGCCGCGAAAGGCTGTGCCACGCCGGACAAAAACGTCAGAGACGTTTTTGAACAGCACTTGTGCTGGCCCGAAGGGCGAGCCCCGTTTATGGGGCAAGTAAGCGCGTCACAGTCGGCTCGAAAAGTGGTCATGAACACCGATGGCACCGCGTAGCGGCATAATTTAGCCAGAAGCCAGGGGGTCATGGGGCGAGCGGCGTTTGAGCCGCCCCATGTCGGGCGCGTGCTATGAAGTAGCATGAAAATAACGACATTATCGCGCACGAAACCGTCTCTTAGTCGGCATAAAAATGTGACTAAAAGCCCCCCTCTGCAAGAAGGGAGCAAAACATATCAGAGGAAAATACTTCCCACTAACGCCAGCAGGAACGCAATGGTGCCGAGCAGCGTCTCCATTACCGTCCAGGTTTTCAGGGTCGTTTTCTCATCCATTTCGAGGAAACGGCTGACCAGCCAGAACCCGGAGTCGTTCACATGCGACAGCACCGTCGCCCCCCCCGCAATCGCCACTACGATAAAGCACAGGTCAAACTGGCTTAATCCCGTGGTCGCCGCCACTGTGGGTGCCATTAACGCCGCCGTGGTCGTCAGTGCCACCGTTGCAGAACCCTGCGCCACACGCAGTGCCATCGACACCACAAATGCAGCAACGATAACAGGCATGCCCGTATCTGCCAGCGCACCGGATAGCGCGTTGCCGATGCCGCTGGCACGCAGAACACCACCGAACATGCCACCTGCACCGGTTACCAAAATAATGGCGCAAATTGGCCCTAATGCCCCATCACAAACTTTTTCCAGATGCGCTCGGCTTTTGCTGCCGCTAAAGACCATCAGAGCAAAAAACACCGTGATCAGTAACGCAACAGGGGTTTTCCCTAGCATACGCAAGAACTGCACCACGCCGTTATCGCCACTCACCATCCCCATTACCGTCAACGTGTTTAGCCCGGTATCGAGGAAAATCAACACCAATGGCAGCAACAAAATACTCAGAACAACGGAAAAACGTGGTGGTTTAACGGTCGTATCCGTTTCAACAGCAGACAGGAAGCTCGAAGGCAGTTTGATATCAAATTTTTTCCCTGCATACAGGCCGTAGAGATACCCACCGAAGTACCAGGTTGGCAGCGCAATAAGCGTACCGATGATCACCAACAGCCCGATGTTAGCCCCTAACAATTCACTCGCAGCAACGGGGCCGGGATGTGGCGGTACCAAGGCGTGCATAGCAGCAAATGCGCCCGCAGCGGGAAAGGCATATTTTAATGTAGAACCGCCAAAACGCTTCGCTACGCTGAAAATAATCGGCAGCATAACAACCAGACCTGCATCAAAAAAGATCGGGAAGCCGAACAGCAGAGAAGCAACCCCTAACGCAAAAGGTGCACGATGTTCGCCAAATTTATTGATTAGCGTATCCGCCAGCACATTCGCACCGCCAGTCACTTCTAACAGGCGGCCAATCATTGCCCCTAGTCCAACCAGCAGGGCAACGGATGCCAGCGTACTACCGAAGCCACTCAGCAGCGTCGGCACAATCTTTTCGTAAGGTGTTTTTGTTACCAATGCTGTTACCAGACTGACGAGTGTCAGCGCCAGGAACGCATGGATTTTAAAGCGCATAATCAGCACCAGTAACAGTGCGACTGCGCCAGCGGCAATGGTCAACAACACACTGGCGCTATAGGCGGAGGTGATTTCTGTCATCGTTAATACTCTCTTTAGGGCACTCGGTCTGGGTTGGCTAATTGTTTGTGAGATGCATCACATCATCATTTGATACCGGTAACATGATACGGGTAACATGTTAAAATCAGGAACCATTAAGTACCATTTAATTTACATTTTGAGATAGAGATCAAATTATGTCAGGTCGAAGCATTATTCTGATGGGCGTATCAGGCAGTGGAAAATCCTCAGTTGGCGCTGAACTTGGCCGCGCCATTCAGGCAAAATTTATTGACGGCGACGATCTGCATCCGCGCGCGAATATCCAGAAAATGGCCAGCGGCACGCCACTGAACGATGACGACCGCGCGCCGTGGCTGGAGCGTCTTAGCGATGTCGCCTATAGCCTGGCACACAAAAACGAGACTGGCATCATCGTCTGTTCCGCGCTGAAAAAGCGTTACCGCGACCGCCTGCGCGAAGGGAACGAAAAGATGGTGTTTATCTATTTGAAAGGCAGCTTTGAGCTGGTTCTGGAGCGCCACAAAGCCAGGGCAGGCCACTTCATGCCGACGGAGCTGCTGAAAAGCCAGTTCGATGCGCTGGAAGAACCGGGCAGCGATGAACCGGATGTCCTGAAGATCGATATTGACGGCACTCGGGAAGACGTCGTACAGCGCTGCGTTGACGCACTGCGTGCAGCAGGCTAACGCAGCGGCTTAAAGGCTTTCGCCGTCCAGCACGGTAAAACCGACATCGACCATGCACTGCGCAACTGGCTCGCCCCGTAGACGAGCCAGCAAATGCTCGGTGCCGACACGCCCCATGTGCTCACGCGGCGTCAGTACGCTAGCCAGCTTCGGCACCATCGCCTGACCAATGTCGTGTCCGTGGAAACCCGCTACGCCAATATCCTCCGGCACGCGCAATCCCTGGCGCTGGCATTCAAACATTGCGCCGACGGCTAAATCGTCATTGGTGCAAAATACGCTATCGACCTGCGGGTATTCCGCCTGCGTCTGCCGCAGCAGTTCGCCACCGAGTGAATAGGAAGATGCCCGTTCGCTCATCACGCAATAGCTTTTGAGCCCGCTTTCCCACATCGCTTGTTCATAGCCCCGGCAGCGCATAATCGTACGCTCATCCTGCCGCGCCCCGAGATAGACGATATGACGGTGCCCCAGCGCAACCATACGCAGCGTCATCTGACGCGCGGCTTCAACGTTATCAAATCCGACAGCCATATCCAGACAGGGCGAGACGGAATCCATCAGTTCCACCACCGGAATGCCGGCGACATCCAGCATCTGGCGCGTTCGCGGCGTGTGGGTGCGTTCGGCCAGAATAAGCCCATCGATGTGATACGACAGCAGTGACGTCAGGCGCTGTTCTTCTCTGTCAGGATGATAGCCATAGTGCGCCAGCATAGTCTGGTAGCCGTGCGCTTCCGCCGTGCGTTCAATACCGCGCAATACCTCAGCGAAAACCTGATTGGTTAATGACGGCAGCAGCACCCCAATCGCCCGACTGGTGGAGCTGGCAAGCATATTCGGCGCGAGATTGGGAATATAGCCCAGCTCATCCAATGCAATAGCGATCTTTTCCTGCAACGCGGCTGACACCTGCGCAGGGTTACGCAAATAGCGGCTTACCGTCATTTTGGTAATCCCAACGCGGTCAGCAACGTCCTGGAGAACGGGTCTTTTTTTCTTCATCGTCGACTAAAATGCCTGAAAAACAGTAATCTAAGTCTAACAAAAAAAGCGTCAGGAAAGTAAAGGCTGAGGGGCATAATCTGAAGGATGAAATCAGGTCGTGACAAATAAAAAGCCCGCGTCCTTCCCTACGCAGGCTTTTCCATTCTTGCTTAGCCATCCTTATACTGGCGGCAAATCAAACAGCAGGATTTCGCTGTCCTCGCTGGCATGAACAGAGATCGCCGTTTCGTCCCAGACTGCGAACGCATCGCTGGTTTCCGCTTTCTGACCATTAATCTCTACCGTACCACGCACCACCTGAATCCAGACGCGACGGTCAGCCTGAATCTGATACACCGATTGCTCCTGCGCTTTCAGCGCCCAACGCCACAGCGTCATGTCCTGAAAGACTTTCAGCGAACCTTCACGCGCATCCGGGGACAGCACCAACTGGCGCCCTTGCTGCACATCAAAGCGCTTCTGCTCGTAGCGCGGCGTCAGCCCAGTTTTTTCCGGGATAATCCAGATTTGGTACAGATGCAGCGGTTCGTCCTTGCTGGCATTGTATTCAGAGTGACGAATACCGGTGCCCGCACTCATAATCTGGAATTCACCTGCTGGCACCTGCTCTTTATTTCCCATGCTGTCCTGATGCTCAACGGCACCGGATAAAACATAGGTCAGAATTTCCATATCTTTGTGCGGATGTGTGCCAAAGCCCTGCCCGCCTTCGATAACGTCTTCATTAATGACGCGCAGTGCCGAAAACCCCATGAAATCAGGATCGTAATAATCGGCAAAGGAGAACGTGTGCCAGCTGTCGAGCCAGCCGTGATTCGCATGTCCGCGATCTTGCGCTTGACGTAAATAGATCATGTTATTTCCTCCCGCGTTTTTGATAAGGAAAGTGTAACGGGCGGTGGCAAATAAGATAGCGCAAAAAACTCACCGCTCTGTTCGAAAAATCAGAACAGGATGACGCCTTGAGAAATAAGCATTGAGAAATGACGGAACCAGAGATAACGCCAGTTCCGTGTTCGGTTATTACTTAACAACACCTAACGCTGTCGGATCGGGATATAACATCATCCACCGACCATTATCATTGCTAACGCCCGCTCCCGTCGCTGAAATTTGATAGGTGTCAGGATCCATAATCAGGAAGCGCTTATTCGACACAGCCAATAACGTTCCATTACCGTTGCCGGAATCGGTATAAATAAAGGATTCGCTGTCGGTTATGTTGTTGGCAGATGCAACTAAATGCCCATCAGCGGTGGCAGAAATATATTTCCCCGTCTGTATCGAACGGAAAGCGAATTTGTTTTGATTAAGGTAAACCGCCTGAATCCCACTATTTACCGACGGATTGACCCCATTTACGGTAATTGGCGCGGACTCACCCATGACGGCAGCCAGCGTTCCCGTGCTATCTTTATTCAGAGATTTACTGACGGACTGCAACACAATATACATTGTGTCGGATGAAGATGAATCTGTCGCATTGATTAATCCTTCATAGGAAGGATGATCAAAATAAAACTTACCTATCGGCATACGACTGATAACTTCTTTCGTGTAAGGCAGTTGAGTTTCAGACACACCGGCCGCGGTGAATAAGCTGAAAATGCCACGATATATTGGCCTGAATTCGCCACGAAATGCAGAAGAGATGGTCAGACCGGGGATCCATGAACGCCCTTTTCCCATATCCGCAAGCGTATAACCTTTACCAGGAATCGGCGTATAGGGCACCGAATATCCCAGATTATATTTCGCTGTATATTCCGCTGCCTTAACAAGCGGATAGCTATTATTCGGGTAGCTCACCATATCTGCACCGCTTGTCTGATATTGACGCTGGTTATAGCCAATTTGTGCCGCCATCACTAATAAGCCTAATCCCCCTTGCGCATGCGCCTGATCGCGGCCACTTTCCTGCAATTGGCCATTCTCATTTTGTACATAATGGATAACCGAGCCGTTACCCTCACCCTGCTTAAAATACGTTACGGCATTATCATATATTTCAGAATCATTCAGCCAGACGCCTAAGCTCAGGTGAAATAGCGTGTCAGCCGCGTCCCAATTGCCATTAGCCCAGCCGCCATTTACCTGACCATACGTGCGGGTCAATGGGTAAAATACGCTGGTCATCATTTTACTAAATTGCGCAATATCAGCCGACGACCAACCGCTGCCGCTATAGCGCAAAATTTCAGCCGCATTAAGCAATTTATAGCCATAAAGACTGGCGGCCAGCTGTGCGTCGTTGCCTTTAATTGCCGTTAATGTCGTTGACCAGCCGTTAAGAATTTTTATCGCCGCATTAGAATAAGCGGGGTTCTTTGTCATCGCCCATTCAATCGCCAGCGACAATGCGGCGGAAGCACTATTCTGTAACTCGCCATTTCCCACATTTCCATTGGTAGGATCGTTCCGGTATACCACCGCTTTTGGCGTAACCGAATACGTGGAGCTTGCCAAATAGTGAGATTGCAGCCGTTGCCAATCCGTATACCAAGGGGCTTGCTTATTATCGACCCCCGCTTTCATTCGCTCCAGATCGGCCTGCGTATAAAGCATGCCCGGGTGCAGGAAGGCTTTATCATTGACGGCCGCGTGGCCTACTCTTAGGCCGCTTAGAAACAGACTCAACAACATAATTATTAAGAAAAATGCGTTTTTTTTCTTACTCAAGCAGCTATCCATAAACAGTTTCCCTTTTATCGATTGATTTCTATGGCGGTGCGATACCCGGCCGTTTTTCCAGAACGGTATCATCAATAATCGATCGACAGGGCAATCACCAGCACGATGTATCGGTAAACACCAAAGAATGGTTTATGACGGTGGATTAAGGGGGAAGGCTTTCGGAAGGTCTGAGACGGGCAGTCTGGGCGTTCGACAGGCAAAAAAAAAGCCAGCACCCGAGCTGGCTAAATAATACTGGAAGCAATGTGAGCAATGTCGTGCCTTCACAGGGAAGCCGAATCGTCATGAACACCATCAGTAATTAACACAGGCACATGACATCGTTCCCCGGAACGCACAGCAATAATAATCATTATCATTCGCAGTTGTAAAGTGCTTTTTGCGATAAATTCTTATTCTCAATACGAGCTGTATAGCGGCCCATTTTTCGCCCTCTGCTTCTTACTCTGGCTGCGCTAATGACCTCGCCAACAGCGTGATGGGGTGTTCACACCGTTTGCTGGTCGACATCTCAATCTGCCATTTACAGGTTTCGCAGTCCGTTACCACGATATCGACGCCGCTCTCTTCAATCTGCTGGAACAGCGGTGCGCCAATGCCTTGCGACGTGGCGTAATTCTCTTTCTTGAAACCATAGGTGCCAGCAATACCGCAGCACTGGGAATCCAGCATCACCAGTTCAAGACCGGGGATGCGTTGCAGCAGCGCCAGGGTATACGCCGTCCAGCCCATCCTCTCCAGATGGCAGGGCGTGTGATACGCCACCCGCAGCGGTAATTTACGCAGCGGCAACGTTCGCCCTTCTTCTTCCAGCAGGCGATAGAGCTGGCGCGTTACCAGTTCGATGCCGTCGCGCACGTGGCCGTTATCCACGCCCAGCAGATGCGGGTATTCATCCCGCAGCGTGAACGTACAGCTGGATGACGTCGCGACCACCGGTAGGGATTTCTGATTGATTGCCTCATCCAGCGACGTGATATTGGCGTGCGCCTGCTTTCTGGCCTTGTCGTGAAAACCATTGGCGATCAGCGGTACGCCGCAGCATTTCTCTTTATTCAGCAACTGGACGCCAATACCCATCGCGTTAAAGACCTGTACCAGATCTTTACCCAACTGTGGATGGTTATAGTTCACATAGCAGCCGTGGAAGTAAGCGACCTGCTCATCATAGGCCTGCTGCTTTGCCGCCTGCTGACGATACCAGCGCCGGAAGGTACCAAACGAATATTTCGGCAACTGACGACGATGGTCGATTTTCAACGCCTTATCCAGCAGTTGGCGCACCGGCTTCAGGCTGGTAGCCGTATTAACCAGCGGTGCAAACGGCGTGGCAATCGACCCCATAAGATCGGTATGGCTCAGAATCGCGTCACGCAATGTCGGCTTGTGGCTGCTGTGCGTCGCTTTCGCACGCTGAATAATGTCGCCAATTTTGACATCTGACGGGCATGCGACTTCACAGCGTTTACAGTTGGTGCAGTATTTCAACGCGTCATCGTACAGTGCCGGGTCTTTACGCCGCAGGCGTTCGCCGTCCGGTCCAGCCTGTTTCGGGCCGGGATAAAGCGGGTTCACGCGCGATACCGGGCAGTACGTGGTACAGACCGTACACTTGATACAATCTTCAAAACTGTTATCGCTAAGCAGGCTCATGGGTTGCCCTCCTTCAAAATCTGTTCGGCAACATGAAGGGCGCTAAGCAAGGACACCCCGGCGCCACATCCCTGCGCAATCGGGTCGAAGCCTTCCAGCACCGCGCCGATGGCGTACAGATTGCCGATCGTTTCGCCTCCAATACACGGGTGGAGGTGTTCATCGACGATCGCTCCAAACTGCATATAGGGCTGCGGCGCGAACACGTCCTGCTGGCTCCAGCCTTCGCGCTGCTCCGCAAACCGAACATCCAGCCCAAAGACGGGCTCTGTCACCCGATCGAATTGCGTCACCAATCCGTTACTGAAGAAGCTGCCGCTCGCTAGCACCGCGTGCTTCGCCCGCAGCGGAATATCGCGGTGATGGTGGCTATGGACGGCAATCTCCTGCGCCGACAGCGATGCACGCACCGCGCGGTCGCCCGGCATCACCATGCCACCCAGTTGACGAAAGCGCTGCGACAGCGCCTGATGCAAGCGCAGTCCAAGAACTGACGGTGGTAAGGTCGGCAACAGCAGCACCGGTTTACCTAACGCCTCAGCGAGTTCACCCACCACCTCGGGGCTATCCAATCCCAGACAGGCGGGCATGATGATGGCATCGTTACCGTTGGCCAGAAGCGACAACTCCTCCACCAGCGCAGCGCGGTTTTCCGGCCGGTCGAGCACGCGGGCGATATTTACCGCACGGAATTCACTGGGGTTTTGGCGTAACCGATCCAGAACCGGCAGCTTGAGGTCATCACTGCGCGCCGCGATCCCCTGCGCCTGAAGCGTACCGGCAACAATTCGGGACTGAAAATCCAGAAAACCGTCGATACCGGCAATAAGCGGGTTATCACCAAAGCCGGAATCCGGCAGGCCACGCGTGACGCCATCAACCGGGCTCAGCCAGCATGCGCGAAACTTGCCTAACGGCGTCATGCGCCAGTGGTTCTGCTGATAGCTGCCCAACAGGGAGATAGTGCTGCGCTCCAGCAATGCTTCAACCTGTGGCAACAGTGCGGCAACCGCCGCCGCTCCCATACGCGAATAAGGGTGGTGAGGGGCCTGACGCGCCAGCGCATCCAACGCCTCAAGCGGCTGGTTCACGGGCTGGCCGTCAGGGAGATGGGAGAGTAAATCCAGCGCACCGGAAGAAAAATGCAGCGCATTCTGCCCGGCGCTGACAATCGCGCAGCGTTTTCCCTGCTCCGCCAAGCGAATACCGCAGGTCAGCCCCGCGAGCCCTCCGCCAATAATTACAACGTCATAGCGCATGGCGATCCTCCTGACTGTCGCTGGCCGTCAGGCCGCACAAACCCTGATAAATCCAACTGGTAAACTCGCTTTCACGCAGGGCATTGCCCCACGCGACCGGGCGAATGCCTTTCCAGCGTTCGTTCAAAAACTGGCTGAGCTGCGTGAGCGACTGCTCCGGCGTCGCAGTACCCAGACGGCACAGCAGACCCGCTGCACGACAGGCGCACAGTTCACCCTGACAGGTGCCCATGCCAACGCGAGTACGGCGACGCAGGTCAATCAGGTTATTCACCTGCAATGATTCCACGGCGTAGCGCACTTCTCCCGCCGTCACGGCTTCACATTCGCACACCAGACTGCGATCAAGACGCTCACCAGACAGCATTCTTCCGGCTCGTTCACCGTGGCGATAAATTGCCGAACCGCGCAGCGGCGCGGAGAGCGGTTTCGCCGCAGGATAAGCTGACAGAGCGTGAGGGGCGGTTTTCACCTCATCCAGCGACTCAGAGCCGGGCAGCGGCGTCTGTGCCGTCGAGCAGGCCACGTCATGACCCAGCTTTTTGCAGATGGCGTCCGTCACCCACTCCGCCATCAGACGGTAGGTCATCAGCTTGCCGCCGGTGATGGTAATAAACCCTTCCAGCCCGTCGCGGCTGGCATGGTCGAGCAGCACAATGCCGCGGCTTACGCTACGCCCGCTGGGGTCACTGTCGTTGGCAACCAGCGGACGGACGCCAGCATAGGCACGCAAAATTCGCGTGCTTGCCAGCGACGGTGCCAACATGGAGCCTTCCCGCATCAGCGTTTCCACCTCGGCAGGCGTCACCAGCATATTGTCGATTTGGTCGTAGTCGATGTGGGTTGAGGTTGTGCCAATCAGCGAAATGGTATCGCCCGGCACCAGAATGTCAGCATCCGCCGGTTTACGGCAGCGGTTGATCACCATGTTGTTGATGCGGTGCCCAAGAATCAGCAGCGCACCTTTTGCCGGAAACATACGCACGCGCAGATCGGCATATTCCGCAATGCGTTGCCCCCAGATACCGCCAGCGTTGACGACCACCTGTGCGTATATTTCTGTTTCTACACCTTTTTTATGGTCGAAAACGCGCACGCCAGTAACCCTATCGCCCTGACGAATCAGCCCGATAACCTCGTGATAGGTCAAGACTTCCGCACCGTGCTCGCAGGCATCGATCATGTTGGCCGCCGTCAGGCGAAAAGGATCGACAGAACCATCTGGCACGCGTACCGCGCCAATCAACGCCGGATTAGCTGCTGGCTCCAACCGCAGCGCTTCCTGTGGGTCCATCGCTTGAGCACGAATACCTGCCTGCTGGCAGGAGGCAATAAACTGCGCCTGCCAGCCAAGATCGTCTTCCGGCAAGGTGATGAACAGACCATCGGTTGGTTCAATACAGTGGCGGGCAATCCGCCGGAGAATCTGATTCTCTTCAATGCATTCGCGGGCAGACTCGCCATCGGTAACCGCATAGCGGGCGCCGCTGTGTAATAGGCCGTGATTACGTCCGGTTGCCCCGGTCGCAATATCATAACGCTCAAGCAGCAGGCAGCGCAGTCCGCGCAGGGCACAATCCCGTGCAGTTCCTGCCCCCGTCGCACCACCGCCGATGACAACCACGTCAGTTTCACGCCAGTTCTCGTTTGTTCGCATTGTGTTCTCGCTTAAGGCGGAGGAGATATATGTTGCTATTGGGACACAGAAAGAAGGGTTAATGTTTGATAAAGAGCAAAAACGAACACTAAACGAAAATAAAGAGGTGTCTAAAAACAATAAGTGTGATTCAGGTCACTAAAACCACACTGTGGAATTTTCCGATTCTGTTAACATGAGCGCAAAAATCGTCACAGTTTCATAAAAGTGTAACATTAGCGTCATGAATCACACTCATTTGTACGCTAGCCCCTTACAATAACGTTCGTAATAGAACAAAAAAGCTATCGTTTTTTTTCGCATTGGAGATATCTATGCTGAGTATTTTTAGGCCCGCAGCCCACCAGGCGCGCGTATCGCAGGATCGTGTCGATCCCCTCTATCGCCGTCTGCGCTGGCAGATCTTCATGGGGATCTTTTTTGGCTACGCCGCCTACTATCTGGTACGCAAAAACTTCACACTGGCAATGCCTTACCTGATTGAACAGGGCTTCTCACGCGGTGATCTTGGCTTTGCGCTGTCCGGCATTTCCATCGCCTACGGCTTTTCCAAATTCATCATGGGATCGGTATCAGACCGTTCCAACCCACGGGTTTTCCTGCCTGCCGGCCTGATTCTGGCGGCCGCCGTGATGCTGTTCATGGGCTTCGTGCCGTGGGCAACATCAAGCATCGCGATTATGTTCGTCCTGCTTTTCCTGTGCGGTTGGTTCCAGGGAATGGGATGGCCACCGTGTGGACGTACCATGGTTCACTGGTGGTCGCAGAAAGAGCGTGGCGGCATCGTATCCGTATGGAACTGTGCTCACAACGTCGGCGGCGGGCTTCCGCCTCTGCTGTTCCTGCTGGGTATGGCCTGGTTTAACGACTGGAAAGCCGCACTCTACATGCCAGCTTTCGCCGCGATTCTGGTTGCTCTGATTGCGTTTGCCCTGATGCGTGATACCCCGCAATCTTGTGGTTTGCCACCGATTGAAGAGTACAAAAACGACTATCCGGTTGACTACAATGAAAAAGACGAAGAAGAACTAACGGCTAAGCAGATTTTCATGCAGTACGTTTTCCCGAACAAACTGCTGTGGTACATCGCTATCGCCAACGTCTTCGTTTACCTGCTGCGTTACGGCATCCTCGACTGGTCACCGACTTATCTGAAAGAAGTGAAACACTTCGCACTGGATAAATCCTCCTGGGCCTACTTCCTGTACGAATACGCGGGTATTCCGGGTACGCTGCTGTGCGGCTGGATGTCAGATAAAGTGTTCAAAGGCAACCGTGGCGCGACGGGCGTGTTCTTTATGGCGCTGGTGACGATAGCGACCATCGTGTACTGGATGAACCCAGCCGGTAACCCGGGTGTGGATATGGCCTGTATGATCGTCATCGGCTTCCTGATTTACGGCCCGGTGATGCTGATTGGTCTGCACGCACTGGAGCTGGCACCGAAGAAAGCAGCAGGTACAGCAGCGGGCTTCACCGGCCTGTTCGGCTACCTCGGTGGCTCCGTTGCCGCTAGCGCCATCGTCGGCTATACCGTTGACTTCTTCGGTTGGGACGGCGGCTTCATGGTAATGATTGGCGGCAGCATTCTGGCGGTACTTCTGCTGATTGTTGTTATGCTGAATGAGAAAAAACATAAAGCAGAGTTAGCCAGCCGCGCTTAACCCGCTCTTGTAAGCATCCCTCTGGCGGCGTCATGATGACGCCGCCTTTCTCTCAACAGAAAGAGGTTTGATCGCATGAACGTTACCGTAACATCCCTACTCTCCGCCCTCGCACTCTCCGTTTCCCTTAGTGCTTCCAGTCACGCAAGTGACTCCGCCTCATCAACCGACAAAATCGTCATTGCCCACCGCGGCGCCAGCGGCTATCTGCCCGAGCATACGCTGCCAGCCAAGGCGATGGCCTACGCTCAGGGTGCCGATTATCTGGAGCAGGATCTGGTGCTCACCAAAGATAACGCGCTCATTGTCCTGCATGACCACTATCTGGATCGCGTGACCGATGTGGCAGAACGTTTTCCGCAACGCGCCCGTAAAGATGGACGCTTTTACGCCATCGACTTCACGCTACAAGAGATCAAGTCGCTGAAATTCACCGAAGGATTCGACATCAAAGACGGTAAGCAGGTACAGAGCTACCCGAACCGCTTCCCGATGTGGAAATCCGACTTCCGCATTCATACCTTCCAGGAAGAGATTGAATTTATTCAGGGTCTGAACCACTCAACGGGCAAGAACATTGGGCTCTACCCCGAAATCAAAGCGCCGTGGTTTCACCATCAGGAAGGGAAAGATATCGCCCGCGAAACGCTGGCCGTGTTGAAGCAGTATGGCTATACGAAAAAAAGCGATAAGGTCTTCCTGCAATCGTTTGATGTTGCAGAGCTAAAACGCATCAAAACCGAATTGCAGCCGCAGATGAAGATGGACTTAAACCTGATTCAACTGATTGCCTATACCGACTGGCATGAAACCTACGAGAAACAGGCCGATGGGTCGTGGGTGAACTACAACTACGACTGGATGCAAAAGCCCGGCGCCATGCAGCAGATTGCAACCTATGCCGATGGTATCGGGCCGGACTACCACATGCTCGTCCAGAAAGGTTCGACGCCTGACAACATCACCTTTACCGACATGGTGAAGGAAGCCCACCAGCATAAACTTCAGGTACACCCATTTACGGCAAGGGCTGACAGGCTACCGGCGTACGCCAAGGATATCGATCGGCTCTACGATATTCTCTACTATCAGGCGGATGTTGACGGGCTGTTCACCGATTTCCCCGACAAAGCGGTCGATTTTCTGAAAAAACCGCGCTGAGACTCAGTGTTCCCATCGGGCACTACGTGCCCGATGATGCGTCGGTCGATACTATACGGATTACTTCACGGCTTACTTCAGAAACAGTTCCCGCAGGTAATTCGGCACCGCGCTGTCTGCGTTAGACCCAATCACTTCGCGATCCGGCAACATATCTTTCAGGCGCTGGTGCGCGTTCTGCATGACGCAGCCTTTACCCGCCATCGACAGCATTTCGTAGTCGTTCATACCATCGCCAAACGCTACACACTCTTTGAGCGAGAAGCCGATGATCTTCGCCACCTGCTCCAGCGCATGGCCTTTAGATACGCCGCCCGCCATCACTTCCAGACAGGTAAGCGTCGAAAAGCTCACGTTAACGCGGTCGCCCCAGCGCGCGTTGATCGCTTCTTCCAACGGCAGCAACTGTTCATGGGAATCGCAGGTAAAGAACACCTTGCTGACGCCATCGGTCTCCAGCAGCGCAGGCTCGAACAACTTGTATTTAAAGATCGACTCTTTGAAGAAACGCTCTTCTTCCGCACGTGGACGGTTCATAAACCACTCATCATCGCGGTAAACGTGCGTCAGCATATCGGGGTTATTGTGTACGACACTGTAAAGGTCGCGGGCGATATCCTGATCCAGATTGTGACTGAAAATCAGCTCGCCCTGCGAGTTGTGCACTCGCGCGCCATTCGAGGTAATCATAAACGCGCTGATACCGAGATTATCGCGAATCTGCGCGACGTCCATGTGGTGCCGTCCGGTCGCGAACACAAAGTGAATCCCTTTTTCCGTCAGCAGCCTGAGGGTTTCTTTTGCATACGGGGACAGCGAGTGGTCAGGTGACAGCAGCGTGCCATCTAAATCGGAAGCAACGACATGGTACATAACGATGAGATCTCACTTCTGGTGTGTTGTAGCGGCACACGCCGCAAAAATTAATGATAACGCGCAAAGTGCGCCAGAATCAGCGCAAATGCCTGAGCGCGGAGGTTATCCGTTTCAAAGAGAATTTCATGCCGCGCACCGGGGATAACCTGTAAAACGCCGTTCGCATTGGCGTTACCACTCTGCGCCAGTGCCTGACAAAACGCATTCTGGCTGCGGTTATCCACCACGCGTTCCTCTCCCGCCTGCAACAGCAGCAGCGGCGTAGTGACGGCGCTGGCCTGCGCCTGTAGCTGTTTCCCTGCCTGTATCGCTTCACGCACCCAATGATAGGTGGGGCCGCCTACACGCAAATCCGGCGAGTCTGCATAAAATCGAATGCTGCGCTGGTAGCGTTCACGGCTGTGCGTCAGCACATTCATTCGGTAAGGCAGCGGACGCCACTGTCCGGTGCCGATAGCGTAATAATCACGTATCGCCGGACGACGCTCTGCCCAATCGACAATCCATCCGGCAACACAATGAGGAAGCGGCAAACGAATGCCAAACATCGGCGCGCACAGCGTAACGGCATCAAACGTCTCAGGCTGGCGAATCAGCAACTGTGCCAGAATCGCGCCGCCCATTGAATGCGCTAACGCAAACCGGCGGATATAGTGCTTCGGCCCTATGTGCTGCTGACACAGCGTTTCGGCGTCATCGACATAATCACTGAAACGCACAACGTGTCCACGGTGGCCGTCTTGCAACACGCGACCCGATCGCCCTTGCCCACGGTGATCCATGATGAGTACATCATAGCCGCTATGAAAAAGGTCATACGCCACTTCGCTATATTTGACGTAGCTTTCGATACGGCCTGAAAAGACAACGACAATCTTGTCGTGCTGTGGCGCGGTAAAACGAACAAACCGGATAGGGACGTCATCAACGCCAGAGAATTCGCCCTCTTCGCGCTGACGCCAAAAATCCAGTAATTCTCCGGTAGCAAAAGCGGCAAACTGCGCTTCTCGCGTTAGCAGGTTCGAGGTTAACCCCTCAGACGTTAACCGTTCCGACGTAAACAACGTATTGTGGCGTTGAACCATCACACCTCTCCGGTGACGCGGGAAAACTAAAGCTAGCGGAAGAACATGACAAGCGGTAGAGCACCAGCGTATTGTGACATAAAAAACAGACAGACTCTCGTAATACAGAACGTGATTCAGGGGCATGCTTCATGACATTGGACTGGTGGTTAACCTATTTACTCACAACGCTTATTCTCAGCCTGTCGCCCGGCTCGGGCGCCATCAACACCATGAGCACCGGCATTAGCCATGGCTATCGCGGCGCGGCGGCCTCCATCTGTGGTTTGCAGGTCGGGCTGGCGATTCATATCGTGCTGGTCGGCATCGGACTAGGCGCGCTGCTTAACCAGTCGGTACTGGCTTTCGATATGCTGAAATGGCTGGGCGCGGCTTATCTGATTTGGCTGGGGATTCAGCAATGGCGTGCCGCGGGCGCACTGGACCTTCAGGCGATCGTCAGCGCGATGCCGCGTCGTAGACTGTTTAAACGTGCGGTGCTGGTGAATCTGACCAACCCGAAAAGCATCGTGTTTCTGGCGGCGCTGTTCCCACAATTCATTATCCCCCACCAGCCGCAGGCCGCTCAGTATCTGGTATTGGGCGTCACCACCATTGTGGTCGATATCATCGTGATGATTGGCTACGCCACGTTGGCCACGCGGATCGCCGGGTGGCTGAAAGGCCCACGGCAGATGAAGACACTCAACCGGATATTCGGTTCACTGTTTGTGCTGGTTGGCGCGTTACTCGCCACCGCGAGAAAGGCCTGATAAAGACAGCGCGTCGTATCAAATTACGGCGCGCTGTTGTTCTCCACCAGAAACGCTCTGGGGAAATGTCAGCGAGAGAAAATCAGGTGCAGGCCGAAACCGGTAAACAACACGCCCGCTACGCCATCCACCCATTTCGCCAGACGCTGATAGCCGCGACGCATTGCCGGCAAGGCGAAAACCATTGCGACCAGACTGAACCAGATCAGCGTTTCAATCGAGATCAGCGCAAACAACCCCCAGCGGGCGCCGCTGCCGACGCTATCGCCAACAAACAGCGAGAACACGCTACCGAAATAGATCAGCGCCTTCGGGTTAGCCAGATTCGTCAATAACCCGCGCATAAAGGTTTTGCCACGCTGAGGCAACACAACAGCCGTTTCCTGCGTGGTTTCCAACTGTGCTTTACGCCGTGCGGAGCGCAGCATCTGCCAGCCCATCCAGCACAGATATAGCCCGCCGCCGACGGTAATGGCGGTATGCAGCCAGGCCATTTTTTGCAACAGCAGATGCAGCCCCAGCAGCGCGATAGCCGCCCAGACCACCACGCCCAGAGAAATACCCAGCACACCCATCATTGCTTCACGGCGGGAACGGCTGGCTGCGGTTTGTGAAACGAAAAAGAAATCCGGCCCCGGACTCATCAGCGCAATGAAATGCACCAGCGCCACCGTCAGAAATAGCATCAGCATCTTGGTTTTCCTGTTTTTTTAAATGCAATCAGATAAGGCGAGCGTTACTCGTCATCATTATCGACATGATCGCGAATCATGTTCATGAAGGGCGCACCAAAGCGTTCAAGCTTACGGTGACCAACCCCGTTGATATTCAGCAATTCACCCGCGGTGATCGGCATCAGTTCCGCCATCTCCAGCAGCGTCGCATCGCTGAACACCACGTAAGGCGGAATATTGTCTTCATCCGCAATGGATTTACGCAATTTACGCAATTTGGCGAACAGCTTACGGTCGTAATTTCCGCCATAAGATTTCTGATTCGCGCGAGGCTTCAGGTTAATCACTCGCGGCACAGCCAGCTGTAGCGGCACTTCTCCCCGCAATACCGGACGTGCCGATTCGGTAAGCTGTACGGCGGAATGCATCGTGATGTTCTGGTTCAGCAAGCCCAGATGAATCAGTTGGCGCAGCACGCTGACCCAATGCTCCTGCGATTTATCCTTGCCGATGCCGTAAACCGGCAGCTTGTCATGGCCGAAGTCCCGGATACGCTGGTTATTTGCACCGCGCAACACCTCGACGATATACCCTAAACCAAAGCGCTGCCCGACCCGATACACGCAGGACAGCGCCTTTTGCGCTTCAACCAGCCCGTCGTAGCGCTTCGGCGGATCGAGACAAACATCGCAGTTACCGCAAGGTTGTTGGCGCCCTTCACCGAAATAGTTCAGCAGCACCAGACGACGGCAGGTTTGCGCTTCGGCAAACGCCCCCATCGCATTGAGCTTATGGCGCTCAATATCCAACTGTGGCCCGGCGGGTTTTTCTTCCAGACAGCGGCGCAGCCACGCCATATCCGCCGGATCGTAGAACAGCGCAGCTTCAGCAGCGAGGCCGTCACGTCCGGCACGCCCCGTTTCCTGATAGTAGGATTCGATGTTGCGCGGAATATCAAAGTGCACCACAAACCGCACGTTAGGTTTGTTGATGCCCATACCAAATGCGACGGTCGCGACGACCACCTGAAGATCGTCACGCAGAAACGCTTCCTGCACCTGCGCACGCCGTTCATTATCCAGACCGGCGTGATAAGCCCCTGCGCTCAGCCCGCGAGCCTGCAAACGCGCGCAAATGTCTTCCACGCGGGAGCGGCTATTGCAGTAGATGATGCCGCTTTTCCCCCGCTGCCCCTGCACGAACATCCAGAGCTGATCGAGCGGTTTGAATTTCTCTACCAGCGTGTAGCGAATATTCGGGCGGTCAAAACTGTTGATCTGAATGAGCGGCGAGTGAAGATCCAGCAGGCGAACGATATCGTTGCGCGTGGTCTCGTCAGCGGTGGCCGTCAAAGCGATGAAAGGAAGATGCGGAAAACGCTGTTTAATCTGCCCCAGCGCGCGGTATTCAGGGCGGAAATCATGGCCCCATTGGGAAATGCAGTGCGCTTCATCCACCGCGATCAGGGCGATCTGCCAGTGGGCGAGATGATCGAGGAAGCTGTCTGTCGTCAGGCGTTCCGGCGCAATATACAGCAGTTTGATTTGGCCGGTACGACAACCCGCCATCACTTCAAGCTGCTGTTCACGCGTCTGTGTCGAATTCAGGCAGGCCGCCGACACGCCATAGGCCTGAAGCTGATCGACCTGATCTTTCATCAGTGAAATCAGCGGGGACACCACCAGCGTCAGCCCGTCCATCACCAGTGCAGGGATTTGATAGCACAGCGACTTACCGCCGCCTGTCGGCATGATCACCAGACAATCCTGCCCGCTGAGCGTCGCGCTGATAATTTCCTGCTGACCCGGTCGGAATTGCTGGTAGCCGAACGTGTCCCGCAGAACCTGAACCGCCAGCGCTTCCTTATTCAATACTTCCGCCGTAGACACGCCTTCCCCAATTCAATGAAATCAAACAGGCGCTATTTTCAGCGCCGTTTGGTAAAACTGCAATGGTTAGTTTGGTAAAACGACACGGGTTAACAAAGACAGTCGTTAACGAAGGCAGTAGTCAAAACGGCAAGCGCTAAAATAACCGCTGTTAGAACATGTCGTTCAGCGTCACCCCAACGCCGAAGCGAGTCTGACGGTGGTTGTAGTCAATCAGTGATTCACCGTAACCGCTAAAGACCTTGGTATAAAAGCGAACATGACGCGTCAGCGGGTAGCTCCAGCCCAGTTCGCCACCGCCGTAGCCGCTGTTCCAGTTATAACGTCCTTCCGCGCTAAACACGCTGTCGCCCCACACATAGCCAACGCGTAAGCGGTAATGACCCATGTATTTGGTAATGTCCGGGTTATCGTCCTGGCTATCAGAGAAACGAACCCACGGTTTCACATCAACCTGCCAGTTACCGTTCTGTGTCATCAGGCGGGCATAGGCGCGGTTCCAACTGCGTGACGTGGGTTCGGAACGGCCGTTAGATTGGTGATTAAAGCCCACTTCCACATCCCGCAGCGTCCAGCCCGCGAAGGTGGCGTTCGTTGCCCAGCCCAAAAAGACCTGGGGTTCATAATCCGTTTCACGGAATGGAGAAGACTCGCTCTTATTCGACAGTTGCCACCATGAGCGCTGCGTATAGGAAGCCCCCAGCAGCGAGTTATCACCCAGAATACCACGCCAGATCGGGAACCCCAGACTCAACTGGTAATGCACTTCATCTTTACGTGCTTCATCGCCCCAGTTATAGCTCTGTATCGCCGTTTTATTGATGTTGCTGGTATAGGTATACAGTATGTAGTTGCTCTCGTAAGGATAGAGGACAAACGGGGTGTTGTGCTCTTCTAACAAGCTGGCAATAATGCTGCCACGTACCACCGGTTGATTTGGCGCAGGCGCGTTTACGTTTGTTGTGTCTTCGGCATGAGCCTGTGCCATCAGTAATGCTGCCAGTACGAATCCGATTTTATGCATTCATTTTCTCCGACATGGTTTTTCTCCGGCATTCTTTTTATCCAAATAAAATCTTTTATCTAAATAAACTCTTTTATCTAAATAGCGATGAGCCTTCCCCACTCAAGCCCGCCATTCTACACAGTTCCGCGACGTTTGAATTACCGTTCCTCCGTTTCTTAGCCTTTTCTGGCAAGAAACAAAATCAACGCATAAAATAAACATTTGCATAACCTTATCGCATCAAATCACCTACATTTAATGTGTACCTCTTATTGCTCGGACGGAAAACAACGATGGCTAACCTCCCCTCATTTCAGGGAACGACATTAACCAGAGATACCGTGCGCCAGCTCGTTGGCGATATTTTCATTTACAAAATGCCATTCAACATTGAGCTAGGCCTTGAGCTACAGCAGTTTGACGCTGATAAAGCCGTCCTGACGTTCGCCCGGCAAGAGAAGCTCATCGGCAATGCGGCACAAAAGATTCTGCATGGCGGCGTGATTGCCGCCGGGTTGGACGTTGCTGCCGGATTGGTATGCGTCGGTAGCACGCTGCTGCGCCATGAGACGATCAGCGATCAGGAATTTCATCACCGACTCGCCCGCATGGGAACCATTGATATGCGCGTAGATTATCTGCGCCCGGGCTATGGGGAACACTTCACGATAACCAGCACGCTGCTGCGCGGCGGCAATAAAATCGCTGTCGCCCGTGCCGAATTGCATAACGAACAGGGGTCATATTTGGCCAGCGCGACCGCAACCTACATTGTCGGGTAGCCTTTCCCGTGGGCAAACAGGATTGTCAGGCAACATGGCCATTAACACTTTACGTGAAAGCGCTCACAGTTTTGGGTAGACTTAGCGTTTTCCCGCCGTCCTTATCGAGTCACCCATGAACGCGCAACAAACCCGTGAGGGGATATTTTTCGCCCTCGGTGCGTATTTTATTTGGGGAATTGCTCCCGTTTATTTCAAGCTGCTTGAGCACGTTCCACCCAATGAAATACTGACGCACCGTATTATCTGGTCATTCTTCTTTATGCTTATCCTGCTGACCATCGGCCGGAAATGGCGTCAGGTGAGCTATGCTTGCCGCAACGTCAAGCATCTGTTTCTGCTGGCATTAACGGCGGTGCTTATCGGCGGAAACTGGCTGTTGTACATCTGGGCGGTCAACAACCATCACATGCTGGAAGCCAGTCTGGGGTATTTTATTAACCCGCTGGTCAACGTCATGTTGGGCATGATCTTCCTTGGAGAGCGCTTCCGCCGTTTGCAATGGCTGGCCGTGCTGCTCGCGGTGACAGGTGTACTGGTTCAACTGTGGACATTCGGATCGTTGCCGGTGATCGCACTGGGGCTGGCATTCAGCTTCGCGTTATACGGCCTGCTGCGCAAGAAGATTGGTATCGACGGGCAAACTGGCATGTTGATCGAAACGCTGTGGCTGCTGCCAGTGGCGGTCATTTATCTGTTTTTTATTGCCGATACGCCAAGCAGCCATCTGACAGCCAATCCCTGGTCGCTAAACCTGCTGCTGCTCTCGGCGGGTATCGTCACCACGGTGCCGCTGCTATTTTTCACCGCGGCAGCTATGCGTCTGCGTCTATCGACGCTCGGCTTTTTCCAGTATCTCGGCCCAACCATCATGTTCCTGCTGGCGGTGGTGTTCTACGGTGAAACGTTCAGCAGCGACAAACTGGTCACGTTTGCCTTCATCTGGGGCGCACTGGGGCTGTTCATTCTGGATGCACTTTATACACAGCGTAAGCTACGGCGCACGCCCGCTACACCTTCCCAGCCTCAACACGGCGGGAAATAAAGCGCGATAAGATCGGGCTGAATACTAGCGTCGAAAACAGCCGCAGCGTCTGCATGGCAATGACAAACGCCATATCGACCCGACTGCCTGCGGCAATAATTGCAATCGAATCGAGCCCGCCGGGGCTGGTCGCCAGAAAGGCGGTCAGCATATCCACCGGCATCATTTTCGTCACCATCCACGCCATTCCGCCACACAGCAGCATCAATCCGACGATCGACGCCATCATGTGCGGCAGCGTGCGTATTGCCAGTAGAAAGATGGGACGGGTGAAACATAAACCCACGCTCCAGCCAATCACGGCGTAGGCCAACGCCAGCAGCCACTCCGGGGTCTGCAAGTGCAAGGTGCCGCTGGCATGCAGCATCGAACCAATAATCATCGGCCCCAGCAGTGCCCCGGATGGAATACGCATGCGTCTTGCTAACCATGCGCTACCAAATGCCACGCCGAGCGTCGCCAGAAAACGCCAGTCCAGTGAAGGAAACCACACTAGCATCGCGCTGTTTTCTGCCGCTTCATCGCCTAAGCTCAGGCGAGCCACGAATGCTGCCGAAGCGGTCACCATCAAGACGCGTAAATATTGCATGAAGGCAACCAGTCGCACGTCCGCGCCAAACTCTCCAGACATGGCAACCATGGCAGACGCCCCGCCCGGCGATGCGCCCCAGGTTCCGGTCGTTCCGGGTAGCTCGCTAAATTTGACCAGTAACCAGCCAGATAATCCGCTGGCCGCCAGCGTCGCCAACAAAATGAACAGCACCAGCGGCCATTCATTCAGCAAAGGAGTCAGGATAGAAAAAGACAGGCTTTGTGCGACCAGACAGCCCAGAACGGCATTGCTGCCTGCAAATCCGACGGGCGGGATGCGAATCGTCGCACCGTTCAAGCCCATGACGACACCAACCATCATCGGCCCCAGCAACAGCGCGGCAGGAACATGGTAAACCTGTAGTCCAAACCCCAGTAATAACGAAACCGACAGCAATATTCCCCATTGCATCCAAGGAGACATCCCTTTCATGCACACGACCTGTTTTTAGTAATAGAAAGTAAGAATAGAAAGGACTGTCCGCCATTCTAAACAAGATGGCCGGAAAATGAACGGGCGCGGGAGAATAAACAGAAAGAGTGAGTCGGAGAACGATGAAGGGAGGAAGGCATGTTGATACGCCTGATGGTTAATTTCCATCAGGCGTATCGGTAAAAACTTAGAGCCAGTTTTTACGTTTAAAGTAGAGGTACGGCGCCAGTCCGGCGAGGATCATCAGCACAATCGCCCCTGGATAGCCAAACGACCATTTCAGCTCAGGCATAAACTCAAAGTTCATCCCGTAGCTGGATGCCACCAGCGTCGGCGGCAGGAATACCACGGAGACCACCGAGAAGATCTTGATAATCCGGCTCTGCTCGATGTTGATGAAGCCCATCGCCGCTTGCATCAGGAAGTTAACTTTCTGGAACAGGGATTCATTGTGTGGCAGCAGAGATTCGATATCGCGTAAAATTTCGCGTGCCTGCTCTAACTGGCCGGATGGTAAGCGGGCTCTACGCACCAGAAAATTCAACGCGCGTTGGGTATCCATTAGACACAGGCGCACTTTCCAGCCCACGTCTTCCAGTTCCGCCAGCGTGGACAACGCCTCGTCGTACTCTTCACCCTGCCGCCCTTCCATTATGATGCGGCTCAGTGATTCCAGATCGCTGTAGATGTTCTCGATTTCGTCCGCCAGTTGCTCAATTTTTGTCTCAAAGAGATCGAGCAGCAGTTCGTAAGCATTACCGTCCACCAGCGTTTGGTTGCGGGCGCGCATGCGGTACAGGCGGAACGCGGGCAGTTCACGCTCGCGCAGGGTGTACAGGCGGCCATCGCGAATGGTAAACGCCACCGTGGAGTTACCAGCGTGATCCTCAGCATCTTCAAAAAAGAAAAAGGAGTGAATATGCAAGCCATCTTCATCTTCAAAAAAACGTGCCGACGCTTCGATATCTTCCAGTTCCGGACGGGTTGCCAGGCTTTGTCCCAGTTCGTTTTGTACTTTTTCACGCTCATCGTCTTCCGGTTCGATCAAATCGACCCAAACTGACGTGGTGAGATCATCGGAGTCATCCAGTTCCAGACGAGATAAACGGCAATTATCCAGTTTAAATGCGCTCAGCATGGGCCATAGCTCCCCTTTCAGTAGCAGAGATGGACAACGCGATTGAAGCACAGAAACAAAGGTGAGGTGTCACCAGCAGGTTTCAGTCCGTTCGACGGATCTGACTCGTAGCGACAAAAACAGCGTCGCTGACAACCACGAAGGCTATCAGCAGAGGAAGATAGCCTTAGAAGTTGTACCTAATGAACAGGTTAGTGAGCCAGTATCGACTGGGTGTGTCCAAGGCGTTAGTCCTCCGAGAATAATGATGCGCGCATGTTACGCCGAGATGAAAAAGACTTCAACTTTAAAACCTCGGCTGAAACACGCTGTAAAATATTGGTCAAACGAATAAGGTTTATCCAATAAATACGGCGCTGAAATCGGCAAGAAACGCAGTCCCTTAAAGCAAAAAGGAACCGCGCATATCGATTAGGCGTTATCCGGCAGATAGGCAATCGCACGGACGGGGAAGCCGGGCGCACCGGCGAAATTAGGGTAGCTGACGTGGATATAAGCGCCGGTAGGCGGCAGCTGATGCAAATTGTTCAGTACTTCAACCTGCCAGGCATTCTGGTTCAGCACGAAGAACTCGCCAATCAGCCCGTTGTTACGACGGAAATCAGCGGCGGAGTCTGTATCCAGCGTTTCATGCCCAACCGCGCTAATACCGCGTTCTTCAAACAGGAACGTCAGCGCCTCAAGCGACCAGCCCGGCGTATGGCTGTTGCCTTGCTCATCTTTATTGGCGAAGGCGTCAATATCAGGCCAGCGTGTGCTCCAGCCGCTGGCAAACGCGACAAAGCTGCCTGACGGGATTTCCCCGTGTTCGCGCTCAAACGCCAGAATGTCATCAACCGACAGGCGGTAATCGTGATCGTTCGCGACGGCGTCTTGTTTGTGGAGCACCACCAGCGGCAGCAACAGCTCTTTATTATCAATGCGATCCAGATAACGTTTACCCGCGACAAAATGCCCCGGCGCGTCAATATGCGTCCCCGTCTGTGTCGCGAACGTCACGGCCTGCGCATAAAAGCCATGATCTTCAACGTTGAATAAGGTCTTACGCTGCAACACGCCTTCAAACGCGCCAAAAATAGGAATTGATTCCGTAATCGTATGCGTAAGATCGACCCATTTTTTCTTCTGCAATTCGGCAATAATCTGGTCTAGCGTCATGGGCATGCTCCTTTTTTATTGTGATACCACACATCCATGGATACGCGGCAAGCCACCTATACCCGTCATACTTCAAGTTGCATGTGCGTTGGCTACGTTCACTCACCCGAATCACTTACCTGAGTAAGCTCATCGGGATTCCTTCTCTTGCCGCCTGCCTGAAACTCGAATTATTTAGGGTATAGCATTGTCGAAAATGACGATAAAGACTAAGACAGGGTTTTTATAAGTTATATAACCCCGTCATACTTCAAACTGCATCGTGACGATCACACCGTTTCCAGTCTGGCATAAGCGGCGACCAGCCATTTAATGCCCTGTCCTTGAAACGCGACCTGAAGACGGGCGTGATCGCCGCTGCCTTCCAGATTCACGATCGTGCCTTCACCAAATTTCGCATGGCGAACCCGCTGCCCCAGTTTATAGCCGCTGTCGTTTTGCGTGATCGGCGTGCCAAGACGCTGGTGATTGACTGGACGCGAGACGCTGGCGCGTAACCGCACTTCTTCAACACACTCTTCAGGCAGTTCGCCGACGAATCGGGAAGGTCGGTGATAGGCCTCTTTGCCGTATAAACGGCGGGATTCCGCGTAGGTTATCGTCAGCTTTTCCATCGCGCGCGTCACGCCGACATAGGCCAGACGACGCTCTTCTTCCAGACGCCCACCTTCATCCAGCGACATCTGGCTGGGAAACATGCCCTCTTCCATGCCGACGATAAACACCTGCGGGAACTCCAGTCCTTTCGCCGAGTGCAGCGTCATGAGCTGTACCGCATCCTGATTGGCATCCGCCTGGCCTTCTCCCGCTTCCAGCGCGGCATGCGACAGGAAAGCCTGAAGCGGCATTAGATCCTGATCTTCTTCCTGATAGCTGAACTGGCGCGTCGCCGTCACCAGTTCCTCGAGGTTTTCTACCCGCGCCTGCCCTTTTTCGCCTTTTTCCTGTTCATACATGCTCCACAGGCCGGAATCTTTAATGACCCGGTCGGTTTGCACATGCAGCGGCAGTTCCGACGTTTCATAGGCCAGTGCATCGATCAGTTCAATAAAGCGCTGTAGCGATGCCGCCGCGCGTCCCGCCAGCACTTTCTCCTGCAACAGCGCCCGCGTGGCTTGCCACAGCGTCAACTGACGATCGCGCGACGTCTGACGCACGACATCCAATGTGCGATCGCCAATACCGCGTGTCGGCGTATTTACCACGCGCTCGAACGCCGCATCGTCGTTACGATTAGCGATCAGCCGCAGATAAGACAGCGCGTCTTTAATTTCCTGACGCTCAAAGAAGCGCATGCCGCCGTAAATGCGGTACGGCATACTCTGCTGCAACAGCGCCTCTTCCAGCAAGCGCGACTGGGCGTTACTCCGATACAGAATGGCGTTATCTTTCAGCGCACCGCCATTTTCATGCCAGGTTTTAATCCGATTAACGACGTAGCGCGCTTCATCCAATTCGTTAAATGCGCAATACAGCGAGATGGGTTCACCCTCTACGCCATCGGTCCACAGGTTTTTTCCGAGCCGCCCACCGTTATGCGCGATCAGCGCATTCGCCGCTTTCAGGATGTTGCTGGTCGAACGGTAGTTCTGCTCCAGACGGATCGTTTCTGCGCCGGCGAAATCTTTCAGGAACAGTTGAATATTTTCGACCTGCGCCCCGCGCCAGCCGTAAATCGACTGATCGTCATCCCCGACGATCATCACCTTAGCGCTGTCGCCCGCCAGCATACGAATCCAGGCGTACTGAATGCGGTTGGTGTCCTGGAATTCGTCCACCAGAATGTTGGTAAACCGTTCGCGATAGTGGTTCAGCACATGCGGCTTGTTCAGCCACAGTTCATGCGCACGCAGCAGCAACTCGGCGAAATCCACCAGCCCGGCACGATCGCACGCTTCCTGATAGGCCTGATACACGCGCTGCCACGTTTGCTCGATAGGGTTGCCGTAGCTTTCAATGTGCTGCGGGCGCAGCCCCTCATCTTTCTTCCCGTTGATGAACCACATCGCCTGACGCGGCGGCCACTGTTTCTCGTCCAGATTCAGCGCCCGAATCAGACGCTTCAGCAGACGTAGCTGATCTTCGCTGTCCAGAATCTGGAAATCCTGCGGCAGATTGGCATCCATATGGTGCGCACGCAGCAGACGGTGTGCCAGCCCGTGAAAAGTGCCAATCCACATACCGCCCTGACTGGTACCGATCAGGTGATCGATACGATGGCGCATCTCCGCCGCCGCTTTGTTGGTAAACGTCACCGCCATGATGGAGTACGGCGAACAGTTTTCGACGGACAAGAGCCAGGCAATACGATGAACCAGTACCCGCGTTTTGCCGCTGCCTGCCCCCGCCAGCACCAATAAATTGCTGCGCGGCGCGGCTACCGCGTCACGCTGTTTGTCGTTGAGGCCATCGAGCAGATCAGAAACGTCCATAGGTACGGGTTATCCGGTGAGGGAAACGCCGCACATGTAAGTAATGTCGATCGTTTAAGCATCGAGATACACGGGGCGACTACAGGGGTGAGGCCTCCCTGCGGGAACCTCCCCCTGTGTTTCCCCTAATAACGGGCTTAAGTGACCAGTATTAGCACATGCGAGGGCATTTCCACTGGTGATTTATACAGATTAATGCAGTGATTATAGCAATGCCGACAGCGATGCCAACCGCGAAATTTCAATATGCGGCAGCAGTCGGGCATCCCCAATCTGCGTCAGGCTGCCTTCACGCAGGTTAATCCAGCAGGCTTGCATACCGCAGCGGATCGACCCCGCGACATCGGTCGTAAGATCGTCCCCCACATGCAGGATCTCATGCAAAGGCAAATTGAGCTTTTCCGCGGCCAGATGGTACATGTCATCAAACGGCTTGGCGCGACCGTGCGGGCCAGCGCGCAGGATAAACGAAAAATAGCGATCGAGGCCAAAACGGTGCGGCTCAGCGTTACCGTTGGTGATGGCAGCCAGCGGCACTTTCTCGGCTAACGCCGCTAACGTCTGGTGCGTCTCTTCCGTAATCGTAATCTGGCTGCGCCAGTGGGCAAAATTTTCCATTGCCGCTTTTGCGCCATCCTTAGCTTCTGCCGCGCTCAGGCCGCGCTCTAACATCGCCAGTTCAGCCGCACGGCGACGCCATTCGGTCACGTCGTGATAAATGTCCGGCTCGCGCTCAAGCAAGGTCTGGCGTAAGTCTTGAAAATCATCTGCCTGAAAGTCACGCAGTGCAGGATGGTACTGTTGCAGAAAGCGGATTGACTCTTGCCCTGTGCGCCGGATGACGTCCGCGTTGTCGTACAGCGTGTCATCCAGATCGAACGTGATCGCACGGATCGGGCCAAGAGATCGGTAAAAATGCATCAGGGTTTCCCTCGTTTGGCGCGTGGATGCGCGGCATCGTACACGGAGGCTAAATGTTGAAAATCAAGATGGGTGTAAATCTGCGTCGTGGACAGGTTGGCATGGCCCAGCAGCTCTTGTACCGCCCGTAAATCTCCGCTGGATTCCAGCATGTGCGTCGCAAAGGAGTGGCGCAGCTTATGCGGATGGACATGGCTATTCACGCCCTGCTTAATCCCCCATTCGGCAAAACGCTTCTGCACGTTGCGCATCGAGATGCGTCGCCCCTGATTGGAAATAAACACGGCATCATCCTGTGGGCCAAACAGTTCGCGCAGCGCCAGCCAGCGTTCCAGCCAGGTTACCGCCGTTTTTCCTATCGGCAATTTGCGCTCTTTACTGCCTTTCCCCATGACCCAGATTTCACCGCTGGCCAAATCAATATGCTGATAATCCATGCCGACCAGCTCAGCCAGACGCAGCCCCGCGCCGTACATCACTTCCAGCATCGTGCGGTCGCGCACGGCAAGGGGATCGTCCAAATCGATATCCAGCAGCCTGCCCATCTCGTCCACATCCATATTCTTGGGGAGTGGACGTCCGGATCGCGGCGTGGATACCCCTTTCGCCGGGTTCGCCGCCAGCACACCGCGTGACACCATCCAGTCGAGAAAGCTGCGCAATGCCGAGAGGCGCAGCGCCAAACTGCCTGAATGCAGTCCATCACGCTTGCTGCGGGACACCACGGAACGCACGCCAGCGGCATCCAGCTTGCGCCAGTCAGCCACACCCGCCGCGGAGAGTATCGTGATAACCGCGGACAGTTGACGTAAATAGCTGGTCTGCGTCAGCGGACTGAGCTGACGCTCCACTTTCAGATAGCGCAGAAAAGCATCAACATCAGCTTGTAAGGGCGAAGAGGAAGGGGCCTCCGGTGACGCAGGCTGTCGGCTCATACCCGCTCAATCCAGCGCGCCAGCATCGCTGGCAGCATCATGGCCATTTGCTGGAGCAGCACGGTTCCCATGCCATCCTGATAATGATGGGTGTCACGGCTGCTGAAAATCAGCACGCCCAAATCGTGATTATTGCCCATTAACGACAGCGCAACCGACCCAACCTGCCTGGCCTGCGGCAGCAGCAGGAGCAGTTCCGGCCCGTTCAGGCTGCCAAGATAGTGGTTACTTTGCCCGAAACGCTGAATGCGCAGCGGCTCAAACGTGGTGCGGTTTAGTCCGAGGTGGGTAAAACCAGACGGCGCGCCAATGCGCCATTTATCGCTGAACAGACGAACCGTCGCGCCCGCCAGACCAAGCTGACGCGCCCAGCGCTGCAACCGATCCAACATGTCCGTCAGGCTATCCGCCGACGCCAATTCAGTTTGTAACCCAAGCAGGCGATTGAACAACGCTTCGTTCGCGCCCGCCTGCTCCATCAGCAGCGTGATTTCTTCCTCAAGCTGAGTAATGTGGTTACGCTGACGCGCCAGCTGCCATTCCACCAGCGACACGGTTCCCCTGACGGGGTGAGGAATGCGCATCTGCTCGACGGGACGCGCATTGCGGATAAAAAAATCGGGATTCTGTTGCAGGAACTGCAAAACCATCTCGTCACTGAGTGCGATCTCGCGCTCTGCCTGTTCCTCGACATTCTTCATAAATGAATAAATCCATCGTAGACATGCGTTGCAGGCCCGGTCATGAATAACGGATGTCCCGGCCCATCCCACTGGATATCCAAATCCCCGCCCGGCAGAGATACGCGAACGTTCGCGGACAATAACCCCTGCTGGATTCCTACTGCCACGGCGGCACACGCGCCGCTACCACACGCCTGTGTTTCTCCCGCACCACGTTCGTACACCCGCAGACGGACCGTGTGGCTATCAACAATTTGCATAAAACCGATGTTGGCACGCTCGGGAAAACGCTCGTGGCTTTCCAGCAGCGGCCCCAGTGTTTCCACCTTCGCCGTGTCCACATCCTCAACCTGAATCACACAGTGCGGGTTACCCATCGACACCACGCCGCAAAGCACCGTGTGTTCGTCGGCACGCATGATGTAGGTTTTCTCTGCTTTGACCGCGCGAAAAGGCACCTGTTGCGGCTCGAAATTAGGTTCGCCCATATTAACGCGCACCAGTTCATCATCCGTCACAGACAGCACCATCCGGCCCGTCTGCGTACTGACGGCAATATCACGCTTGTTGGTCAGCCCTTTCAGGCGAACAAAGCGGGCAAAGCAGCGCGCGCCGTTACCGCACTGTGCCACTTCGCTGCCATCCGCGTTAAAAATACGGTAATGAAAATCCAATTCAGGGTCGTAGGGCGGCTCAACGACCAGCAGTTGGTCAAACCCCACACCACAGTGCCGATCCGCCAAACGGCGAATCAATTCGGGTGAAAAATAAACGTTTTGCGTAACGGCATCAACAACCATGAAATCGTTGCCTAATCCGTGCATCTTAGCGAACTGCATTATCCTGACTCCCCCGCTTGCTTAACCGGGCGCGATCAACATCTACGTGACCTGTTATGTATTCTTGTCGTCACGCATTAAGGACGCATTGACGTTTTCTTTTGCGGCGGCTGGCTCTCGTTTTGCTGAGTCGTTGACGCACCGGATTTGCCATCGGTAGGCATATACAACGGACCTTTCAGGCCACAACCGAATAAACTCACTACTGCTAACACCAGAAAAAACTGGCGAAATACGTTCTTCATCACGTTAAGACCTGTCATTAATACTCGTATGCTCTCTATAATCGCAGGTGGATCATGAAAATCAATAGGAATCGAAAATGAACGATAGCGAGTTCCACCAATTAGCCGACGAACTCATGCTTCAGCTAGAAGAAACGCTGGATCGGTTTGAAGGGGATGCCGACATCGATTACGAAACCAACGGCGGCGTGATGACGCTGAGTTTTGAGAACGGCAGCAAAATCGTGATTAATCGGCAGGAGCCGCTGCACCAAATCTGGCTGGCGACCAAAGCAGGTGGTTACCACTTCAATCGTCAGGACGCACGCTGGATATGCGATCGCAGCGGTGAGGACTTTATCGCGCTGCTGTCATCCGCCTGTTCGGCTCAGGCCGGGGAAACCGTTCGCTTCGAGTAATGGCCACATGTTCCATGGCCTGCAGCGCACCGTACCTCAGCGCCGCCCCAGTAATGCCAGTGCCAGTAGCAGTAACAACAGCATGCCGATACCGACCATATTCACCAGCGGCCAGCCGCTGGTCAGCGCCATCATGCTGCCAGCGGACAGCGAGGCCAAGGCGTTAGGCACGTAAATCATCAGCGAATTAATGCCCTGCAAACGGGATTTATGCACGGAATGCGTAAAGGCGTTGAGCATAAAGGTCCCGCCGTTAAACATAAACGCCCACCCGATGCCGAACAGCGCCAGCGCAAAGAGGAAGTGCCAGAACGTCAAACCACTCAGCGCGACCGCCACGCCAACCACGTTACACGCCATGCCAATCGCCACAACCTGAATCGGCGTCAGCCGTTGCGCCAGCAGCACTAACAGCAGCGCGGGCGCATACATGGACACAAAATGCCATTGCAACACCGTCGCGCTATGGCTGACGGAAAAGTGGTGCTGATGCATCGCCAGCGGCACTGAATTCATTAATAACGTCATCACCACAAACCCGACGGAACAGCTCGCCGTTCCCAAGACAAATGCCCGACTTTTCAGGATGGACGATAGCGGTTCACTACGCTGAACGCTGGCCGTGGCAGCGGACATCGGAGGCAGTTTAAGACCAAGCAGCAGCAGTGATGTGATGACGCAGATGAACGCCGCCGCGATAAAACTGCCGAAAAACGGGTACGGTGCCCAGAGCTGAGACGATTGACTCGCCGCGAACGGACCGAGGAAGCCCCCCAGAACACCGCCGCTAATCACCCATGAAATGGCACGATTTTTCTGCTGACTGTCGGTAAAAATTTCAGCCGCGGCGAAACGATAATATTGATTGAAGGCGCAGGACATCCCCAGAACAAACGTCGAGAACACAAAGAGGAAGAAGCTGTGTAGCACAATCGCCAACGCCGCCAGAAGCGCCCCCGACAGGCCCAGCAGCGTGCCGATGATGAACGCATTACGTCTGCCATATTTTGTCATCAATGAGGAAACGGCGTAGATCATCAGCGCCGCGCCGCACACCGTCGCGGTAATCGGTAATGTCGTCAGCAGTGGAACAGGCGTCATGGATACGCCAACCAGCGTAGAACATAGCGTCATCAGGGAAATAATACTGCCGGTCAGCCCTTGTCCGAGCGCCAGCAGTATCAAGTTTCGGCGTTGCAACGAATCCATCAATACATCCTTTTCTGAATACGCTGAAAGCCGAGTATAGAGTGGTTATAAAATCTGTAGCCGCTGCTTCATGGTCATCACCTCATCATCCACGACTGGCGTAATGCACAGATGAGAAAGCGCGCTGCTGCGGAACGGGATCACCTGCGTACGGCCATCCAACTGCACAATTTGGTAGAACTGCGGCAGGTTGAAATTGATAAAGCTGGAACCATAGGTAAAGCGATCGTGCGAAGACGAATAGAAGCGACTGACATCGCGCACCAGTTCTTCTTTACTGCCTTCACAGTGGTGATACACCTCAACGCGATTCGATTCATCCAGAATATAGATATTAAAGCCCTGATTTTCTGTCAGATCTTCAAAGAAGAACTGGATAATCCCTTCGCTGGCGACGCCATCCACCACCGGCGGTAAATGTACATGGTTGGTTTCAACCTGAACCGGCTGGCCTTGCAGTTTATTGTTGGAGATTGCGCCATAAAATTCGACCGCATTTTCCAGCTTCTGCACCGACACGCTCAGCCGCTCGAAGAACAAGCCCCAGGTTTGCCCCGCCACTTTCACCGCTTTGAAGCGACCCGGCTCCTGACGCGTGCTGGTCAGACGCAGCTCAATGCATTCGGACACCAGTTGCTGCACACGGGTACGAATCAGCCCGCGCAGGTGCTGGCTGTAGCAGAACACTTCCAGTGATTCTGGCAGCGCCGCATCCTGGTGCATTTTGCCCAGAATGGTTTTCAGCGCTTCCAACACCGCCTGCTCGCCGCTGAAATGCAGGGTACGCACTTCGTTCCACGAGTTGCGATATAACAGGTCGATACTGCCGACCAGACACTGCTGCTGCTGGCCGAAACTAAAGACATCCAGATGACGGAAATCGAAATGCACCACCTGATTGCGGAAGGCCGCCGTCGGATCGTGTTCCAGATTGACGATAATCGCCAAATGACGAATTTCACACGGGCTGTACAGCGCCTTCGGCGTGGGTGCAGGCAGTCGCAGCGGGAAGTGGCTGGCGACATCGTCCACCAGCGCTTGCAGGCGCGTGATATCGCACAGCTCGTTGCCTTTAATGTACAGACGCGTGCTTGGTGTCAGCAGACCATTAAAATATGCCCACGCCACCAGCTTGTTCAGATAGCGGTTATATTCCAGCGGTTGATGGCTGACGATGGCATCCATCGACGGCGCCTGATTGTACAGGTACCAGCCAGAACGGTTCGCACGACCCGGCGGAACATAGATAAAGGTTAAGTTCGGTTCAGACAAATCGGGCGAGATTTGTGGATTCAGCAGGGTAACCTTGCCCGGCAGCGCTTCAAACGCGGCATACAGTTTACGGGTCAACACACCGATATCCTGCGGGCTGGCACTGACGCTCAGATTATTACGGCGGGCGAAGCGAATCAGGTTGCGATAGGTCTGCATCATCGCATCCAGCAGTTCATTATGCGCTTCGCGTACTTGTTCGATTTTCCAGTTAGCGCGATTATCCAGCATGGCCAGATGTTCGTCGCTCCATCCCCATTCTTGCACCAGTTGGCTCAGAATCTGGCGACGCCAGCCGACGCAGGCTTGTTCCCGGGAGAGCTTTTCACACACTTTTAAGTAGAAACATCGACGCGCCAGATCGAGGCGCGTGGGATCGTTGATCGCCGTCAGATAATGCGTCACGCGATCTAACATCATGCAGTAAGGATCCAGACCGAAAGAGACGATCTCGCCATCATGCAGACGTTTTTTAATCTCGGTCGACAGCAGGCTGGTATCCGGGTATTCCCAGGAATAGGCTTCCAGCAGCAGCGTTTTCAGTACGGCTTTATAAGGAGAATCGATGCTTTTATACAGCTGCCAAAGGCTTGCGCCAAAATACTCTTCTGCCGACAGCGTACTTAAGCCGCCTAAATCCATCCACTCGTTAGGTGCCAGCGCCCCCTGTGAGTACAGTGACAGCACATATTCGTCGTAGTGAGATTCTTCTTCGACTGGCACCATGTTCCACAGAATGCGTTTACCCGCCATACGCACAGCGGTACGGTAGAATTCGTCGAGTAACAGAATATGCTGCGTGGTGCCGCAGTCCTCACCGCTCAGGCTGCCACTTTCATTGTGGCGGAAACGGCTTTCATCCATCAGGAAGAAGCTGACCTCAGCGCCTTGCGCCGCAGCCCACTGCTCCAGCAGCGTACATTTCTTCTGTAGGAGCTGGCGTTCTTCGCTGTCCAGCCAGGATTGGTGACACACCCAGATATCGAGATCGGAGCTACAGCTCTGCCCGATAGACGAGGTGCTTCCCATGGAATAGATGCCCGTGATCGGCAGTTCGCCCTGCGGATGAGAACAGTCAAACTGACCCCAACGCAACGCAATGCCATCCAGGTACTGTTGTTGTTTTTCATCAGGCGTGTGAGTGCAGATACCGTGAGGCACCTTACCTTCAAGGTAGCCGGGCATCAACGGGTGATGATGATGTAATAAAATGGGCAGAAGACTGTAAACCTGCTGAAAAGCGGGCTTCATTGCTCCCAGAGCACGGTCAACACGCAGTTGGTTGATCGCATCCAGTCTTTGCTTCAAAGTCTCGATGTAGAAGTACAAGACGTTTCGCCTGATTTATCCCAGTGCCTAGAAAAACCCCGTGTTCCAAATTCGCCATGATGAAATTAGAAGAATGTTGAGCGAATTATTGCTGGAAACGTGATCAATTTAACACCTTGCTGAATGGGCGTAAAGAAAGTAAAGAAAGTTAGACTTATCTATCTTGCTTTATTACGAATTTACCTACCCGACTGCATCAGCACGGCTTCCTACTCGTCATACTTCAAGTTGCATTGTGCGTTGGCTGCGCTACTCGGCACACTTACGTGCACCTCGCCCCGTTGGGGCCGCTGCCAACAGCGTTCAAATCTGCCTTTGGCAGATTTGTCACTCACCCGAATCACTTACTTAAGTAAGCTCATCGGGATTCCCTCGCTTGCCGCCTGCCTGAAACTTGAATTATTTAGAGTATATCTATGTATGCGGCACCCGAATTTCAGACCGTTTTAAAAGGCGCACCGCTAATGCCCACAACCTGACACCAACGCACCATCAATGATACGATGGCGGAAAATGATAAAAACGGTATCAAGCATGTTAGCCAATATTATTAGAATTGCCACCCGACAAAGCCCGCTCGCCCTGTGGCAAGCACGATATGTTCAGCAGTGTCTGAATCACCTCTACCCGGATTTACACGTGGAGCTGGTGCCGATGGTGACCCGCGGCGACATCATCCTGGATACGCCACTGGCAAAGGTCGGCGGTAAGGGATTGTTTGTTAAAGAGCTGGAATTGGCGCTGCTTGAAGGGCGCGCTGATATTGCCGTCCATTCCATGAAAGATGTGCCCGTCGAATTCCCGGATGGCCTTGGCCTGACCACCATTTGCGAACGCGATGACCCGCGCGACGCTTTTGTTTCCAACCGTTACGACAGCCTCGAACAGTTACCGGAAGGCAGCTGTGTCGGCACGTCCAGCCTGCGCCGCCAATGTCAGCTGCGCGCCCGACGTCCCGATCTGGTGATTCGTGATTTGCGCGGCAATGTCGGAACGCGCCTGTCAAAACTGGATAACGGCGAGTATGACGCCATTATCCTTGCCGTTGCCGGTCTAAAACGCCTCGGCCTTGAAGAGCGTATCCGCAGCGCGTTGAGCCCGGAAGAATCTCTGCCCGCCGTCGGACAAGGCGCTATCGGCATCGAATGCCGTTTAAATGACGATCGCATCCGCCAACTCCTTGCCCCACTCAATCACTCCGCTACCGCTGCCCGCGTCCTGGCTGAACGCGCCATGAATGTGCGTCTTGAAGGTGGCTGTCAGGTGCCGATTGGCAGCTACGCCGAACTGGAAGGCGATACACTGTGGCTGAGGGCGCTGGTTGGTGCCCCGGACGGTAGCCAAATGATCGTCGGTGAACGTAGAGGAAGCGTCTCCGACGCCGAAAAAATCGGTATTGCGCTGGCGGAAGAGCTGTTAGCAAAAGGGGCCAGCGCTATCCTTCAGGCCGTTTATCACGGGTCGAGCTCATCATGACGATTCTGGTTACCCGTCCGTCACCAACTGGCGAACAACTGGTGACCCGTTTAAGAAAGCTTGGCTATAACGCCTGGCACAGTCCGCTGATCGAGTTTTCACCCGGACGAGAGCTTGCCAGCTTGCCAGCACTATTACAGACGCTGCGCGCCGACGATCTGGTGTTTGCGCTCTCACAACACGCGATTCACTACGCCGATCCGATGCTGGCACGAGCGGGCATCAGTTGGCCTGCTCATCTCGCTTATTATGCGATTGGTCGCACCACGGCACTGGCGCTGCATAAAACCAGCGCCCATCCGGTAATCTACCCTCCCGAACGCGAAACCAGCGAAACGCTCCTGCAACTACCTGAACTGCAAAACATTTCCGGCAAGCGCGCACTATTACTGCGCGGAAACGGCGGCAGGGAACTGCTGGGAGAAACGCTAACTGAACGCGGCGTGCAGGTGACCTACTGCGAATGTTATCAGCGCAGAGACGTTCATTATGATGGGCCGGAGCAAAGCCGCCACTGGCAACAAATAGGCATCGACAAACTGGTGATCACCAGCGGAGAAATGCTACAACGGATCTATACTTTAGTACCTGATTACTATCGGGCTTCCTGGTTACTCGGCTGCCGCTTGATCGTCGTCAGTGAACGACTGGCAGAACAGGCTCGTCAGCTTGGCTGGCGCGATATCCGGGTGGCCGATAACGCCGATAACGATGCGCTCGTGCGCGCACTACAATAAACCTGATCATGGGATGTACCATTATGACGGAACACAATACCCCCACAGCTCCATCCGACGAGGTTGCTGAACGGGTTGAACCCGCGCATCAGCAGCAGGATCCCGCACCACAACCCAAACGCAGTGGTGCCGTGCTGGGGGCAATCGCGATTGTCATTGCGCTGGCGATAGGCGCGGGGTTGTATTACCACGGCCACCAGCAGGCGCAGAAAGAAAATGCCACGCTTCAACGTCTGGAAGCACAGTTAAACGCCTTGCAACAGCAGCACAAACAGGAACAACAGCAGTGGCAGGACGCTCAGCAGCAGCAAAGCAAAGCGCAGGACACGGCCGCACAGCGTCTGGAGGCGCTAACGCGTCAGTCAGATGAACTGCGCGATAAACTGGCGGCACTTTCCAGCCATGACACCAATACCTGGCTGATCGCTCAGGCGGATTTTCTGGTGAAACTGGCAGGACGTAAGCTGTGGAGCGACAAAGACGTCACCACCGCAGGCGCGTTGCTGAAAAGCGCGGACGCGAGTCTGGCGGAAATGAACGATCCCAGCCTGATAGAAATCCGTCGTGCGCTGACCAGCGATATCGGTGCGCTGGCAGGCGTGAGCCAGGTGGATTTTGACGGCATCATCCTGAAAGTGAATCAGCTCACCGACCAGTTGGACAACTTGCAGCTCGCCGATAACAGCACCGATGAAGCGCCGATGGACGCCAACAGTACAGAACTGTCCGCCTCCTTGAGCGAATGGCGACAGAATCTAAGCAAAAGCTGGCACAATTTCATGGCGGATTTTATCACCATTCGCCGCCGCGACAGCGCTGCCGAACCGCTGTTGGCACCGAATCAGGATGTGTACCTGCGTGAGAATATCCGTTCACGTCTGCTGGTTGCCGCCCAAGCTATTCCTCGTCACCAGAATGAAGTGTACAAACAGTCGCTGGAAACGGCTGCAACCTGGGTTCGCGCCTACTTCGATACTACCGACCCCACAACGCAGGCCTTTTTGGATCAGCTCGATGCCTTAAGCCAACAGTCAGTTTCACTGGATGTCCCAATGGAGCTACAAAGTCAGGCGCTGCTGGAAAAACTGATGCAAACGCGTGTTCGTAACCTGCTGGCTCAGGCGCCAGCCACGCAGCAGGGAGAATGAACATGCTAAAAGTCTTATTGCTGTTCCTGATCCTAATCGCTGGCGTTGTGATCGGCCCGATCGTCGCGGGTCACCAAGGCTACGTCCTGATCCAGACGGATGATTATGATATTCAAACCAGCGTGACCGGTCTGGTCATTATGCTGGTGCTGTTTTTCCTCGCCTTTCTGGCGGTGGAATGGGTGCTCCGCCGGCTCTTTCGTACCGGATCCCGCACGCGCGGCTGGTTCCTCGGTCGCAAACGCACTCGCGCCAGAAAGCAAACCAAAGCCGCGCTCCTCAAGCTGGCCGAAGGGGATTATTTACAGGTAGAGAAGCTACTGACGCGTAATGCCGACCATGCTGAGCAGCCCGTGGTTAACTACCTGCTGGCCGCCGAAGCCGCTCAGCAGCGCGGTGACGAATTCCGCACCAAGCAATATCTGGAGCGTGCCGCCGAGGTTGCAGATACCGATCAGCTTCCGGTGGATATTACGCGCGTGCGTATTCAGCTAGCGCGTAATGAAGATCATGCCGCACGTCACGGCGTGGATAAACTGCTGGAAGTTGCGCCCCGCCACCCAGAGGTGCTGCGTTTGGCAGAGCAGGCTTTCCTGTGTACTCACGCCTATAGCGCGCTGCTGGATATTCTGCCTGCGATGCGCAAGATCAATCTGTACCCTGAAGAACGTTTGCTGGATCTACAGCAGCAGGCCTATATCGGTCTGATGAATCAGGCGATGGCGGATGGCGGCAGCGAGGGGCTGAAATCGTGGTGGAATAATCAGAGCCGTAAAGTGCGCCATGAGATTCCGCTTCAGGTCGCGATGGCTGAACATTTGATCGAGTGTGACGACCATGATACCGCTCAGAAGATCATTCTCGACGGTCTAAAACGTCAATATGACGAGCGGTTGATCCTGTTGATGCCACGCCTCAAAGCCGGAAACCCGGAACAGCTGGAAAAAGTGCTACACCAGTACATCAAGCAGCAAGGAGCAACCCCGCTGTTGAGCAGCACGCTAGGGCAATTGCTGATGAAACACGGCGAATGGCAGCAGGCCAGCGATGCCTTCCGCACTGCGCTGGAGCTCCGTCCGGACGCTTATGATTATGCCTGGCGCGCCGACGCTCTCGATCGGTTACGTCTGCCGGATGAAGCGGCACAAATGCGGCGCGAAGGGCTACTGCTCACGCTACAGCAGCCTGCCGACTGATTCGCTACGCCATCCCTTTCATAAGGCTCCTTTTTGGAGCCTTATTCGTTTTATGTTTCGGAAGAAGGCCGTTACCGAACATTTTCATCAGACGAAAAAAAACGCTTACCGATAAACGGTAAGCGTTGAAAATATCAGGTCTGTCAGACAACAGAATGGTGCCTCACTCAACGTTATGTCCGGAAAGCCCGATGGAGATTTGCATCTTCATCTGGAGTTGGACGATAGGCACCTCAAATTGGCTCTGCATCATTCCCAGGATTATGAAGCCGAAGCAAGCATAGAAGGTGGAATGAGCATCTACACGTATATTTAAGCACAAATTATGCCAACATGCATAATTTTATTACCATCGTCTCTCAATTCAATGATAACCCGCTAATAATCAATGTTATTTTTATTTCCTCACGGGAAGAAAAGCAAACGTACACAAGGTGATAAAAACGAGACCCCACTCACAAAATATGTCGCTATTCAGAGACGGATTTATCATAAAAAACATTAACCATTATTAATCAATGAATTAAATGTCTCTTTTTTGAGACAGCAGATCACCCCAAGTGTCGTGTTTTTCCGACAGTTCAATCAAAGCTGCTGATTTAACATGCTTAGTCGGGCACGATAGCCGTTACGAATATGTTGGCAAGCCGCCTCTTGTGCCGCGTCCTTATCACGCCGTACCAGCGCTGCCACAATCGCCTGATGTTCACGCCGCGCCTCTTCGGTACGTTCCGTGGACTCATAAGTGGTTCCGCGCAGGAGCGACAAATGAATACGCAGATTTTCCAGCATCTCATTCAGATACGGATTGTGAGTTGCCCGGTAAATCTGGCGATGAAAAAGCCGATTATGATCGTGCAGTTGTCGGCTGTCGGTGAGGGTCTTCTCCACGTCGACCATATCCTGAAGCAGCGCCAGTTCTTCTGCCGACGCAGACGCGACAGCAAGCTCCATCGCCAGCCGCTCTAACCCTTCACGCACGGCGAAAAGCTGACGCAGTCGCTCATAGCTGATCTGCGCGATCATCAGTCCACGCTGTGGACCCGGCTCCACCAGCCCCAACGCTTCCAGACGGTGCAGCGCCTCACGAATCGGCGTCCGGCTCAATCCAAACTGCTTCGCTAACCGCGTTTCCTGCAAACGCTCACCAGGCAGCAGCTCGCCTTTCTCTATCGCGTTAATCAGTACCTCGAATGGCGACAGCGCCGATGCTTTGTCGTTAAGTGTTAAGTTCATAGTCCCTTGATATATCGTGTGACGGTCGGAATAAGGCCGCGTGCAGATGGACAAACGCCTCGCCTTTTATAGCGGTTCGCACCTTCACGCTACGGATCGTCATGCATTGAGAAAAATTCAAGTTTGCCCGACGCCCTGCCTTTAGCAAGGTATCGCATCGCATATTTTGTACTTAGCTTAGCGAAAAAGCGTCTTTGTCACTGAATGGGCGATTGCATATGCTTTTCGCCACACACTGTATACAAATGCATTCAACAATACAAAACGCGAATCTTAGCACCGTTCGGTGTACTGGCAATCTCCTCGCGTTTTTGCTTAAGGAGCTCCTACGATGTCTGTCACCCCGACGTTTCCTCGCGGCAACGCGCTCAGTCAGTTTATTCACAACGCGCCCACAATGACGATCCCCGATGCCGTGTGGCACGAAGCCAAGCGGGCGCTCATTGATTATCTGGGTGTCTCCATTGGCGCGACAGGAGACGATGCGGCCAGTGCAGTTCAACGCGTGGCGCAACGCTGGCAGGCTCAGGGAAAAGCGCAAATCATTCTCGGTGCGAAAACCACACCGGCGCTGGCGGCGCTGATCAACGGCACACTTTCTCATGCAGCCGACTATGACGATACGCATCCGGCTGGTGCGGGACACCCTAGCGGCCCTTGCTGGTCAACCGCGTTGGCAATGGCACAGCATTACGGTGCGGACGAACGCACGACGCTTATCGCGTTTATCACCGGATTTGAAGTCATGGCCAGACTGGGGGGCGGCTGGGTGCCTGGCGTAGGTCGCAGCTTGCAACGTCGAGGCTTTCACCCAACGTCGATTGTCGGACGCGCGGGGGCAGCAGCCGTTGCCGCTTCCATTCTGCGTCTGGAACCCAACGCCATTGCCAATGCGTTGGGGGCGGCCGCGACAATGATGGGGGGATTGCAGAAATCATCCGGTACGCACGGCAAACCGTTTCATGCTGGCAAAGCGGCCATGGATGGCATCACAGCGGCAGAACTGGCTGAGGAAGGTTTTATTGCCGCCCATCACTTTTATGAAACCGATGGCTGGGTAAAAACCTTTGTGCAGGACGGCAGCGCCGTCATCCCGCCACTCGATTTTGGCGACAGTTGGGAGCTATTGGGTAACGGCTACAAACTGTATGCCAGCTGTCGAGGAACCCATGCGTCAATTGAAACGGCGCTCAAGCTCTATCCACAGCTAAAAGGCCGCGCTATCACCCGTATTCATGCCAAAGTCCATCCAATGGGAATGGTGAACGCGGGGATCGCCAACCCGCAAACCCTGCTGGAGAGCAAATTCAGTATTCCGCACTGCATTGCGCTGGCGTTGAGCGGCTACCGCCTCACCGATACGGACTTTACGCAGCAGACCGTTGACGACCCGGCTGCACGCCAGTTGCTGTCACGCCTACAGATCGATGCCGTCGAGGGGCAGTCGGCCAGTTCCGCGTTTATCGATATCGAACTGGAAGACGGCGAAATACTCCATGCCGAAACCGATGTTTATCGCGGCCACCCGCAAAATCCACTGACCGACGCCGAGCTGCGCACCAAGTTTGACACGCTGACCCTCCCCGTATTGGGGGAAGATCGCAGCCGTCGGCTCTATCAGGCAGCTTTCCACTTTGAGCAGCCGGGGTCGCTCGCGACGCTGACTTCGCTATTAGCGGGCTAACGCGCTTCAGTTAGACATAAACCATTCGATATAAAAATTTCACGATAACGACAGGACGCTTCCATGACCATTGCCCGCCAGCTTGCCCATAATCTGCTGGAATTCTCTCGCCAGACGTTCCCTGCCGACGTATTGGCACACGCCCGCACTGCCGTAATTGATACGCTGGGCGTCACGCTCGCGGGGGGGATTCAGGACGGGGCGCAAAAACTCAGGGCGGTAATAGTGCCCTCCGCCGCCGCGGGAAAGAGCCGTATTTTCGGTACCGCTCTCAAACTTAACGCGCTGGATGCGGCGTTATTAAACGGCACATCCGCACATTTGCTCGATTTTGACGACTCCAACTCCTGGCTGCACGGGCATATTTCTGTCGCCGTGCTTCCGGCCCTGCTGGCATTGGCAGACGAGCAGGAAGCGAGCGGAGAAGCAATCTTGCATGCCTATTTGTGTGGTTATGAAACCGCGGTACGCATGGGCAAAGCCGTCAGCCCTTTTCAATATCGCAACGGCTGGCACCCCACAACATCCGTCGGCATTTTCGCGGGCGTGGCAGCCTGCGCGGTGCTGCTGAAGCTTAGTGAAGAAGAAACGGCGACCGCCTTTGCAATCACGGCGTCACTCGCCTCCGGCATCAAATCCAACTTCGGCAGTCAAACGAAATCACTGGCAGTCGGCCACGCCAATCGCAGCGCCGTCATGGCGGTATTATTGGCGCGTCAGGGATACAGCGCAGGGGATAGCGCATTTGAACATCACCACGGGTATTTCAACGTCTACAACCGCGCCGCCGAAAACGTCGACACCACGCCGTTAACCGAACCTTGGTCCGCACCGTCTCATATTCTGGACCCCGTAAAAGGGAATAATTTTAAATATTTCCCCTGCTGCTACGCCATTCTGGCACCGCTGGACGGCCTGCTGACACTACGCGAGGAAACCGGGCTGTCCCCAGAATCGCTGGAACGCATTCAGATTGCCATCCACCCTATTCGCTTCCCGCACATCAACATCCCGACGCCGGATACGCCGCTGGCGGGGAAATTCAGCCTGCACTACTGTATTGCCCGTGCCTGGGTGCAGGGAAAGCTGACGCTGGACGATTTTATTGACGAAGCGGCGCTGCACGACCCCACCACACAATCGCTGATGGCACGCGTTGAGCTCATCTGTCATGACGAACCCACCACACACACGGCGCACGTTACGCTAATCACTCGTGACGGCCACACCTATCATCGCCGCGTGGCAGGCGCGCGTGGCTCCAGCGCAAAGAACCCGCTGCCGGATAATCTGATTGCGGAGAAATTCATCGACTGCGCCAGTCAGGCTTTGCCACGCCCTGAGGCGCTGGCGCTGTATCAACGCCTGCTGCATGACGATTATCGTTAACGGCGGAACGGGTGCTTGATACGAATTGAACGCATCAGGCATTATCATTTGCTCGACCACGCGATGGGTTTCACCATGCTACATCTTGTTCCACCCGACATTTCTCCGCTCTTTGCCGGTATCCTGATTTTTTGCAGTTTTTTGACGTCGGCGTTAACGGCTGCGCTGGGGCTAGGCGGTGGCGTCACATTGCTTGCGATCATGGGCCTCGGGATGCCAGTCAGCAGCCTGCTGCCGGTACACGGCATCGTCCAGCTAGGCTCCAACCTGAGCCGCAGCCTGATTCAGCGTTTGTATATCGTCTGGCCATTGGCGCTGTGGTTTTTTATCGGCAGCGTCATCGGCATCGCACTGGGCGCGCCCGTCGTCGTTTGGATCCCAGACAGCGTGGCAAAAATTGCGCTGGCCAGTTTCATTCTGTGGTCAGTTTTCCGTAAACGCACCGCGCCAAAACCAGTTAATCGATTGTTCTTCATTCTCGGCGGTGCGCTCACCAGCCTCGGCACCATGATTGTCGGCGCAACGGGTCCAATGGTCGCCGGGCTTATCAGCTCTCAAGGGGTCACCAAACAGCCGCTTATCGCCACGCATGCGCTCTGCATGGTGTTACAACACGGCCTGAAGATACTGGCATTTGGGATGATGGGGTTTGCCTATCACGATTGGCTACCGATGCTGGCTGCGATGATTGTCAGCGGCGTATTAGGCACCTGGCTGGGCACACGCCTGCTGGATAATCTGCCCGAAAAACTCTTCCGCACCACGTTTCGCCTCACCATGTTAGTGCTCAGCGCCCAGCTCATGTGGCAAGGCGTACAAAGCTTGCTCGCCCGCTAAATCATCCCTCTGTGCCTTGCTTACCGTGCGAGGCACACCTCTCTTTTTTATCTTTCTGGTCGTGCCCGAAATGGCTATATCCAATATTCAGATTTAGATAGAGAAATATGCTATTTGCCATTTAGATGCAACATTGAGAACATTTGTATACAAAAGAACGCACCATAATAAAAACCATTAATTACAACAAATTAAAACAACACCGATCATTCTGAGGATACTTATGCTGAGAAAACTACTCTCGTTGACGACCGCCACAGCGCTGACTTTAGGGGGGCTTCTGCTGCCCGTCGCACACGCTAATGCCGCTGATACAGGAAATGGCGAAACGCTCAAAAAAATCAAAGCACGCGGTGAACTGGTGTGCGGCGTGCACCCAGCACGCCACGGCTTTTCCGCGATTGATAGCAAAGGACAGTGGACCGGGCTGGACGTCGATTATTGCCGCGCGTTAGCTGCTGCTGTGTTTGGTGATGCGAGCAAAGTACGCTTTGCCGCCCTTTCTACCGCCCAGCGCTTCCCCGCGATTCAGTCTGGTGAAGTGGACGTGCTGTCACGCAATATCACCGCTGATTTGTCTCGCGATACGTCGCTGGGGCTGAACTTCGCGCCGCCGACCTTCTATACCGGTACGGGCTTCATGGTGCGCACCAGCGCCAATGTGAAGAAGGTGGAAGATCTCGACGGCGCGACCGTCTGCATCACTCCGGGCAGCAGCACCGAACGTAACGTCGCGCAGATTTTTGCCTCACGCAACCTGCATTACACCCCGGTGGTTATCGAGAACAATAAAGAGTATGTCGCGGCCTACCTGTCTGGACGCTGCGACGTCATTGCCCGCGATAAAGTCGCCCTGCCCGGCGTGCGCACCTTTGATGCGGAAAAGCCGTCCGACCATGTGATTCTGCCGGGGATTTACTCAAAAGAGCCGCTGGCGATGGCGGTTCGTCAGGGTGACGACCAGTGGTACGACATTGTGAAATGGGTGGTTTACGCTACGTTCAACGCGGAAGAGATGGAAATCGGTCAACAGAACGTGGATAGCAAGCTTAAGTCGACAGACCCGGATATACAGGCGCTGCTTGGGGTCACTGGCGATTATGGTCAGAAACTGGGATTGAATAACCAGTGGGCTTACAGCGTGATTAAGCAGGTCGGGAATTACGGCGATATTTATAACCGCCACTTCGGGCCAGATACCCCGGCACCGCTGGAGCGCGACCTGAATAATCTCTGGACGAAAGGCGGTTTGCTCTACGGTCTGCCCATTCGTTAATTCACCCAATCATCGGCGTCACCCCCGAGAATATCCGGGCTGACGCCATACCACCGTATTCACGCACAGATCCCCTCGGATAGCGCGCTGCAATCGGTAATGATCAGAAGAAAAGACCGCCGGTAATGAAATCACCACACCCAACGCTGCCGTCAGCCTCTGCACCGTCGTGGCTGGGAACGCCATCTTATGCGCGCCGTCTGTTGAATGCGTTTGACAGCAAGTCGCTGCGCGCCTGGATTTATCAGTGCCTGCTCGGCCTCCTGATTGTCGCTTTCAGCTACTGGCTGTATGCCAACGTGGTCGAAAACCTGCGCTCGCAAAATATCGCAACAGGATTTGGCTTTCTTGACCACACCGCGCAGTTTGAGATCGGTGAAAAGCTCATCGCCTTTACCCCACGCGACAGTTACCTGCGCGCACTGGGCGTCGGGTTACTGAATACCCTGTACATCACGCTGTGCGGCATCGTGCTCGCCACGCTGCTGGGCTTCTCCGTTGGCATCGCCCGCGTCTCTCGCAACTGGTTGCTGGCGCGGCTCGCGGGAGGATACATCGAGATGATGCGCAATATTCCGGTGATCTTGCAGGTGATTTTCTGGTCAGTGGTGATCCGCAATTTGCCCTCACCGCGGGATGCTATCGAACTGGGTAATCTGGGATTCCTGACCAATCGCGGGCTGTCTTTTGCCGTTCCCGCCGCACACCACGGCTGGCTGTGGGCGGGAGTCGCCCTGCTCGCCGCCGTACTGATTAGCCTGATCCTGACCCGCGTAGCGCGCTATGTTCGGGAAAGTCGCGGGCGCTCTCTGCCGACAGGTCGTTTGACGCTGGCAACCCTTATCGGGCTACCGCTGCTGGTCTGGTGGCTTTCCGGCGCACCGGCAGAGCTCGATCGCCCGATCTTGCGCGGCTTTAACTTTCGCGGCGGCTTTACCGTCAGCCCTGAATTTACAGCGCTGCTGCTCGGCATTGCGCTCTATTCCTCCGCGTTTATCGCAGAAATCGTGCGGGCGGGGATTCAGTCTATCCCCAAAGGCCAGTTGGAAGCGGCACGCGCGCTGTCTTTTTCGCCGTGGCACATGATGCGCCACATCATTATCCCACAGGCCATGCGCGTTATCGTTCCACCGCTGACCAGCCAGTATGTCAGCCTATCAAAAAACAGCTCGATCGCGGTCGTGGTCGGTTACCCGGAACTGGCAAACATCAGCAATACGCTGATGAACCAGACCGGCCAGGCGCTCGAAGTGATAGCCATCATGATGGTGGTTTACCTGACGGTCAGCATCGTGACATCGCTGCTGATGAACCTATTTAACCGCGTCGTCGCTATCAAAGAGCGCTGAGGAGCACCGTATGTTATTTCCGGCCCTGTCACTCTCCGCCGTTCCCAGCCAACTGCGTACGCCGCTGCTGTGGCTGCGCCGCCATCTATTCAGCAGCGTGCCTCAAACGGTGCTTACACTGTTACTGGCAGTGCTAATGTGGAACGTCGGCAATAAACTGCTGCACTGGGGCATTCTCGATGCCGTGTGGTACACCGCTGACCCGGACATCTGTCGTGCCGCCGCAGGTGCGTGCTGGGCGGTGATCGTGGAAAAACATCGCCCTATTCTGTTTGGTCTTTATCCTTACGATGAACACTGGCGGCTGGTGCTGGCGATGGGAATCTGGTTTTTGGCACTTGGCCTGTCGCTGATGCCGCGCTTCTGGCACTCGCGTATCCTCTTACCGCTGTGGCTCGTCGCGGTAGTCAGCATCGCCATCCTGATGTCCGGCGGCGTGTTTGGCTTATCTTACGTGCCTTCCAGTGAATGGGGCGGTCTGCCGCTGACGATTCTGCTGTTTAGCGGCACCGTCGTCATCGGTATGCCGGTTTCAGTTCTGCTGGCGCTGGGGCGTCGCTCACCGCTGCCTTTTCTACGCGGTCTGTCGGTTATTTTTATCGAAGGTTTGCGCGGCGTACCGCTCATCACGATCCTGTTCGTCGCCGTTAACGTATTCCCGCTGTTCCTGCCCGCCGGTATGGAAATCAACAAGCTGCTGCGCATCATCATTGGTATCGCGCTGTTTTTCGCCTGCTATCAGGCTGAGGTGATTCGCGGCGGTTTGCAGTCCGTACCACGCGGGCAATACGAAGCGGCGATGGCGCTCAATCTCGGTTATTGGCACACGACGACCAAAATCGTCCTGCCGCAGGCGCTGCGTATCTGCCTGCCTGCCATGACCAACCATGTTATCGCCGCTATGAAGAACACCTCGTTCGTCATCATTATCGGGCTGTTCGATATCCTCACCGCCACCAGTTCAGTGATGCAAGACCCGCTATGGCGGCGCTATTACATTGAAACCTATATTTTCATCTCGGCTATCTATCTGCTATTTGGCTTCTTGCTCTCACGCTACGCGCTGTGGGTAGAAAAGCGCATCGATGCCAGCCGTAACCCAGAAACGTATCACGGTTAAGCGATAGCCGTTGATGAAAACACCGACAGGAGCCTGGTTATCATGAACTTAGCCGCAGACACTGTAGTTACAAAGACTGTAGTTACAAAGACTGTAGTTACAGAGACTTTAGTTACAGACACGTCAATGACAAACCATGTAATGGCAGACAGCAACGTCATCATTGAGATCGACGCCGTCAGCAAATGGTACGGCGCGTTTCAGGCACTGAATAACGTGACGCTGAACGTGCAGAAAGGTGAGCGTGTGGTGATTTGCGGCCCTTCCGGCTCCGGCAAATCCACGCTCATCCGCTGTATTAACCGACTGGAAGAGCACCACGATGGGCACATCCGCGTAAATGGCATTGAGGTCAATGACAACATCAAGAACATCAACCGCGTACGCTCCGGCATCGGTATGCTGTTCCAGCAGTTCAACTTGTTTCCCCACCTGAGCGTGCTGGATAACCTGACGATTGGCCCGACGCTGGTCAAGCAGCGTAAAAAGCAGGAGGCCATCGATTTAGCGATGCACTATCTGGAAAAGGTACATATCGCCAATCAGGCGCATAAGTTCCCGCTACAGCTCTCTGGCGGCCAGCAGCAGCGTGTGGCCATTGCCCGGGCGCTGTGCATGCAGCCGGAAATCATGCTGTTTGACGAGCCCACTTCGGCATTGGATCCAGAGATGATTAAAGAGGTGCTGGATGTGATGCTCGATTTGGCAGAATCCGGTATGACGATGATCGTCGTTACCCATGAGATGGGCTTTGCCAAAACGGTGGCAGACAAGGTAATTCTGATGGCTGACGGCAGCATCGTTGAATCCGCTCCACCGCAAGACTTCTTCAACACGCCTTCACATCCGAGAACGCGCCAGTTCCTGGATCAGATTTTAAGTCATTAAGACAGAAAATATCCGCGCCGGAAAACCGACGCGGATAACATGCTTTAACAGGGCTTAGCGAGAGGAAAGCTGTTCCAGACTCTGCTTCGCCATCTGATACAGATAGTGCGCGGTCGGGAACAGGGCGCGATCGTCAACGCGGAATTTCGGGTGGTGCAGCGCATACGGTCCGCCGGAGCCGACCATCATGAACGTACCCGGCAGTTTCTGCTGATAGAATGCGAAATCTTCACCAATCGGGCTGGCTTCCACGCGGCGTGCTTCAAACCCTTCGTCACTTGCCACATTCAGCGCAAACTCAACCCACTCTGGCGTGTTGATCACCGATGGTGGCCCTGCGTGCCACAGGAACTCAATTTCTGCGCCAAAGGTGCTGGCGATACCTGAAACGATCTGACGGAAACGCTGTTCAATCAAATCACGCGCGTCCTGGTTGAACGTTCTGACCGTACCTTCAACGTAGGCGGTATCCGGGATAACGTTCCAGGTGCTGCCGCTATGAACCTGAGTAATCGACACTACCGCGTTGTTGTCAGACGACACCGTGCGGCTGATGATGGTCTGTACAGCAGAAATCAACTGGCCCAGAATGATAATCGGATCGTTGCCTTCATGCGGTTTCGCCGCATGGCAGCCTTTCGCCGCAATCTTGATCTCAAAACGGTCAACGCCCGCCGTCAACGCGCCGTCTTTCCCGCCGATGACGCCAACAGGCAGCGTTGGATCGTTGTGGATACCGAAAATCGCTACCGCATTGTCCAACGCACCAACCGCAATAACTTCTGGCGCGCCCAGCCCGGTTTCTTCAGCCGCCTGGAATAAAATACGCACCGTACCTTTCAGCTCCGGCTCGATTTTTTTCAGCAGAATCGCCGCGCCCAGCGCAGCGGAAGAGTGAAAATCATGACCACAGGCGTGCATCACCCCTTTATTGAGCGACGTAAATTCTACGCCAGACTCTTCTTCAATCGGCAGGGCGTCAATGTCCGAACGCACCACGACCAACGGGCCATCCTGAAGGCCCCCCACTTCGGCAACCAGACCGGTTTTCAGCGGCAGATCGAGGACGCGAATCCCCTCTTTTTCCAATACCGCACGAATCTTCTTCGTGGTCTCGAACTCCTGATTCGACAGCTCAGGGTTACGGTGTAAATCGTGGCGAAACGCCTGAATAAACTGAGCCAGAGGCTCGTGCTGAGGTGCTGTTCTCATTAATACTTGCTCCACATTATCGTGCCCTGTCTGGCAGGGCGGCCTTGTTCAGGCGTGCAGGTGTGTCTACGTGTGCGTTAAATATCGTACTCAAGCGGCTCAGGCAACTTGGTCAACTGACGCAGGAAACGCTGGGTTTGCGGGTTGTCCGAGAAGCTAATCACCTGCTCCGCCGGGCCTTCTTCAACAATGTGACCGTCCGCCATGAAGATCACGCGGTCAGCCACTTCTTTCGCAAACTGCATTTCGTGGGTCACGATCACCATCGTGGTGTCGTTTTTCGCCAGCTTCTGAATCACCTGAAGCACTTCGTGTACCCTTTCCGGGTCCAACGCCGAAGTCGGCTCATCGAACAAAATTGCCTTCGGATCGACCGCCAGCGCACGTGCAATACTCACGCGCTGCTGCTGCCCGCCGGATAGCGTCACCGGATACTGTGCCGCCTGCGGCAGCAGACCAACCTGCTCCAGCAGCGCCAGACCGATTTCATCCGCCTGCTTCTTCGGCATTTTTTTCACGACAATCAGCGCTTCCGTCACGTTCTCCAGCGCCGTCTTGTTCTTAAACAGGTTGTAACTCTGGAACACCATCGCCGTCTGGCGGCGCAGCGCATAGGCTTCTTTAGAGGAATAACGACGCGTATCCAGCGTTTGGTCGCCAATTTCAATCGTGCCCGACTCCGGCGTTTCCAACAGGTTTAGACAGCGCAGCAGCGTGGATTTACCCGAACCAGATGGGCCGATAATCGCCACGACTTCGCCCTTCGCGATATTCAGACTAATGTTGTCCAACACCACCTGATCGCCAAAGCGTTTAGAAAGATTCTTTACACTGATCATGTCAGCCCCTTATCGCTGTAGCGAGTGATTCAGTTTCTTCTCCAGCTGTTTTTGCAGCCAGGAATAAACAATGATCACCAACCAGTAAATCAGACCCACAACCAGGAAGGTCTCAAAGAAACGCAGAGATTCGGCGGCAATCATCTTGCCTTCCGCGAACAGTTCGGAGACACCCAGCGCAAAGGCCACAGAGGTATCTTTAATCAGGGAAATAAAGGTATTTCCCGTCGCAGGCAGCGCATTCAACATGGCCTGAGGCAACACGATGCGGCGATAGACCTGCGCTTTGCTCATACCAATGGACAGGCCCGCTTCCGTCTGGCCGAAATCCACCGAGGACAGGCCCGCACGGAAGATTTCTGCCATATAGGCGGACGTTTTCAGGCTAAAGCCGATAATCGCCGCCGTCATGGCATCCAGATTGGATAAGCCGGGGAACAGCTGCGGCAGGCCAAAGTAGATGATAAACAGTTGAACCAACGACGGAATGCCGCGGAACAACGAGATATACAGTTCGACGATTTTTACTACCACGACGATCTTGCTTTCACGGACTAACGCCAGGATAAGGCCGAGAACCATAGCAAAAAACATCGAAACCACGGCAAGGAATAGCGTGGTCGGCAAATACATTAATACCTGGGGAAAGACCTTTAACAGGTAGGCAAGATCGATATTCATGAGTAATACCATTAATGCTTCCACCGGCCATATTGCGCCGGTGGAACAGGGTTATGACTAGGCTATATAACGAATCATCTGGCGGCATAACGAATCATCACGCGATATGACGACACCGCCGAGATGACAACGCGAGGTTATTTAGCCGGTGATACCGTGATATCTTCGCCAAAATATTTTTCGGAGATCGCTTTCAGGCGTCCATCTTCACGCATTTTTGTTAATTCGGCGTCGAACTGCTTACGCAGCGCGTCGCCTTTTTCGTCCTTATGGAACGGGAAGCTCACTTCTTCAATCACCAGCGGCTCACCAACCAGCTTGAACGGCAGATTACGCTTATTGATTTCCGCCAGCAGGATCGGACGTGAATTCACATAGCCTTCAACACGCTTAGACAGCGCGTCGTTCATCGCACCATCGCGCGTTTCATAGGTACGAATATTTACGCTGCCGTCGGCAAACGCTTTTTTCAGGTTGTTGACGTGGTTGGAACCCAGAACCCCGGCAACGGTCTTCCCTTTCAGGTCGGCCAGCGTATTAATGTCCGCGTTGTCTTTGTGCGTCACAATCTGGCTGCCGTAGAAGCTGTACGGCTGGGCAAAATTGTATTTTTCCTGACGCGCAGGAGTAATTGCGACCACGTTTGCCACAGTATCCAGTTTTTTCGCTTCCAGTTGCCCCATCAGGCCGCTGAAATCGGCGGTGACCCACTCGACTTTGTAGTTCAGATCTTTCGCAATGGCTTCCGTCACTTCAACGTCAAACCCAACCAGCTTGTTATCTTGCTTGAAGCCACTTGGATAACTTTGGCCAGTTGAACCCACTTTCAGTACTTTTTCCTGCTCGGCGCTGCTTTTCCCAGAATCACAGCCGGCTACAAGAAAGGCGGTCGTCAGCGCCAGAACAGACAACGTTACTTTTTTCATCATTTTACTGCCTCTCTTTTTGAGTTTTTATCTTTCCACTGGTCATACAATTGGTTATCAAGGATTTTTTCCATCCAGATTGTCAGGTGTCCTTTTCCCAGATTCGTCTGCCCGACTTCCTTGAAACCATAATTTCTGTACATCTCAATCAGCCACGGGTGGTTTTGCGCAGTGCCAAGCGACACCGCAGGCGCTTTGAGCTGGTTAATCAGAATTTCTTCTTCCAGCCAGCCCATCATTTGCTTACCCAGCCCCTGCTTTTTATAGCCAGGGTGTGTTGCAAACCAGCCCAAATGGGGCAAACCGAACGGGCCTGGCTCCGGCCCCCACGGATAGCGGATGGTGAATGACGACACCATCTCCCCCTCTTTTTCCATTACATAAACGCCGTGTGAGGCAATATGCGTGCGCACCATGTCGATGTCCGCATGGGCGGCGGAAAAATTGATGCCCAACTGGCGAATCGGCTCAAACGCCGCCAGCGCCAGCGCCAGAAAAGTCTCATCATCCGCAAGCGTAGCCTGACGAAATACGATACTCATGATGTCACCTTATGCTGGCAGCAGGCCGGAGTTATCCGCATAACGAATCACGTCATCAACCTTCTGCGGCGCACTGCCAACGTAGTTAGCCGGATTCAGCCATTCGTCCAGATCGGCGGCGGTCACCTGCTCAGAAAGCACCGGATGAGCCAGCAGCACCGATTTAAAGGACTGATTTTGCTCGAATGCCTGCATTGAGCATTCGTAAACCAGATGGTGAGCAGTTTGCTTACCAAGGCGTTTACCAATCTCGAACATGACTTTCTCGGACAAAAGCAGGCCATTTTGCAGATCGAGGTTCGCCAGCATTTGCTTCTCGTTGACGGACATCCCACGCAGGATGCCAAGCGCGTTCTGAAGCTGAGCAGACAGATAGATATTGATTTCCGGCAACGCAATCCACTCCGCACGCCAGCTCATCGCATCACGCTCGTGCTCAACTTTCATGGATTCATGAATCAGCGCGGCGCTCTTGAACAGCGGTGCAGTCAGGCTCGCCAGCCCTTCCAATGCGGCAGGGTTACGTTTATGCGGCATGGTGGTTGAACCGATTTTCCCTTCGGAGAACGGCTCTTCAATTTCGTTAATCTCGGTGCGCATCAGGTTGTACAGTTCGTTGCCGATTTTACCCAGCGTACCGCTGATCAGCACCGCGACTGAGGCGTATTCGGAGAAGCGATCGCGGGCAGACTGCCAACCGATATTCGGCGTATTCAGCCCCAGTTTATCCAACGTCAGACGCTCGATTTCCGGCCCTTGTTCGCCAAAAGAAGCATAGGTGCAGATGGCACCGTTGATGTTGCCGACGAGAACACGTTCCTTGATTTCACTCAGACGCTCGAGGTGACGGATAAATTCATCCAACCAGACGGCCAGTTTGAAGCCAAACGTGGTGGGCAGCGCCTGCATACCGTGGGTACGGCCCGCCATCAGCGTGTGTTGATATTTCTTCGCCAGACGCTTCAGCTCAACGGCCAGCAGTTGTGTATCTCTTACAACAATATCAAAAGATTGTTTCAGCTGTAACACTGTCGCGGTATCAACGATGTCCTGTGTGGTAACACCGTAGTGAATAAACTCACCCGCAGCGCCGCACTGTTTCTGAATCGCGGCAATCGTCGGCATCAGAGAGTGCTTCATGCGTGCCGCATCTTTTGCAATCTCTTCAACGTTAAGCGCGCTTGCATCAGCGTTTTCTGCAATGGTTTTTGCCGCATCCAGCGGAATGACACCCAGTTCACCCTCGGCAAGCGCCAGGGCAACTTCGACTTCGACCTGTTTAGTCAGGCGATTATGCTCGGACCAGACGCCGCGCATTTCAGGCGTGCCAAAATTATTCCCTATAAGAAGAAAATCAATAAGATGTGATGCCATAATTAACTCGTTAGTGTTGGATTTATCAGGCGGGATTTATGTCGTCTTTTTAATTTTTAAAAATATAACATGCGGAAATTATGCGCTTTATACCTTTGGGATCTATCTTAGATCAAAAAGTTTGATTGCAAACTATGCATGTAGAAATGTTCGCTAACACTCTCTGCCGAGCGAAAAAGCCCATTTGTCACCTTCCGCTTCCTACAATGAAATTCCTTATCCGAATGACCGCTGACGAAGGATTATCATGCTTTCCCACACGACATCGCGTATGCCCCGTACCTTATTGATTACCATGATCATTGTTTCAGCATTCTCTACTCAGGCCCAGGCTCAGGATCGCTACCAGTTGGAAAAGGTGGTTGAAGTCAGCCGTCATGGCGTACGCCCTCCAACAGAATCCAACACGACGACGCTGGAGTCCGGCACGGCACGAGAGTGGCCGCAGTGGGTCACGCGCGACGGTGAATTAACCGGACACGGCTATGCTGCCACCGTGCTAAAAGGGCGCGATGAGGGCGAGTATTATCGCCAACAGCACCTGTTCGCTTCAGGTTGTCCCACAGAACAGCAGATTTATGTGCTCGCCAGCCCGTTACAACGCACCCGTGCAACCGCACAGGCCTACGTGGATGGCATGTTTCCCGGCTGTGGCGTTGCGACACATGCCGTTGAGGATGAAAAACAGGACCCACTGTTCCACGGGGATAAAATGGGGATTGGCACGCTTGACCCCGAACGGGCCAAGGCCGAGGTACTGAAAGCGATGGGAGGCGATCTCAATATCGCCTACCAGCAGCTTCAGCCCAGCGTCGAACAGTTGAAGCAGATCGTATGCAAAGCGGATAATCCGTGCCCGGTGTTTGATAAACCGTGGGCGATAAAACAGGATAAAGACGGTTCGATTTCTATCAGCGGTCTGAATACGCTGGCAAATATGAGCGAGGTTTTCCTGCTGGAGTACAGCGAGAATCTGCCACAGGCGCAGGTCGCGTTTGGTCACGTCCGCAACGTGCAGGATCTCACTCCACTAATGGCCCCGATGACGGCTAAATACGATTTCACCAATGACGTTCCCTATATCGCACAGCGCGGAGGTTCGCTATTCATGCAGCAAATCGCACAGGCTCTGGCACAAGGGACGCAGGAAGAGCAAGACACCGCACAAGGGGAGCCGCCAGCAGCCCCTTACTTGCTGTATGTCGCCCATGACACCAACATCGCCTACCTACGCACGATGTTGCAGTTTCATTGGCAATTACCCGACGATACCGCCGATAACATTCCACCCGCGGGTAGTCTGGTATTCGAACGCTGGCGTGACACCACCACTCAGCAGCGCTTTTTGCGTATCTATTTCCAAGCACAATCGCTGGATCAGATCCGTTCTCTGACGCCACTGAGCGGCCAGCAAACGCTACTGAGAGAAGAATTGACCTCTCAGGGCTGCCAGCAGACGGAAAAAGGCATGCTATGCCCTTTCGATACCGCTTTGAAATCAATGCGAAAAAGTATCGATAGCAGCGCATTGGCACCTGTGCATTACGCGCTGTAACGCACGATATCGCAGGGAACAACAACGTCTTGTCGGGTTAACGAATCCGACAAGATTTTCGCAAGAAGACAAATCGCAGACGAAAAAAAAAGCACATCTTTCGATGTGCTTTTTTTTGTAATTGGTCGGCGAGAGAGGATTCGAACCTCCGACCCACTGGTCCCAAACCAGTTGCGCTACCAAGCTGCGCTACTCGCCGAATGTACTGCTTTTTTGAACATCACTGATGTTCTCGTTTGTGTGGTGCGAAGAGAGGGACTTGAACCCTCACGTCCGTAAGAACACTAACACCTGAAGCTAGCGCGTCTACCAATTCCGCCACCTTCGCATAACTCACAAACTGTCAATCAACTACTATAGCTGCAAAATCTGGGGTGGCTAATGGGACTCGAACCCACGACAACTGGAATCACAATCCAGGGCTCTACCAACTGAGCTATAGCCACCATCACCACACTTTACATCAACTACTTATTACGCGGTACTTCCTTTTTACGGGATACTTTCTTTGCGAAGAAAAGTGTACCACCGCAGCTCTTGCACACAACATACTTCATAAAAATATAATGGTGCGCCCGACAGGATTCGAACCTGAGACCTCTGCCTCCGGAGGGCAGCGCTCTATCCAGCTGAGCTACGGGCGCTTAGCGCCGTTGCGGGGCGGGATATTACGGGCTTAGCGACTGACTGTCTAGTGCTTTTTTATCGAAATGATGCGTTTGATTATGATTTGTCCATTCCAAGCTAAATAACATACAGTTACGCCCTTCCCGCCCCAAAACACTACGATTTACCCTCTGCCAGCGACGTTTTTTTACCCAGTCCCAGAGCGAAATAACATAGGCTGACCACGGCTAAAAACGCGACACCGACCAGTAAAGACATCCGCGTATCGATATTGATGTACATTCCCACCAGCACACACAGCAAAAATGCCATCGTCAGGTAGTTTACCCACGGGAACAATATCGATTTAAACGGATGGGCGGCCAGCGCGGCACGATGCTGTTCACGAAAACGCAGTTGGCTAATCAACACCACAAACCACGGCACCATGCCCGGCAGTACGCTCGCGCTATAGACATAAACAAACACTTTTTCCGGGTTAGGGATAATGTAATTCAGCACCGACCCGGCCATCAGGCACAGAATCGAAATCATGACGCCCGCAGCCGGTACGCCGCTGGCCGTTACTTTACCTAACCAGGCAGGAAGCTGGCGATTGTTGGCCAACGAATACAGCATACGTCCACAGCTATACATGCCGCTGTTACAGCCGGACAGCGCAGCCGTCAGTACCACAAAGTTGATGATGCCTGCCGCCGCCGTAATACCAATTTTCGCAAACGTCAGCACAAACGGGCTGCCAGACGTGCCGATTTCATTCCAGGGGAAAATCGTGACGATAACAAAGATCGCGCCCACATAGAAAATCAGGATGCGCCACAGAATGTTGTTGATTGCTCGCTTCAGCGTTACCTGCGGGTTTTTCGCCTCGCCCGCCGTAATGCCTACCAACTCCACGCCCTGATAAGACGCCACCACCAGACAGAGTGCGAACAGCAGACCTTTCCAGCCGCCCGCCAGAAAACCGCCGTGTTCGGTCAGATTGCTGAATCCGGTTGCCTGACCGTGGTTACCAAAGCCGAAGAAAATAATGCCGACGCCGACGACAATCATCACAACGATGGTGGTGATTTTTATCATTGCGAACCAGAATTCGATTTCGCCATACAGCCTGACTGCCGCAAGGTTTGCACCCGCCACCAGCGCAACTGCGGCAATAGCCGGTATCCATTGCGGCAAATCGGGGAACCAGTACTGCACATAGACGCCAATGGCGGTAATTTCCGAAATCCCAACCGCCATCCACATAAACCAATAACCCCATGCGGTGAGATAACCGAAAAAGGGATTCATGTATTTATGCGCGTAGACGGCAAACGATCCCGCGACCGGCTCCAGATACAGCATTTCGCCCATTGAGCGCATGATGAAGAAAACGAAGATCCCTGCGACAATATAAGCCAGCAATACTGATGGCCCAGCCCATTTCAACGCGCTGGCCGCGCCCATAAATAGCCCGACGCCGATCGTGCCACCCAGCGCAATCAACTCAATATGTCGGGCTTCTAACCCCCGATGGAGTTTTTCCTGCTTTACATCTTCTGCCATATATCCTCTGTCTTTATGTTGTGCTTATCCCGACTGCTGCCGGTTATTGTTCTTATTCAGAAATGCGATCGAGTAGAAAGAATGTGCCCTTGCCTCAAATCAGCGGCCATGAAAATACCGTAATGTGAGTGTGAATAACACATCAGGGATGACGAATACGCCAAAGATAGAATTCTGTATTTCCGATTGGCTGGCAAACAGACAATTAAAATCGAATAGGAATAAAAAAACAGAGCGATATATTGCAGAGAAAGGTTGGCGCGTTCAACGCGCCAATTCAGGAGGCTACAGGCGACCGCTGTAGTAATAAGCAACATACTTCAACAGCTTAAACTGCCGAAAAATACGACTCGGCTGGGACAGCAAGCGATACAGCCACTCCAACCCTAAGTTTTGCCACACCAGCGGAGCGCGCTTCACATGCCCGGTAAAGACGTCATACGTTCCCCCCACACCCATATACAAGGCGTCAGGATAGTGGTGACGACAATCGCGCATCAGAATTTCCTGTCGCGGCGACCCCATCGCGACGGTAACAATCTGCGCACCGCTGGCACGAATACGCTCAAACAACGCATCGCGCTGCTCTGGCGCAAAATAGCCATCCTGACTACCGACAATATTGACGTTCCACTGTGCGCGCAGCTTCACTTCCGTTTGTGCCAGCACATCAGGTTTACCGCCCACCAGAAAAACCGGCGTTCCCTCTCTACCTGCCCGTTCCATTAGCGCTTCCCACAGGTCGGCGCCCGCAATCCGCGTGACGTCAGCCTGCGGGTATTTGCGCCGAATGGAGCGCACAATGCTAATGCCGTCCGCATACTTATACTCTGCACGATCGAGCAGCGTACGCAGAGCCACATCTTTCTCTGCCGTAAGCACTTTCTCAGCGTTAATCGCAACAAGTGTGCCCGTTTCAACCCGTTCTCCTGCAAACAGGTAATCAACGAACTGCGCCATATTGCGGAAACCGTGAATGGGCAAATCCCGAATGGTATACAGAGGAATTGTCTCTGTGGTTTTTAACGCTGTCATCACTGCTCCTTTATCACAGGATCCGGTACGGTATTGGATGTCGGCACCAGCGGCGTCGCACGCATACGCATCAGACGCTGCCGGATGAGCCCAGCGCTTTCCAGTAACCAGTAGAGCAGCTTGGCAACCAGCAGGCACAGGCCAAATACCAGACAGAAAAAAACCACGCGTGAAACAAAAGAATCGACGCCTTCACGCGTCAGCACAATAATATTGAACACCGCCCCAAAGCAGAACGCCTGCAAAATAGCAGCCTTATAGCGATTGCTGTCGTTCTTCCCTAACTCGTACACCCAGTCGAACCACTTGATCACTAACCCGACTGCAATTGCGCCGAGCGGGATAAACAGCACGCCGCCCATCACTACCAGTGACCCTAGCAGCGTGGGAGATATCGCCAGCCCGGAGTGGTTATTCAACACTTCCCAAGTGAAATAGTTCGCACTGTTCAACACCAGATTCGGACGGTCCGGCCATAGCCAGGAGGGAATGAAAACATAGAAATCACGGGCAATCGGTGCCAACCCCTGAAATTCAATCTTGTCGTAGTTCTGCCACAGCAGCGCCAGATTTTCCCAGGGCGAAAAGGTATCACGGGTTAAATAGAGGAAGGTATAAAAGGCGTAATCACCACTGACGTCCAGCCCATAGCGCTTCAGCGCCAGCCAGAACATCCCGACAACCCCGAATGCGCCTGCTGCAACCAGCATCCACAGCGTAATCCAGCCGCGCACAATGCCAATGAACAGAAACAGCGCGAAGGCGATGATCAGATTCGCACGCGTTCCGCCGACAATCACGTAGGTCAGCATCCCAAATGCAACGGTACCGATGAGGAACATCAGCCACGCACGCTGCGTCTGACGCAGGAAATACACCACCAGCATCGCCGGAATGAAGAAGTAGAAGAAGCGTTTCAACGCCACGCCGGACACATCACTGGAGAAGATCTGGCTGTAAGAGCGCAGCTTAAACAGCAAGAAGCCATTGTTGAGAAAGAAAATACCGACGGTGGCGACCGCGATCAACGCCAGCAACAGCCAGGTCAGATTGGCTTCAACCCGATTCACCGTCAGAAGTGGCGCACGCGGCACAGCGGTTTTCTGGCGCAGTCGCGTCTTATAGCTGACGTAATAGATTGCATAGAACGCCGTCGCAGACAGCATCGCCTGAAGCAGGAACTGCACCGGAACGACGTCAACGCCGAACCGGAACACCAGCACACAGGTAAACGGAAAACCAAAATAGAACGTCAATAAATAGAGCAGGGAAAACAGCACGTTAAAATTAAAACGCACCCGCCGAAACTCCATCCAGGTCAGGCTCAGGATAAAGATGACCGACATCAGGTAGACGACAAACAGCCCACCAAATTGCCCCAGCGTCATGTTGGTTCTCCCGTCGCCAACGCCAGCGCCTCTCGCCAGCCCTGCAGATAATTGGGATTAAAGAACGCGATTTGGTGCTTATCGACCGATGCCAGTTGGCGCTGCGCCTCACGCACCAGCGCTTCATCCAGCTCGTCACCGTAAAACAGCACGGGCAGTTCCTGTTCCGTCAGATCCTGCCAGAACGGATTTTGCCGACTGATCACGAACGGCACGCCAAACTGAATCAACAGACATAGCGTCCCGATACCTTGCTGGCGGTCGAAAAGAAAATAGCCCAAATCGCAGGTGCGCAGCATGTTGAGATAATCATCAAACGCCAGTTGGTCTTTCAGCAGCTGGAAATTTTTTACGCCGAACAGCGCCAAACCGTCTTTTTCCACCTGCGCGATGTAGGATGCGTTATTCGCGGGGTAGCCCATTGGCACAATCACCCGCACATTTTTCCCGAACTGTTTGTGAATCGCCCGCAGCGCTTCCTGATGACGATTCGTGCGATCGCCAGAATTGCCGACCAGAATCGTCATCGGGCCTGCCAGCGGTTTATCCACCTGTATGCCCGTTAGCGTTGGATGCATACGCGTTGGGAAGTACAGCAATGACGTCGGCACGCGAGGCGAACGCTGCTGATACCACGCCAGATCGCCACGCGTAGCAAACACGTGTCCAACACGCTTTTGCGCCATGCGCCGAAGCCAATAAAACAGGCGATATTTCAGGCCGCTTGCTTCTTCATACAAATCCGCTCCCCACACGTGCCAGTAAACCTGCTCGGATTTGATTTTTCCGCTCAGCAGCACCAGCCACAGCGTGGGGTTAAACTGCCCATGCAGGAAAAAGTGCATCTTACGGTTCGCTTTCGCTCTGGCAATGACGGCCTCGGCCAGCGTTTTCTTATCCACGCAGGTTTCGATACGCAACGCGGGGAAATCAGCCGATGAAATGCCATCGCGGGACGCCACGATGAAGTGCCGAATCTGCTGTTCGGGGAGTTCCGTCGCCAGTACGTCGTTAAAAAAACGTAAAACGGTCTGGTTATGATGCGGGATGTCAGATCCCAATACATGAATCAGTGTCGTCATGCTCGCCTACGGTAAATAATGAATACGCAACAACAAAGCAAAAAATAGACCAGGTAGGTTGCCATATAGGCCTGTGCCGCACCTTGTGCGCCATACAGCGGAATTAGCCAATGGGAAAAACCGGTCAACAGGAGGAACTGGCTAACTTCCGTGAGTAGATAAAAGCGCAGCGCCGCTTTCGCAATGACCAGATAGCCAAAGACGTAAGCGCCCACTTTCATTACATCGCCTACCAATTGCCAAACGAAGAGATCTCTCATTGCCGTAAACTGGCTGGAGAACAGCAGCCAGATGGCAAAATCTCGCAGCAGCCACACGCAAAAGCTGACGCCCGCCACGACGGGTAGTACAAATTTCAGTGAACGAACAATTTCCTGCGATAACGCGGCTTTATCCGTCAGGCGCGACAGGGTCGGCAACAGATAAACGGTAAAGGAGGCGGTAATGAATTGCAGGTAAGCATCGGAAATACTGCTGACGCCCTGCCAAATGCCCACCTCATCCCAGCTGTAATGTGCTGCCAGCAAGTTACGCATCATGATATACGCGACGGGCAGCGTCACCGCAGTCATCAACGCCATCAGCGTGAACTTGCCCAACTGCCCGGCAATCGCCCGATCCCACGCCGGTTTTAGCGACGCCAGCGACAGCGGCGTACGTCGCAGCAACATGATGCCCGCTGGAATCACCAACAACGCGGGCACCAGCGCCAGCCCTGCCAAAGCGCCAACGTAGCCGCCCAGTTGCAGACAGAGCCAAAAGGCCGCCAGCCCGATCAGGCTGCCGCCGATCACCGCCAGCGCGTTGCCTATCGCATCCCGATAGCCCTTGAGAATCGCCAGAAACAGGTTGGCGTAGGCGATACCCATTTGGATAAACGCCAGCGCACGCACCACATCGCGATAGTCGTCATGCCCAAATAGCAGATTGGCAATAGGCGTGGCAGCGGTCAGAAAGAGTATCGCCAACAGCGTGGAGAACCCCAGCACCAGCGTGACTGACGTACCGAGCAGCGGCCTCAGCCGTTCCGGCTGTTGCTGATACTCCGCCACGTATTTAGTGACGCCGTTGAAGATCCCTGCGCCGGCTAACACGCCCAGCACCGTAATCAACTGGCGGAAATTCCCTGCCATTCCCACACCGCTGGGGCCAAACGTGACCGCCAGCAGTTTGACGACAACCAGCCCCGCGCCGATTTTTATCAGCGTGGAACCAGCCGTCCATATCGATGCTTTCGCCAACGACATATCAGGAGAAGAAGCTCAGAATGGTATTGATGACCGTCCGCTGATTGACGTCTGACAGGTTATAGAACAGCGGTAAACGCACCAGCCGCTCGCTTTCCTGCGTGGTATAGCGATCTTCACCGGAGAAATGACCAAAGTTCAGGCCAGCCGGGCAACTGTGCAGCGGGATATAATGAAAGACCGTCATGATTTCGGCTTCTTTCATGTAATTGATAAACGCACTGCGGTCGTCCTGATCGCGCAGTTTGATATAAAACATGTGCGCGTTGTGAATGCCATTGGCAGGCACGGTCGGCAGCGTAATACGCCCGGCGTCGGCCAATGATTTGAATGCCGCATAGTAGTTCTGCCACAGTTTCAGACGACGCTCGTTGATCGGCCGTGCCGCTTCCAACTGTGCCCAGAGATAGGCAGCCTGAATATCCGCCATCAGGTAGCTTGAACCGATATCACGCCACGTGTATTTATCCACCTGTCCGCGGAAAAACTGGCTACGGTTAGTGCCTTTTTCACGGATGATTTCCGCGCGCGCCACCAGTCTGGCGTCATTAATCAGCGTGGCACCACCCTCACCGCCTGAGGTGTAGTTCTTGGTCTCATGAAAGCTGAAGCAGCCGATGTGGCCAATGGAACCCAAAACGCGGCCTTTGTAGCTGGACATCACGCCCTGCGCGGCATCTTCCACGACATATAAATCGTATTTCTTCGCCAGCGCCATAATCGCGTCCATCTCGCAGGCCACGCCCGCGTAGTGAACTGGCACGATAATGCGCGTCTTTTCCGTAATGGCCGCTTCGATTTTCGTCTCGTCAATGTTCATGGTATCCGGGCGGATATCGACAAACACGATTTTCGCACCACGCAGCACAAAGGCGTTAGCGGTGGAAACGAAGGTATAGCTCGGCATGATCACTTCATCACCAGGCTTAACATCCAGCAGGATAGCGGCCATCTCCAGCGAAGCCGTGCAGGACGGCGTGAGCAGGACTTTTTTACTGCCGGAATAATGTTCCAACCACTGCTGACAACGGCGGGTAAACCCACCATCGCCGCACAACTTACCGCTGCTCATGGCAGCCTGCATATAATCCAGTTCCGTACCGACAACCGGTGGCGCATTAAATGGAATCATGTGATCACCTGTATAACCAATACGCCGTGCTCTCAATCGTGGCACCACGGCGAAGATAAAGACGAAGCGCCGCCACGTTACCAACCTGCGTCGCGACGCGAAGACGAATCAATCCTTGTTGTCGGCACCACGTTTCCGCTAGCGCCATCAGTTGTGAACCGACGCCCCGTACCGTAACGCCAGGCCAAACGCCCAGTAGTCCGATACGAGCATCCGATTCATTCACTCTGCGTAGCGTGACCCATCCCTGTGGATTGCCAGCGGCATCTTCCGCCAGTAAACAGCAGTGGTCGAACGTACCGCGCACGGCATTTTCAATCCACTGCGCATAGAAACGCCCGCTATCCTCCGGCTGGTACCACGGAGAACGAAAACGGCTGAGCGCAAAAACACGAGATGCCGCGTCCCTCAGTGCCGGGATATCGTCGGGCACGGCTTCACGCCAGCGCGGTAGCGGCGTAACCACGGTAGGCCGTTCCAGCGACAAACTGAGATCGACTTCGCCTTCCACCAATCGAAAACCAAGATCGGCAAGCGCATCCGCCAACACCAGATTGTCCGCCGCAATTTTGGCCTGCGTCAGCGTAAATGCGCTCAGCGCATCAGGCGCCAACGCGGGCGCAGACGGCGAAAAATTCAGCTTACCGCTGTCAATCTGGAAGAATTCACTCTCCCAGCCCAGCGGTTCAACCGTGGCGCGAATCTCTCCCTGTCCTACTGATACCGGATGGGTCATTATTTCGCTCCTTCTTTTCCTTTTCCGCCATCAGACGCAGATTTAATCGTTCAGCCCTAAACGTTCGCCGGCATAAGAACCATCCTGCACGCTGCGCCACCATTTTTCGTTATTCAGATACCAACTGACGGTTTTTCTCATGCCCGTTTCAAACGTTTCTTCAGGACGCCAGCCCAGTTCACGTTCAATTTTCCCGGCATCGATCGCGTAGCGCATGTCGTGACCAGGGCGGTCTTTCACATAAGTGATGAGATCGCGGTAATGTTCCACACCAGCGGGTTTATTCGGCGCCAATTCTTCCAGCAGCGCACAAATGGTCTGCACGACTTCGATGTTTTTGCGCTCGTTATGGCCGCCGATGTTGTACGTTTCGCCGATTTCGCCTTCTGTCACCACTTTGTACAATGCGCGAGCGTGGTCTTCGACAAACAGCCAGTCGCGGATTTGCGCACCGTCACCGTAAACCGGCAGCGGTTTACCCGCGACCGCATTCAGGATCACCAGTGGAATCAGCTTCTCAGGGAAGTGGTAAGGGCCGTAGTTATTCGAGCAGTTGGTGATAATCGTCGGGAACCCGTAGGTACGCAGCCAGGCGCGAACGAGGTGGTCGCTGGATGCCTTCGATGCGGAATAAGGGCTGCTCGGCGCATAAGACGTCGTCTCGGTGAACAGATCGTCTGTCCCGTGTAGATCGCCAAACACTTCATCAGTAGAGATATGGTGAAAACGGAACGCACGCTTGTCCGCATCAGCCAGGCTCTGCCAGTAGTGGCGTGCCGCTTCCAGCATGGTGTAGGTGCCGACAATATTGGTTTCGATAAACGCCGCCGGGCCGTCGATAGAGCGATCGACGTGGCTCTCTGCCGCTAAATGCATCACCAGCGCGGGCTGGTGGGTCTTGAAAACGCGGTCCAGCTCAGCACGATCGCAGATATCCACCTGCTCGAACGCGAAACGTTCGCTATCGGCAACGGGAGCCAAAGAAGACAGGTTACCTGCATAAGTCAGTTTATCGACAATAACGACGCTGTCCTGCGTCTCTGTCAGAATGTACCTGACCAACGCTGAACCAATAAACCCTGCACCACCTGTAATTAAAATACGTTTCAACGCCATACTCCTTTGGTATCAATCACCCACTGTTGTTTCACATCTTCTGGATTAATCGCTTTAAACTGACGGTGGTCGACCAACATGACCAGCACATCGGCTTCTTTTAATGCACTGCTAATATCGACCAGTTTCACCTGCCCGGCCAACACGGACGGCAGGTGTTTAACATTCGGTTCGACGGCTAACGTCACGCCGGTATTCCATTGTGCAATCATGGACGTAATCCCTACCGCAGGGCTTTCGCGCAGATCGTCAATGTCGGGCTTAAACGCCAGCCCAAAGCAGGCCACCGTGACCTCGCTGGCGCGTTTATCCGTTTGTGCCAGATAATCCGCCACGGCCGCTTTAACGCGATCTACGACCCAGAGTGGCTTGCCATCGTTCACCAGTCTGGCGGTATGAATCAACCGAGCCTGCTGCGGATTCTGCGCCACAATAAACCAGGGATCGACCGCAATACAGTGTCCGCCGACGCCAGGGCCGGGTTGCAGGATATTGACGCGGGGATGGCGGTTTGCCAATCGGATAAGTTCCCATACGTTAATGTTTTGTTCGGCACAAATCAGCGAGAGCTCATTGGCGAAAGCAATGTTGACATCGCGGAAGCTGTTTTCCGTCAGCTTGCACATTTCGGCAGTGCGGGAGTTAGTAACCACACACTCACCCTCGAGGAAAATTTTATATAACCCACAGGCGCGCGCAGAGCACACCGGGGTCATTCCGCCAATGACGCGATCGTTTTTAATCAGCTCAACCACAACCTGGCCGGGCAGCACGCGTTCAGGACAATAGGCAATATTGATGTCCGCCGTTTCCCCCACCTGCTGCGGAAACGTCAAGTCTGCACGCGCATCGGCTAGCCATTCAGCCATTTGCTCGGTTGCACCTACGGGGGATGTCGATTCCAGAATCACCAGATCGCCTTTCTTCAGAACAGGCGCAATGGACGCTGCCGCAGCCTGAACGTAAGCCAGATCGGGTTCGTGATCGCCTTTGAATGGGGTAGGAACGGCGATCAGGAAAGCGTCGGCTGGCACAGGCTTTGTCAGCGCCTGAAGGTAACCATTTTCCACTGCCACTTTGACCAACGCATCCAGATCGGGCTCGACGATATGGATTTCGCCGCGATTAATGGTTTCTACCGCCAGTTTGTTCACATCGATACCGATGACTTTTTTCTGGCGCGACGCAAACGCCGCGGCGGTGGGTAAACCGATGTAGCCCAAACCTATTACGGAAATGGTAGTAAAGCTCATAGTGTCACCTGATAATTTTTATGTCGGGCCGTCGCAAGGCGACGTTCAATTTTCGAGCGCTGATGGATGCATTGAGCGGAGATAATGGATAGATCGTAAAGACGCTGTGAATACATCCCTGTACGCTCGGATTGCGCCATCCATGGCGCAAACGCTTTACTCTTCTATCCCATTATCTCCGTTTACACACTGTCAATCAGCTATTCTCAGCCCGAAAATACACTTAGCGATTTTTTATGTCGGGCTATCCCTGCCCGACTCCCTTCGGGTCGCTGGAAAAGCAGCGCTAAAAATCATTGCCTATGATTTTTTAACGCCTCAACAATGCGTTGACAGGCCTGACCATCGCCATAGGGATTGTGGGCGCGGCTCATTGCCTGATACGCCTCGTCATCCGTTAGCAGCATCGATACCGCCTCGACAATGCTGGCCACATCTGTTCCCACCAGTTTAACCGTGCCCGCTTCAACCGCCTCCGGCCGCTCTGTCGTATCACGCATCACCAATACGGGCTTGCCTAACGACGGCGCTTCTTCCTGAATGCCGCCAGAGTCGGTCAAAATCATGTAAGAACGATTCATTAAATACACGAAAGGCAGATAGTCCTGCGGCGCAATCAGCATCACGTTATCAATGCCGCTCAGGATTCGATTAACGGGTTCACTAACATTAGGATTCAGATGAACCGGATACACAATCTGCACTTCAGGGTGGCGACGGGCGATATCCGCCAGCGCGCTACAAATGCGTTCAAAGCCACCGCCAAAACTCTCGCGTCGGTGTCCGGTAACCAGAATCAGCTTCTTGTTGTCGTCTAAAAAGGCATATTTTTCATCAAGGCTACGGCGTAGCGTGGCATCTCCAAGGATACGGTCACGCACCCAGAACAGCGCATCGATCACCGTATTACCGGTCACAAAAATATGCCGTTCAGACAGGTGCTCACGCAGTAAATTCTGACGGGAATTTTCCGTCGGGGCGAAATGGTACATCGCCAGATGCCCAGTCAGTTTACGGTTAGCCTCTTCCGGCCAAGGCGAATACAGATTGCCGGTACGCAATCCCGCTTCTACGTGGCCGACAGGAATACGCTGATAAAAGGCCGCGAGACTGGTTGCCAGCGTCGTCGTGGTGTCACCGTGTACCAACACCAGATCCGGCTTGAACTCTGCCATGACAGGTTCAAGCCCCGATAAAATCCGGCAGGATATCTCACTAAGCCCCTGCCCCGGTCGCATAATATCCAGATCGTAGTCCGGCGTAATATCGAACAAACGCAGCACCTGATCCAGCATCTCCCGATGCTGGGCTGTTACGCAAATTTTCGATTCAAAGGCTCCATCCTGAGCCAGAGCATGAACCAGCGGCGCCATTTTAATGGCTTCCGGCCGGGTGCCGAAAACAGTCAGTACTTTCACATTGAATCTCTTTAATCAGGTTAGACGCAGACGCTCGCGAGCGCCCAACACACATTAGCAAGCTGGTTGGTTAGCGCGGACGGCGAGCCAAGGCAACACCGGCACCAACGAGCGCACCAATCGCACCCCACATCACCATCAGGAATGCCCGGCGTGGGCTGTCACGCTTCACCGGTTCTTCCGGCGTCCGCAAATAACGATACGTCTGGAAACTGGCCTCAAGCGTTGGACCAACGTTCAGCGTCGCTAACATCGCGCGATTTTGATCGTAATCCAGTTCGTAATGTGGGCCGCTGGTCTGTAACGTCTCCAGTCGGGCTTGAAGCATCGGCCTGCCGAGCAGGAACATTTCCGATGCGGGGATTTCGTCTGCTGGCGTATCCGTCTGGCTACGGCTAATACCTTGCTGCTGGGCGATTTTCAGCGCCAGTTCAACGCTGCGGACCTCGCGATCGTAAATCGCTTTTGCCACCGCTTCCTGACGTTTGATCTGCGACTTCATGAAAATGGTTCTGGCAGCCCAGGCCCCCTTGATCTCTTCATTCAGGTGGTTGGCGGCACGCTGGCTGGCAAAAGCCACATACTGACGAAGCAATGTGTTGGAATCCGCAGAAGTTTCCGCCACCAGCTTCACGGAATCATTGGTTTTTTTGCCATCGTCACGCGGCATAAACTGAATATTGCTGACCATTTCATCCAATAGAGCGGCATCCGCTTTCGCGTCGCCTTCCAGACGCTGCTTGTAATAGTCAGTCTGCAGCCAGAAATCGCGACGGGTATCGTAAGCCGCTAATTGCATGATGAATTCATCATAAGCATCAGCCGAAATAGACGGCTGCTCTGGCTGAGGAGTGGAAAAAGACCGGGCGTCGAGGTTACGCAGGAATTGCTGCTGCGAATAATACCCTCCCAGCATATTGACCGTCGGCTTGTCGGTAATCGCTGTCGCGCTCCACTCCTGTTTAACAAGATAGGAATAGCCTAATGCCACTACGGCAAAAAGCAGGCCGAACGCTATCGGCCACACCTTTCCCTGCCACAGCAGACGAAATAAACCACGGATATCCAGTTCGTTATCAATCAACGCATTCCCGGTAGACAAATTCTCTGATTTCATTACTTCCCCAAAATTATTTGGTCAGGATGACTGCTTTTGCTCATCGGTATGCCGCATACGGCGTTTGATTCGCTTGATAAAACGGGCGACCCGCCATGCTCGTTTCAGGCAGTAGCCATACAGTAGAAATGCAAGCAAGAATAATGCCAACATAAACCATTCGGGTATAAAAAAGAAATATTCTCCCAACACGCCGACTGTAGCCAGCAAGGCCGCAGCAAGCGTAATCAGCACAAATGCCTGGCGGGAAGAAAACCCCGCCCGCATCATTAAATGGTGAATGTGCTGTCGGTCAGGTGAGAACGGGCTCATCCCTTTGCGTAAGCGCCGATACATAATGGCGATCATATCAATCAGCGGGATAGCGATGATCCACAATGCCGTTACCGGATTAATCGGATGCTGTGGGCCTTGTGTCGTTTGAATCAGGATCCAGATAGCCGTGAAACCAATCATCGTGCTGCCCGCATCCCCCATGAAGACCTTGTAGCGTCGTCCAAAGATACCGAGATTAAGCAGAATATAAGGCAGCGTCGCCGCGATCATGGCAAAACACCACAATGCCAGATTCGTATGGCCGCTCAGATACAGCAAAATTCCCATCGCCCCAAACGAGACACTGGACAAGCCGCCGAGCAACCCATCGATGCCGTCCACCATATTGAACGCATTAATCGCTGCCCAAACGGCAAACAGCGTGACCAGATAGCCAAACGGGCCCAGCGCCATTTGCCATGGACCGAAAATGTGTCCCAGATTGTGTAGCGTCAAGCCGGCAAAGGCCATCATCACCACCGCGACAAACGCCTGCACAACGGCACGAATTTTCACACTGACATCAAAACGATCGTCCAGCATGCCGACAAACACCAGCACGCCCGCGCACAGCAGGTAAAGACGGAAGTTGGGGATATATTGGTCGGTAATAAAGTAGGTAAAGCAGATACCCGCATACACAGAGATGCCGCCAACCAGAGGCACAAGACCCCGATGACGTTTACGGTAGTTGGGACGATCGACAAGTCCTATTTTACCCGCGATGCTGCGAGCAAAAAAAAGAAAGCCCAGAGAAAATAAGAAAATAAATAGTAATTCGGTACTCATAGTGAGTAAGTTCACCGTTAACAGCTGCGCTGTAGCTGTTCAGTATAGACTCGGTTTACGCCTTATATCCTATCGCCCACGTTGATCGCCAGTACAAATTGAGTGATAACCGCGACTTCCCAGTAGAAAGCCTCTTCACATTCGATCAATTAGGGGATAAAAAAACGCCACGACCCAGCGTGGCGTTCCCCGAGTTATCCGTAATGGATGAACGCCCGGATTTATGAACGTTTCATCATATCGAAGAATTCATCGTTGGTTTTCGTCATCGCCAACTTGTTGATCAGGAATTCCATCGCATCGATCTCGCCCATTGGGTGGATGATCTTGCGTAGAATCCACATCTTCTGCAATTCTTCAGAGGTGGTAAGCAATTCTTCTTTACGCGTACCGGAGCGGTTGTAGTCAATCGCCGGGAAGACGCGTTTTTCTGCGATTTTACGCGCCAGGTGCAGTTCCATATTACCTGTACCTTTAAACTCTTCGTAAATCACTTCGTCCATCTTGGAACCGGTATCAACCAGCGCAGTGGCGATGATGGTCAGGCTACCGCCTTCCTCAACGTTACGCGCCGCACCGAAGAAACGCTTCGGACGATGCAGGGCGTTGGCATCCACACCACCAGTCAACACTTTGCCCGAAGCCGGAACAACGGTGTTGTAGGCACGCGCCAGACGGGTAATGGAGTCCAGCAGGATGATAACGTCTTTCTTATGCTCAACCAGACGCTTCGCTTTTTCGATCACCATTTCGGCAACCTGAACGTGACGGGAAGCGGGTTCATCAAACGTTGACGCAACCACCTCACCTTTCACCAGACGCTGCATCTCGGTAACTTCTTCCGGACGTTCGTCAATCAGCAGTACCATCAGCACGCAGTCAGGATGGTTGTAAGCAATGCTCTGCGCAATGTTCTGCAGCAGCATGGTTTTACCTGCTTTAGGCGGGGCAACAATCAGACCACGTTGACCACGGCCAATCGGCGAAGCCAGATCCAGCACGCGCGCCGTCAGATCTTCTGTCGACCCGTTACCGCGTTCCATACGCAGACGAGAGTTTGCATGCAGTGGCGTGAGGTTTTCGAACAGGATCTTGTTGCGGGCGTTTTCAGGTTTGTCGTAGTTGACTTCGTTAACTTTCAGCAGCGCAAAGTAGCGTTCACCTTCTTTCGGCGGACGAATCTTGCCAGAAATAGTGTCACCAGTGCGGAGGTTAAAACGGCGGATTTGGCTGGGAGAAACGTAGATATCATCGGGGCCTGCGAGGTAGGAGCTGTCTGCGGAGCGAAGAAAGCCGAAGCCATCCTGCAATATCTCCAGCACACCATCGCCGAAAATATCCTCGCCGCTTTTGGCATGCTGTTTCAGAATAGCGAAGATAATATCCTGTTTACGCATGCGGGCCTGGTTTTCCAGTCCCATATTTTCGCCAAGAGCAATTAACTCAGAAACTGGCGTATTCTTTAATTCGGTAAGATTCATAGTGGTGGGTTCTTTAACTCGGGGTAAATCTCGAACTATTAACGTGAATGGTATGGCAGGGTCATCCGTGCCTCTATAACAGCCTTCAACCACCGGATTCCTGTCTGGTTTCACACCTGAAGCGCATTACATCCGCGCAAAACAACATCCGCATAAACGATATCCGCATAAACGATATCCGCATAAATCAACGGCAGGAGATCGAAGACACATAAAACCAAGTATTATAAAACTAGTAGTAGACTGCCCAAATCGGATCACAACCGTGTTGTAGAAAACTACTTTGTAAAACAACGATTTTTCGATTTCGACACAGAATAATGCTTTAGACTCTAACTTTCAGGCTTAAGCCTAAGGGCTTAAACATAGGCAAGTACGATATGCAGTAATGAAGAATCTAGCACGCTTCCCGACGAGCGGCAAGCAGTCAATATGAGAATTGCATATTGCCCGATTGCGCCCGCCGGCGACACCCTTTTTAGGGTATCAAGCTAATTACAGATTCGCCGTCAGGAACTCTTTCAGTTGCCCTTTGGACAGTGCGCCGACTTTTGTCGCAGCGACTTCGCCGTTTTTAAACAGCAGCAGAGTGGGGATACCACGGATACCATATTTCGGCGCAGTAGCCGGGTTTTCATCAATGTTCAGTTTGGTAACCGTCAGTTTGCCTTCAAACTCTTCGGCGATTTCATCCAGGATAGGAGCGATCATTTTGCAAGGACCGCACCACTCAGCCCAGAAATCAACCAAGATAGCGCCCTCAGCTTGCAGTACTTTCGTGCCGAAGCTGTCATCAGTCAGGTGAATTATTTTATCGCTCATATTTTACTCCGCAGGATTATTTCTACCGTGTTGGTGTAGCATTAACCAACAACGGCTTGACTTTATTTCACCGGATACGCTTTCGTAAAGCAATAGTTAGCTGATATTCTACCACACTATGAGCAAAACACACTTAACTGAACAGAAGTTTTCCGACTTCGCCCTGCACCCGCAGGTTATTGAAGCTCTTGAAAGCAAAGGGTTTCATAACTGTACGCCTATTCAGGCGTTAGCTCTGCCATTGGCTCTGTCAGGGCGTGATGTTGCAGGTCAGGCGCAAACCGGTACCGGCAAGACGCTGGCTTTTCTCGCGTCTACTTTCCATTATTTGCTTTCACACCCTGCAAACGCAGAGCGTCAAACCAATCAACCCCGTGCCTTAATTATGGCACCAACGCGTGAACTGGCTGTCCAGATTCACTCTGACGCAGAAGCGCTGTCTCACCTTACCGGGTTAAAACTGGGTTTAGCCTACGGTGGAGACGGTTACGACAAGCAGCTTAAGGTGCTGGAAAACGGCGTTGATATTCTGATCGGTACCACCGGTCGCCTGATCGATTACGCCAAACAGAACCATATCAACCTGGGCGCAATTCAGGTCGTCGTGCTGGACGAAGCGGACCGTATGTACGATCTCGGCTTCATCAAAGATATTCGCTGGCTGTTCCGCCGTATGCCGCCAGCGGCACAGCGTCTGAACATGCTCTTTTCCGCTACGCTCTCCTATCGGGTGCGTGAACTCGCGTTTGAACAAATGAATAACGCAGAGTACGTGGAAGTTGAACCGGAGCAGAAAACCGGCCATCGCATTAAAGAAGAACTGTTTTATCCGTCTAACGAAGAAAAAATGCGCCTGCTCCAGACACTGCTGGAAGAAGAGTGGCCGGACCGCTGCATTATCTTCGCAAATACCAAGCATCGCTGCGAAGACATCTGGGGCCATCTGGCTGCCGACGGTCATCGCGTTGGGCTACTGACGGGCGACGTCGCACAGAAAAAACGTCTGCGTATTCTGGAAGAATTTACCCAGGGTAATCTGGATATTCTGGTGGCAACGGACGTTGCAGCGCGCGGCTTACATATTCCTTCCGTGACCCACGTTTTCAACTACGACCTGCCGGATGACTGCGAAGACTACGTTCACCGTATTGGCCGTACTGGCCGTGCGGGACAAAGCGGAAATTCTATCAGCCTGGCCTGTGAAGAATATGCGCTGAATCTCCCGGCGATCGAGACCTATATCGGTCACAACATTCCGGTCAGCAAATACAACAGCGACGCGCTGATGAATGATTTACCCGCGCCGAAGCGTTTAGCGCGCCCACCGCGTTCCAATAATGGCCCGCGCCGACATAGCAATGCGCCGCGCCGCAGTGGAGCGCCTCGTAATAACCGTAAACGAGCGGATTAACCGTCGATGCTGAGCTCTTCTTCACTTTACGCTGCCATCGATCTCGGCTCGAACAGCTTTCATATGCTGGTCACCCGGGAAACCGCAGGCAGCATTCAAACGCTGGCGAAAATAAAGCGTAAAGTCCGCCTTGCGGCAGGGCTGGATAAACAGAATCGGCTCTCGCAGGACGCGATGCAGCGCGGCTGGCAGTGTCTACAGCTGTTCTCCGAACGGTTGCAGGACATCCCGCAGGATCAGGTGCGCGTCGTCGCGACCGCCACCCTGCGGCTGGCAACGAACGCTGACGAGTTTCTGCAACGGGCCCAGGAAATTCTGGGCTTGCCGATTCAGGTTATCAGCGGTGAAGAAGAAGCACGCCTGATTTATCAAGGCGTAGCACATACGACGGGCGGCCCGGATGCGCGTCTGGTCGTGGATATCGGCGGTGGCAGCACCGAACTGGCTACGGGGGTTGGCGCAAAAACGACCCAGTTGATCAGCCTCCCGATGGGATGCGTCACGTGGCTGGATCGCTATTTCAGCGATCGCAATCTGGAAGCCGGTAATTTTGAACGCGCAGAACAAGCGGCGCGTGAAATGCTGCGCCCCGTTGCCGCCTCTCTGCGCGAGCAGGGTTGGCAAATCTGTGTCGGCGCCTCCGGCACAGTACAAGCACTGCAAGAAATCATGGTCGCGCAGGGAATGGATGAATACATTACCCTGCCGAAGCTCAGGCAGCTTAAAGATCATGCGATTCAGTGCGATAAACTGGAAGAGTTGGAAATTGAAGGCCTGACGCTGGAACGCGCGCTGGTTTTCCCCAGCGGATTAGCCATCCTACTGGCAATCTTCCAGGAACTCGACATCAAAACGATGACGCTGGCTGGTGGGGCGCTGCGTGAAGGGCTGGTCTATGGCATGTTGCATCTGCCTGTCGATCAGGACATCCGTCACCGCACATTGGCGACGCTGCAACGCCGCTACCTGCTGGATGCCGAACAGGCTAAACGCGTCAGTACGCTGGCGGACAACTTTCTGCAACAGGTTGCCCGTGACTGGCAGTTAGATAACCGATGTCGCGAATTACTGCGCAGCGCCTGTCTGGTACACGAAATCGGTTTGAGCATCGATTTTCGCCAGTCGCCCCAGCATGCAGCCTATTTGATTCGCCATAGCGATCTCCCCGGCTTTACGCCCGCCCAGAAGAAACTGTTAGCCACACTCCTGCAAAACCAGATTAACCCTGTCGATTTAATGCCGCTGAGTCAGCAGAACGCGCTGCCGGTCAATCAGGCGCAGCGCCTGTGCCGCCTGTTGCGCCTGGCGATTATTTTTGCCAGCCGCCGCCGCGATGACACGCTGCCAGCCGTACGATTACGCGTAGAAGGCGAAACGCTGCGTTTGATTTTGCCTGCGGGCTGGCTGGCACAGCATCCATTACGGGCAGAAATGCTGGAACAGGAAAGTCGCTGGCAGAGCTACGTACACTGGCCGCTGATGCTGGAAGAAACCCCAGCTTAACGGGGGAAAGCTTACTCCCCTTCCCCTTTTGCTTTCGCCAACATCGCCCGGATGTTGGCAACGTTCGCCTGACCTTTCTGCATCCGCTCTTGTGCGCTGACCACTTTCCTTTCGGTTTCCCACACGACATCATCCTGCGGCAATTCCAGCAGGAAACGGCTCGGCTCAGGGCGAACTAATTCACCATACTGGCGGCGCTCTTTGCACAGCGTGAAGATGAGTTCACGCTGTGCGCGCGTAATCCCCACGTACGCTAAACGACGCTCTTCATCAACGTTGTCTTCATCAATGCTGCTTTGGTGCGGCAGTAGTCCCTCTTCCATCCCGACCAAAAAGACGTACGGAAACTCCAGACCTTTGGACGCATGCAGCGTCATCAGTTGTACCTGATCCAGCTCCTCTTCACTTTCTCCACGTTCCATCATGTCTCGCAGCGTGAAGCGCGTCACCACCTGCGTCAGCGTCATGGGCTCATCCAATTCGGAGCCCTCCAGCATTTCCGTCATCCAGCTAAATAGCTGATTGACGTTCTTCATCCGCATTTCCGCCGCTTTTGGGCTGGGCGAGGTTTCATATAGCCAGCTTTCGTAGTCCAACCCATGAATCAGGTCGCGCACGGCGGCTACTGGTTCACGCTCAGCCAGACGGGCGATTTCCGCCAGCCACTGGGTAAATCGTTGCAGGGATTCCAGCCCACGTCCGGTCAGCGACTGGCTCAACCCCAGATCAAAACTCGCGCTGAACAGGCCTTTATTGCGTTGTCCCGCCCACTCACCCAGCTTCTTCATCGTCGCCGGGCCGATCTCACGTTTGGGCGTGTTCACAATGCGTAAGAACGCGCTGTCATCATCCGGGTTGGTCAGAACGCGCAGATAAGCCAGCAAATCTTTGATTTCAGGACGAGAGAAAAAGGACGTGCCGCCGGAAATGCGATACGGAATACGGTTCTGCATCAGCATTTTTTCAAACAGGCGCGACTGATGGTTACCACGATACAAAATGGCATAGTCACCATACTGAGTCTTTTTAATAAAGTGATGGGCAATCAGCTCACCAACGACCCGTTCCGCTTCGTGATCTTCGTTATTGGCAGTAATCACTTTGAGTTCATCGCCGTAACCCAGCTCCGAGAACAGCCGTTTTTCAAAGACGTGCGGGTTATTGGCGATGAGAATATTGGCCGCTTTCAGAATACGCCCGGATGAGCGGTAGTTTTGTTCCAGCTTGATCACGTCAAGCGTGGGGAAATCCTGCTGTAGCAGTACCAGATTCTGTGGACGCGCCCCGCGCCAGGAGTAAATAGACTGATCGTCATCTCCTACGACGGTGAAACGCGCGCGGGTGCCGACTAGCAGCTTAACCAGCTCATACTGGCTGGTGTTGGTGTCCTGGTATTCATCCACCAGCAGGTAACGCAAGCGGTTCTGCCAACGTTCGCGTACCTCAGCGTTTTGCTTCAGCAGCAGCGTGGGCAGCAAAATCAGATCGTCGAAATCCAGCACGTTACAGGCGCGAAGATGCTCATGATAGAGCGAGTAGCAGTGCACAAACAGCTTGTCGCGTTCGGAACGCGCCATCGCTGCCGCCCCCGCAGGATCGATCAGATCGTTTTTCCAATTTGAGATCGTCGAGATCAGTTGCTGCAGCAAAACCTTATCATTTTCCAGCCACTGCTCCGTCAGTTCTTTCAGCAGCGCCATCTGATCTTGATCGTCGAACAGCGAGAAGTTGGATTTCATCCCCAATGCGGCGTATTCACGTTTGATGATCTCCAGCCCCAGCGTATGGAAGGTCGCAATCATCAACCCGCGCGTTTCTTTGCGCCCCAGCGTTTGCGCTACGCGCTCCTTCATCTCACGGGCCGCTTTGTTGGTAAACGTCACGGCAGCAATATGTCGAGCCTGATAGCCACACTGGCGGATCAGGTGCGCAATCTTGTTGGTGATCACGCGGGTTTTGCCTGAACCTGCGCCCGCCAGTACCAGACAAGGTCCGGTGACGAATTCGACGGCGTGTTGTTGGCTGGGGTTTAAGCGCATAACGATCTTGCTCACTCATAAAACGGAAGGCGATTGTAGCAGAAAGCCGTATCGATCTTGACCAGGGATTTGTTATTAAGGAAAGCACGTCGCAGTCCACATCTTGCGTTGCAAATGTTACATTGCGCGCAGGAATCTCTTTTGCAAAAAAGGTAACAACATGGCAAATACCGCAGCAGCTCTGCACATCCTGGTGGACACCGAACAGCAGGCTAACGACATTCTTGCTCAACTGGAAAAAGGCGCAGACTTCCAGAAACTGGCGCAAAAACACTCGACCTGCCCGTCAAAACGCAACGGCGGTGATTTAGGTGAATTTCGTAAAGGCGACATGGTGCCAGCGTTCGATAAGGCCGTGTTTTCCTGCGAATTGCTGAAACCGTTTGGTCCGGTGAAAACCCAGTTTGGTTACCATGTAATCAAGGTGTTGTATCGCAATTAAGTTGTACCGCAACTAAGTCATTACACCGACGCACACAAATAGAAAAAGCGCGCCGACCTTCTGGTTTGGCGCGCTTTTTTTCTTAGCCTATCGTCATCAGGCTGGCATTACCGCCCGCTGCAGCAGTATTAATACTCAGGGAACGTTCGGTCAGCAGACGCTCGAGCTGAACGTGGGTATCGCCCTGCGCATAGCCCAGCGGCAGGATAATCGGGCCGTCGCGCTCTGCAAGCGTTTTACTCAGTTGCCGTAGCCGATCGGCATCCCCGTGATAAATGACGCCATGAAAAGATACATCGGGCTGCTGCCAGTCAGATGTGAACTGAATATGTAGCTGCACCCCCGCAGGTAACCGTTCATAGAGCATTTTCTCCTGTTCACCTTCCGGCCACAGCAACTGCCCGCCGGTTGCCAGCACCGCCGCCGTCTGAATCAAGCGGTCTTCCTCTGTATCTGCCAGACATAAAACCCGTTCACGCGGCAGCAGCGTATAGGTATTGCTTTCCCCTGTCGGGCCCGGCAACAGTCGCGTTATCCCGCTGACGCTATATTCTCTGTAACGCTGGCACTGCGTCGCCAGTTCGTGACGTTCACCAGCAATCGCCCACGCTTCCAGCGCCAATAGCCCCGCCAGCAGCGACGCTCGGGCAGAAACATCGGGAGCCTGCTCACGATCCTGCTGCGTGAACCCTTTCGCGAGCACCTCATCCGGCCGATGTGCCAACAAGCGATACAGATAAAGCGGCCCGCCGGCCTTTGGCCCGGTTCCCGATAAGCCTTCACCGCCAAACGGCTGAACCCCGACAACAGCGCCGACCATATTGCGGTTCACATATTGGTTGCCCACCCTCGCCTTGCCCGTCACCCGCAGGATGGTTTCATCAATGCGGGTATGCACGCCCAACGTCAGGCCGTATCCCGCCGCGTTGATTTGCTCAATCACGGTATCCAACTGCTGGCTTTGATAGCGAACAACGTGTAAAACTGGACCAAAAACTTCTTTTTTCAGCTCGTCTATCTTGCCCAGCTCGATCAGCGTCGGTTTCACAAACGACCCGTGCCGCCATGTTTCCTCATCCTGCGGATGCGCAGCCTGAAATACAGTATGGCCTTTCGCCCGCATCGTCTGAATATGCCGTTCTACGTTCTCTTTCGCTTCCACATCAATCAGCGGGCCGATGTCGGTCGATAAGCGTTCAGGGTTCCCCATTCGACACTCCGCCATCGCGCCACGCAGCATATCCAGCGTGCGATCCGCAATATCCTCTTGCAGACACAAAAGACGCAGCGCGGAGCAACGCTGTCCGGCGCTGTCGAACGCAGAGGCAACCACGTCATTCACCACCTGCTCCGTCAGCGCAGAGGAATCGACAATCATCGCATTCAGGCCGCCCGTTTCGGCAATCAGCGGCGTCACACGTCCCTGTGGATCAAGCCTGCCAGCAATGCTGCGTTGTAGCGTTTTGGCAACGGCCGTCGACCCGGTAAACACCACACCGCGTACCCGCTCATCGTTGACCAACGCAGCACCAATCGTCTCTCCCTGCCCGGGCAGCAGTTGCAGCACGTCCTGAGGAATGCCTGCCTCATGTAAAATACGCACCGCCTGTGCCGCAATCAGCGGCGTCTGTTCAGCCGGTTTCGCCAGCACGCTGTTTCCTGCTGCCAGTGCAGCAGAAATTTGACCGGTGAAGATCGCCAGCGGGAAATTCCACGGGCTGATGCAAACCACCGGCCCTAGCGGACGATGGGTATCATTGGTGAAGGAATCCCGAACCTGCCCCGCGTAATAGCGCAAGAAATCCACCGCTTCCCGTACTTCCGCAATCGCGTTACTGAAAGATTTCCCGGCTTCCCGTACCAGCAGCCCCAGCAGGCTTTGCAACTGACGTTCCATCAGCGAGGCGGCCTGATTCAATATCGCAGCCCGTTCTGCGGGCGGTGTCGCAAACCAGATGGGACCGGCATGTACCGCCGCGTCTACCGCCTGCTCAACATCCGCCACCGAGGCATCGAGAACATAGCCCACGACATCGTGCATATCGGCGGGATTCACCACGGGCTTTTCTTCGTTCGCGTCGCTTTCTCCCTCAATCATCGGTGCGGCATACCACGGCTGTGTCGCGTGGTTCAACAGCGCGCTGGACAGCGAGGCCAGCCGGTGCTCATTCGAGAGATCCAGCCCGCTCGAATTTTGCCGCGCCTGGCCATACAACTGGCGCGGCAGGGGAATGCGGGGATGTGGTGCCCCCATAATCCATTCCACTTTTGCCAGCGCCTCTACGCCGCTAATCGGATCGGCAATCAGCGTTTCCAGCGCCATTGAGGTATCCGCAATGCGGTTAACAAACGAGGTATTCGCGCCGTTTTCCAGCAGGCGCCGCACCAGATAAGCCAGCAGCGTTTCATGGGTTCCAACCGGGGCATAAATACGACACGGGCGGTTCAGTTTGCCGTCCGCAACCGTCCCCACCACCTGATCATAGAGCGGTTCCCCCATGCCGTGCAGACACTGAAACTCATACTGACCGGGATAGTAATTGTTGCCCGCCATGTGGTAGATCGCGCTTAACGTCTGCGCATTGTGCGTGGCGAACTGCGGGTAAATCAGATTCGGTACGGCCAGCAGCTTGCGAGCGCACGCCAGATACGACACATCGGTATAGACCTTGCGCGTATAGACAGGGTAGCCTTCCAGTCCGTCAACCTGTGCCCGCTTGATTTCGCTATCCCAGTACGCGCCTTTCACCAGACGAATCATCAACCGCCGACGGCTACGCTGTGCCAGCTCAATCAGCGCGTCGATCACATACGGGCAGCGTTTCTGATAAGCCTGAATGACAAACCCAATGCCGTTCCACCCCGCCAGTTGCGGTTCCATGCAGAGTTTTTCCAGCAGATCGAGTGAGATCTCCAGTCGATCGGCTTCCTCCGCGTCAATATTGATCCCGATGTCGTACTGACGCGCCAGCAGCGTCAGCGTCAGCAAACGCGGGTAGAGTTCTTCCATTACACGGTCATACTGCGTCCGGCTATAGCGTGGATGCAGCGCCGATAGCTTGATGGAGATGCCCGGCCCTTCGTAAATCCCGCGCCCGTTCGAGGCTTTGCCGATAGCGTGGATCGCCTGCTGATAGGCCGCCAGATACGCGGCAGCATCATGCTCCGTCAGCGCCGCTTCACCTAACATATCGTAAGAGTAGCGGAAGCCTTTTTCCTCTCGCTCACGGGCATTCGCCAGCGCTTCACCGATGGTTTCGCCAGTAACAAACTGTTCTCCCATCAGCCGCATAGCCATATCGACACCTTTGCGGACAAGCGGCTCACCGCTTTTCCCGATGATGCGGTTCAGCGAATTCGAGAGGTTCACTTCGTTGTGTGTCGCCACCAGCTTTCCGGTAAACAGCAGCCCCCAGGTTGCAGCATTCACAAAGAGCGACGGGCTATGACCAAGATGCGCCTGCCAATTTCCCCGACTGATCTTGTCGCGGATCAGCGCATCGCGCGTAGATTTATCAGGAATACGCAGCAGCGCTTCGGCTAAGCACATCAGCGCCACCCCCTCCTGAGAAGAAAGTGAGAATTCCTGTAGTAGCCCTTGCACAATGCCCGCACGCCCATTTCCAGCTTTCTGACCGCGTAATTTCTCTGCCAGTTGATAAGCCAATTTCTGCGTTAACTGCGACATTTTATCGGTAAGTCTTGCTTGTTCGAGCAAGATAGGAACCAGTTCACTTTCGGGACGGCGGTAAACAGAAGTAATGGCAGCGCGGATAACGGACTGGGGAAGAACATGCTCGGCGAAATCAAGAAAAGGTTGGTGGGTTTCTTCTTCCCGAGATTGCGGCATAATCTCTTCCGCTTCAATGTGGCTGACGTTCGCCCATTGCGGTGTTTCAGGAGTGTCGAGGCCACTTTCGAGGCGTTCGAGGTAATGGAAAATAGCCTGTTTGATCAGCCAGTGCGGTGTGCGATCAATACGCTGTGCTGCAGCCTTGATGCGTTCGCGCGTTTCCTCATCGAGTTTTACACCCATCGTGATAAAGCCCATAGCGTCCACTCCTATCATTAGAAGATGCACATCGGGAAAACGTCAATATCGACCATGTTGCAACTTTGTGCAACCTTGTTAACAAATGGAGCGGTTGCAGCCCCTTATCACCTTCAGGCCTCGTTCCGGCCTGAGTGATGACAATAAAACACAGCGTCGCCGTAACAGCGGCACGAAAAAGAATGTGGAGAGTTGAATGACAATAAGCACACCTATGCTGGTGACGTTTCTGTTGTATATTTTCGGGATGGTTCTCATCGGCCTGTTTGCCTATCGCGCGACGAATAACTTTGGCGATTACATTCTGGGTGGACGCCGGATGGGAAGCGTGGTGACCGCACTGTCGGCTGGCGCTTCCGATATGAGCGGCTGGCTGCTCATGGGATTACCGGGCGCTATTTTCATTGCCGGGATTTCTAAAAGCTGGATCGCGATCGGCCTGACGTTAGGCGCGTACCTGAACTGGAAATGGGTCGCCGGACGCCTGCGCGTACACACTGAGGTAAACCACAACGCACTCACCCTGCCTGACTATTTCACCCATCGCTTTGAAGATAACAGCAAATTATTACGTGTGATTTCCGCGTTAGTGATCCTGATTTTCTTCACGATCTATTGTGCATCCGGCGTAGTAGCTGGAGCGCGCCTGTTTGAAAGCACCTTCGGTATGAGTTATGGCACCGCGTTGTGGGCCGGAGCAGCAGCCACCATTGCCTATACCTTCATCGGCGGCTTTCTGGCCGTGAGCTGGACAGACACCGTTCAGGCGAGCCTGATGATTTTCGCCCTGATCCTGACCCCGGTGATCGTCATCCTGTCTCTTGGAGGAATTGATAGCTCACTGATGGTGATTGAAGCGAAAAACCCGGCCAATCTGGATATGTTCAGAGGGCTGAATTTTGTCGCTATCCTCTCGCTGATGGGCTGGGGTCTGGGCTATTTCGGTCAGCCGCATATTCTGGCACGTTTTATGGCCGCCGATTCACACCACACGATCCACAGCGCACGCCGTATCAGTATGACCTGGATGATTCTTTGTCTGGCCGGTGCCGTGACGGTAGGCTTCTTCGGCATTGCTTACTTCCACAACAACCCAGATCAGGCAGGCAACGTGACGCAAAACAGCGAACGCGTCTTTATCGAGCTATCCATGCTACTGTTCAATCCGTGGATTGCCGGGGTGCTGCTGTCTGCGATTCTGGCCGCCGTAATGAGTACGCTAAGCTGCCAGCTGCTGGTGTGCTCCAGCGCCATCACCGAAGATTTATACAAACCCTTCCTACGCAAAAACGCCAGCCAGCAAGAGCTGGTGTGGGTGGGCCGCGCCATGGTGCTGTTAGTGGCTATCATCGCTATCGCGCTGGCGCTTAATCCTGAAAACCGCGTGCTGGGTCTGGTGAGCTATGCCTGGGCTGGGTTCGGTGCTGCATTCGGACCGGTGATTTTGATTTCCCTGCTGTGGCCGCGCATGACGCGCAACGGTGCCCTGTTCGGCATGATCGTGGGCGCAACAACCGTGCTGATCTGGGAACACTACGCCTGGCTGGGCCTGTATGAAATTATCCCAGGTTTCATCTTCAACAGCCTGACCATTTTTATCGTCAGCCTGCTGGGTAAAGCGCCCTCAAAAGCGATTACCGATCGCTTCAATCAGGCGGAAGCAAAATATAAGTCCGTTTGATAAAACACATACGTTTGCTATTGCTACAAAAGCCCAGCGATAAAAGCGTTTGTTGATAAAAAAGAGGGCACAGCCAATGCTGTGCCCTCTTCTATTTCGATCACCGACGGAAATTAACCCGCAACGGCGATACGCTTCATGTCTTTCATGTAACCGCGCAGCGTGTGGCCTACGGTTTCGATTGGGTGGTTACGGATAGCTTCGTTAACATCACGCAGCTGTGCGTTGTCCACTTCGGTACCCGCTACCGCTTTGCCCAGATCGCCCGGCTGCAGGGATGCCATGAACGCATCTTTCAGCAATGGAACGGCGGCGTTAGCGAACAGGTAGTTACCGTATTCTGCGGTATCAGAGATAACCACGTTCATTTCATACAGACGCTTACGTGCGATGGTGTTGGCGATCAGAGGCAGCTCATGCAGTGATTCGTAGTAAGCGGACTCTTCGATGATGCCGGAGCTCACCATGGTTTCAAACGCCAGCTCAACGCCCGCTTTCACCATCGCAACCATCAGCACGCCGTTATCAAAATATTCCTGCTCAGCGATTTTACCGTCGAACTGCGGTGCGTTTTCGAATGCCGTTTTACCGGTCTCTTCACGCCAGGTCAGCAGTTTCACGTCATCGTTCGCCCAGTCAGCCATCATGCCGCTGGAGAATTCACCGGAGATGATGTCATCCATGTGTTTCTGGAACAGTGGCGCCATGATGCCTTTCAACTGCTCAGACAGCGCATAAGCACGCAGTTTTGCCGGGTTGGACAGGCGATCCATCATCAGCGTAATCCCGCCCTGCTTCAGCGCTTCGGTGATGGTTTCCCAGCCGAACTGAATCAGTTTTTCTGCGTAAGCCGGATCGGTGCCTTCAGCAACCAGTTTGTCGAAGCTCAGCAGAGAACCCGCCTGCAACATACCGCACAGAATGGTCTGCTCACCCATCAGGTCAGATTTCACTTCCGCAACGAATGAAGATTGCAGAACGCCAGCACGGTGACCACCGGTTGCCGCAGCCCAAGCCTTGGCGATTGCCATGCCTTCGCCTTTCGGATCGTTTTCCGGGTGAACCGCGATCAGCGTTGGTACGCCGAAACCACGTTTGTATTCTTCACGAACTTCCGTACCCGGACACTTCGGCGCCACCATCACAACGGTGATGTCTTTACGGATTTGCTCACCCACTTCAACGATGTTGAAGCCGTGAGAATAGCCCAGCGCAGCGCCCTGTTTCATCAGCGGCTGTACCGCCTGAACTACTGCTGAGTGCTGTTTGTCTGGCGTCAGGTTAACCACCAGGTCAGCCTGCGGGATCAGATCTTCGTAGGTGCCAACGGTGAAGCCGTTTTCGGTCGCTTTGCGCCATGATGCACGTTTTTCTGCAATCGCTTCAGCACGCAGGGCATAAGCGATATCCAGACCGGAATCACGCATGTTCAGACCCTGGTTCAGGCCCTGAGCACCACAGCCGACGATCACCACTTTTTTCCCTTTCAGGTAGCTCGCCTCATCGGCAAATTCATCACGCCCCATAAAGCGGCACTTGCCCAATTGATCCAGCTGCTGACGCAGGTTTAATGTGTTGAAATAGTTAGCCATGTCGTGCTCCGTATACGGTTTTGTTTGTCTATTATTCGAGAAAGGATTCCCGCCAGACGGGAATTCACTATGACCCCATCATATGACAGGAATTGCGTTGCTTAAATTGATATATTAGCAACGTCATATTGCACTATTTGCAAGATAAAAAACGGCAGCAAGATAAAAAACGGGGCCTGCGTCGCATGGATTTACGTGATCTCAAATTATTCCTGCATCTGGCGGAAAGCCGACACTTTGGCCGTACCGCCAAAGCGATGCATATCAGTCCGTCCACGCTGTCACGGCAAATACAGCGGATGGAAGAGGATTTAGGACAGACGCTGTTTCTGCGCGATAACCGCACCGTGCAGCTCACCGATGCCGGAGAGCACCTGAAGCTGTTCGCTCAGCAAACGCTGCTGCAATACCAGCAGCTACGCCACACGATAGACCAGCACGGGCCGTCATTAAGCGGAGAACTGAGGATTTTCTGTTCCGTTACCGCCGCCTACAGCCACCTGCCGCCGATTCTGGATCGCTTCCGGGCGCTGCACCCGCTGGTGGAAATTAAACTGACGACCGGCGACGCTGCCGATGCCGTGGAAAAAATTCAGTCGAATGATGGGGATTTGGGGATTGCAGGACGCCCGGAGGCCCTGCCTGTCAGCGTTGATTTCATACCGCTCGATAAACTGCCTCTGGCCTTGATCATCCCAGCGCTCCCTTGCCCTGTGCAATCGCTGGTGCGTCAGGCGAACCCAGATTGGTCGCAGATTCCCTTCATCCTGCCGGAACACGGCCCGGTGCGTAAACGCATCGATCAATGGTTCCGCCGCAATCACATCGCCAATCCGCAGATTTACGCTACCATCTCCGGGCATGAAGCGATGGTATCGATGGTCGCGCTGGGTTGTGGTATCGCATTGATTCCCAACGTCGTGCTGGAGAACAGCCCGGAGCCGGTACGCAACCGCGTTTCCGTCCTCGTCGAACAGGTAATGGAACCACTTGAACTCGGCGTTTGCGTACAGAAAAAACGGCTTAGCGAACCGCTGATTGCCGCCTTTTGGGACATATTACAGGACACACCATGAAGATCGCCTTCACGACAGCCATCGCCATTGGGGTGATGTTCGCCGCTTTCAGCCACGATACGCAAGCCGCCAGCTTTCCCTGCGACAACGCTGCCTCGGTGCAGGAAAAACTGATTTGCGCCAGCCCGCTACTCGGGCAGTTGGACGAAGAACTGGCGCAGGCCTGGAAGGCCTCTCGCGCGTTCCTGACCGCGTACGGCAACAGCGCGCCGTGGGAAAAAACGCTCAACCAGTTTCAACGCAGTTGGCTGACCACGCGCGATCAATGCAAAGACGAAGACTGCTTGCGCCAACGCTACCAGCAGCAGTTAAACCGGCTGCGCTATCTAAATGACATCGCGCAACACGCACTCCCTTCGCCCATTACACCGGTGAAAAGCACATCCTGTTTCCACGGCTCATTCAGCTATGAGTATGTGATGTCGGGGCTTTCCCCCGAGGAATATCGCGATCTGGGGGAGTATTTTCGGGAAATGTATGACCAGAAAGCGCCCTATCATGCAGTTAGCCTGACCATGACCAATCAGCGCGGCAAGATTGAAGGCGGCGCATCCATTGCATTTCGCTACGGTAACAAGCTGGATGATTCAGACTTCACCGCCCGGCAGATGAGCGATACGCAAGCCATTGGCAAAGGTGAAAGCAGCTTCGGTCAGCAGGTGAAAATACTGCTCACCTGCATTGACGATGATCATCTGCAAATCGCCACCTTCGGCAGCAATCGGGAAGAAGGTTACCTGTTTAACACGTTGCTGGAGCGCGATAAAACCCCGCAACGCTAGCTATCTCTGGCGCTAGCGTTCAAACCACTTATCCGCCGAAAAGGCCCGCGTATCGGACTCTGTTTCCTGCGCGGCTTTTTTCATCGTTTCGACATTCATCAGGTAATGATAGAGCGGCTCAAGCTGGGTAAATCCGTGAGCTAACACCGTCACCAGATCGCCAGAAAACAGCGCTTCCATATCCTGTCGGGTAGATATCGCGGCAAACGATTTGCGGTTATACCAGTCAGCTAATTCCGGTTCCTGATCTTTAATCAGCGGGCGTTTGTAGCTGTCCCCTTCCAGAGTGAAGGTGTCTCCCAGACAGCTCGCTACTTCAAGAAACTGCGACGGATTACCGCGCAGCGTCTGACGGAACAAATCCATCGTATTGCGCGTCGCACTGTAATAGCCCAGCCCGTAACGCCAGGTATCCGGCGTGATTTCAAAGAAGTACACCGGTGCATCCGTCCAGTCTTTGCGTGTCCGCTTGAACGTGAGCCACATATGGCTGCGGTAGCGTGATTTATCGTGAGAAAAACGCGTATCGCGATGAATACGGGAGAGGGTCTTACCGATAGCGGGACGCGTTTCAAAATGGTCGTCAATCTGCAACATCGTCAGACTGAGCTCATCCACCAGCATGCGGAACGGCGCAACCAGTTGCTCATCGTAAACCGCACGATGCTCGTCAAACCACGCTTTATCGTTGTACTGACGAACCTGCTGAAGAAACGTTAAACCCGCTTGAGAAAAACCCGTGAATTGCGTTGCCATAAAGAAATGCCATCTCTGTTGCTATCAGATGACATAAAGATAACGCCGCCGACGGTGAAACACCATCGGCGGCGTTAAGGGAAAACTCAGCGCTTAGCCCGCTAAAAAGAAGCGGAACGCCGGGTTATTGGTTTCGTCGTGACATTCATAGCCGAGCGCCTGTAGGTGCTGCTCGAATTCCCGATCGCCTTCCTCCAGTTCGAACGCGGCCAGCACGCGGCCGAAATCCGTGCCATGGCTGCGGTAATGGAACAGCGAAATGTTCCAGTGCGTCCCCAGCGTATGCAGGAATTTCAGTAACGCACCCGGCGATTCTGGAAACTCAAAGCTATAAAGCCGTTCCTGTAGCGGTTTGGAAGGTCGTCCGCCGACCATGTAGCGAACGTGCAGCTTCGCCATTTCATCGTCGGACAAATCCACCACTTCATAACCGTCCGCAGACAGCTCAGCGATGATCTCCTGCCGCTCCGCATAACCACGCGTCAGGCGCACGCCAACAAAAATGCAGGCGTCTTTGGCATCCGCATAGCGATAGTTGAACTCGGTAACGGAACGGCCGCCCAACAGTTGGCAAAACTTCAGGAAGCTGCCCTGCTGCTCGGGGATCGTCACTGCCAGCAAGGCTTCACGCTGTTCGCCCAGCTCGCAACGTTCGGAAACGTAGCGTAACCCGTGGAAGTTAACGTTCGCACCGGACAGAATATGCGCCAGACGCTCACCCTGAATCTGATGCTGCTGGATGTACTTTTTCATCCCCGCCAGCGCCAGCGCGCCGGACGGTTCAGCAATCGCACGCACATCTTCGAACAGATCTTTCACTGCGGCACAGATAGCATCGCTGTCGACGGTAATCACATCATCCAGATATTCCCGACACAGGCGGAACGTTTCATCGCCGATGCGCTTCACCGCGACGCCTTCGGCAAACAGCCCGACACGCGGCAGATCGACCGGTTGCCCGGCATCCAGCGCCGCACGCAGACAGGCGGAATCTTCCGCTTCCACGCCGATCACCTGAATCTGCGGCATCAGTTGTTTGATCAGTACGGCAACACCTGCCGCCAGACCGCCGCCGCCGACGGGCACAAACACGCGATCCAAATGGGCATCCTGCTGTAGCAATTCCAGCGCCAGCGTGCCTTGACCCGCAATCACTGCCGGGTGATCGAATGGCGGCAGAAACGTCATTTTCTGCTGCTGCGACAGCTCAATGGCCTTTGCCTTGGCTTCATCAAAGTTAGCGCCGTATAGCAGCACTTCGCCGCCAAAACCACGTACCGCATCCACTTTAATGTCGGCCGTCGCCACTGGCATCACAATCAGCGATTTAATCCCCAACTTGGTGGAGGAGAGCGCTACGCCCTGCGCATGATTACCGGCTGACGCCGTTATCACACCGTGGGATTTTTGTTCATCGCTCAGCCCCGCCATCATCGCGTACGCGCCGCGCAGCTTGAAGCTGTGTACCGCGTGTCGGTCTTCACGTTTTACCAGAATGACATTACCCAGCCGCGAAGAGATCTTCTCCATCTTCTCCAGCGGCGTGACCTGCGTGACTTCATACACCGGCGAGCGCAAGATCGCCCGCAGATACTCCGCGCCTCCCGGCGCGGCAGGAAGAGGTTGTGACACAGCCATCAGCATTAGCCTCCCAGCTTGCTTTTATCCCGCACAGCGCCTTTATCCGCGCTGGTTGCCAGGCTGGCGTACGCACGCAGCGCAAAAGAAACCTGACGTTCACGATTGTGCGGCGTCCAGGCCTGTTCGCCTCTCGCCTCTTCCGCGTCGCGGCGGCTCGCTAACTCTTTGTCATCCAGAACCAGCGCAATGCTGCGGTTCGGAATATCAATCGCGATGGTGTCACCGTCCTGTACCAGGGCAATGGTGCCGCCGCTGGCCGCTTCAGGAGACGCGTGGCCGATAGACAGACCCGAAGTACCACCGGAGAAGCGGCCATCAGTGATCAGCGCACAGCTTTTACCCAGCCCCATCGATTTCAGGTAGGTGGTCGGATACAGCATTTCCTGCATGCCCGGCCCACCTTTCGGCCCTTCGTAGCGAATCACAACCACATCGCCCGCCACAACTTTACCACCCAGAATAGCGGCTACCGCATCATCCTGACTTTCATAAACTTTTGCCGGACCGCGGAAAACCAGGCTACCTTCATCCACGCCTGCGGTTTTCACGATACAGCCATTCTCTGCCAGATTGCCGTACAGCACGGCCAGACCGCCGTCCTGACTGTAGGCAAATTCGCGGGAACGAATACAGCCTTCCTGACGATCGGTATCCAGTGAGTCCCAGCGACAATCCTGCGAGAACGCCTGCGTGGTGCGGATACCTGCCGGGCCAGCGGAATACATGCTTTTCACACTCTCATCCTGCGTCAGCATGACATCGTAGGCTTCCAGCGTTTCCGGCAGCGTTTTGCCCAGCACGTTGTTCACTTCACGGTTCAGCAAACCCGCTCTGTCCAGCTCGCCCAGAATACCGATCACGCCGCCCGCACGGTGTACGTCTTCCATGTGGTATTTCTGCGTACTCGGCGCCACCTTACACAGGTGCGGAACCTGACGTGACAGCCTGTCGATATCGGTCATGGTGAAGTCCACTTCACCTTCCTGCGCCGCGGCTAACAGATGCAGAACGGTATTGGTGGAACCGCCCATCGCGATATCCAGAATCATGGCGTTTTCAAATGCGGCTTTATTGGCGATGTTGCGAGGCAGCACGCTCTCATCATCCTGCTCGTAGTAACGCTTCGCCAGACCGACAATCCGTTCGCCCGCGTTCAGGAACAGCTGCTTACGGTCGGCATGTGTCGCCAGCAGCGAGCCGTTGCCCGGCTGAGACAGACCCAGCGCTTCGGTCAGGCAGTTCATGGAGTTAGCGGTAAACATACCGGAACAGGAACCACAGGTCGGACAGGCAGAACGCTCCACCTGCTCGCTCTGTTCATCAGACACTTTCGGGTCTGCGCCCTGAATCATCGCATCCACCAGATCCAGCTTGATGATCTGATCGGATAGCTTGGTTTTCCCCGCTTCCATCGGGCCACCAGACACGAAAATCACCGGGATATTCAGGCGCAGCGACGCCATCAACATCCCCGGGGTGATTTTGTCACAGTTGGAGATACACACCATCGCATCCGCGCAGTGGGCATTCACCATGTATTCCACCGAGTCGGCAATCAGTTCACGGGAAGGCAGAGAATAGAGCATACCGCCGTGACCCATGGCGATGCCGTCGTCCACTGCGATCGTGTTAAATTCTTTCGCGACACCACCAGACGCTTCGATTTGCTCGGCAACCAGTTTACCCAAATCGCGCAAGTGCACATGGCCGGGCACGAATTGGGTGAAGGAGTTGACCACGGCGATAATGGGTTTACCAAAATCATTGTCGGTCATCCCGGTGGCGCGCCACAAGGCTCGGGCGCCGGCCATATTACGGCCGTGCGTGGTGGTGGCTGAACGGTACTTAGGCATGCTCTATTACTCCAAAAATTACGAATTGGGCGATGATGGAACGTATCACCGCCTGATTATCTTGATTGATTACTGATTTACCGGATCCAACCAGCCCCATTTATCTTCGGTTTCACCCGTGAAGAGGCCAAAGAACGCCTGTTGCAGGGCTTTGGTGACCGGGCCGCGTTTGCCGATGCCGACCTGAATACCGTCTACGCTGCGCACTGGGGTAATTTCCGCTGCCGTGCCAGACATGAACACTTCATCCGCCAGATACAGTGACTCGCGGGACAGCACCTGCTCACGCACTTCATATCCCGCGTCCTTCGCCAGCTTGATGATGGCATCACGCGTAATGCCCGGCAGCGCCGAAGAGGTAAACGGCGGCGTGAAGATAATACCGTCCTTCACTTCAAACAGGTTCTCGCCTGCACCTTCAGAAACATAGCCGTGGACATCCAGCGCGATCCCTTCCTGATAGCCGTGGCGGCGTGCTTCACTGCCCACCAGCAGGGAGGACAGATAATTGCCACCCGCTTTAGCGGCGGTTGGAATGGTATTCGCCGCGGCGCGATTCCAGGACGACACCATGGCATCAATGCCCGCTTCCAGCGCTTCTTCACCCAGATACGCCCCCCACGGGAACGCCGCGATGATCACGTCGGTTTTATAACCGTCTGGTGGATTCACACCCATCCCCACATCGCCAATAAACACCAGCGGACGGATATACGCGCTGGTCAGGTTATTTTTACGCAGCGTTTCACGGCAGGCTTCCATCAGTTCATCCACGCTTTGCTCGACCGGCATACGGTAAATTTTTGCCGAATCACGCAGGCGCTGCATGTGCTCGCGGTGACGAAAAACTACTGGCCCCTTGTGTGAATTGTAGCAACGAACGCCCTCAAACACGGAGGTACCATAATGCAAGGCGTGTGACATCACGTGTACTTTTGCTTCAGCCCATGGAACCATCTCACCATTAAACCAAATGTAATCCGCTTTTTTTGTCATTCTTTTTTTCCTTACTCTTTATGCGTTAGGCGCTGATCTGCTGTGATGTCGTCATCGGTTGAATGTCAACGCAGGCAATATCCAACAGCTTACTTAGTTGTGTTGACAATAAATCCACCGAGCGATGGCTGGCAACGGTCAGTTCAATATTAATGTGATCGGCATTGGTGGTTTGCACCATATTCATCGCGCAAACTTTGAAACCGCGATGGCGGGTAACACGCAATACACGCTCCAGAACCTCGGGACGAAAGCGTGCCTGAATCGAAAGTTGATGATGTGTCATTCTGTTGTCTCCAGCACTTATTCTGTGTAAGTCGGCCATTATTGGGTGTTGTCGAGCCTATTCGGTTTTATCAAGCATCGTTTCGTTACCCGCACCCGGCGGAACCAGCGGCCAGACGTTTTCGTATTCATCGATCGAGACGTGCAGTAAATAGGGTCCTTCGCTGTTAAACAGGGCATCCAGCGCGACATCAATTTGATCTTTACGGGTGATACGCTGGCCGGGGATATCAAATGCGCTTGCCAGAGTCAGGAAATCAGGGTTATCGGAGAGGTCGGTTTCACTATAGCGTTCATCAAAGAATAACTGCTGCCACTGACGTACCATGCCCAACCGTTGGTTATCCAGCAGCACGATTTTCAACGGCAGCCGTTTTCGTTTGATAGTGCCCAGCTCCTGAACGTTCATCATGAAAGAACCGTCGCCAGAAATGCAGATAACCATATCGTCCGGGCGCGCAACCTGCGCGCCCACCGCCGCTGGCACGCCGAAGCCCATTGTGCCGAGACCGCTGGAAGTGATGAAATTCTCAGGACGGCTGAACGTCATATGCTGCGCAGCCCACATCTGGTGCTGGCCCACATCGGTCGTCACCACAGTGTCCGCATCCATTCGTTCAGAGATCGTTCTCAGCAGTGCAGGCGCATAAATCGCCTGACCGGGATGATCATAACGCCACGGGTATTCCGCTTTCATCATGGTCGCCTGCTGGCGCCACGCGCTGACGTTCAGCGGCTGTTGTAGCGCCGGTAATATCGACTTCAGATCGCCTTGCAACGCCACATTGGCATGGCGCAATTTGCTCAGCTCCGCTGGGTCAATATCCATGTGAATAACGCTGGCATGAGGCGCAAAGGCATTCAGCTTGCCGGTCACGCGGTCATCAAAACGCGCCCCGACTGCGATTAACAGATCGCACTCTTGCACAATCAGGTTCGCCGCCTTCGTGCCGTGCATACCAATCATACCGAGGTAATAGGGATGATTGGCATCCACGACACCCAAGCCTTTCAGCGTCGAAACGGAAGGGATATCCGTTACACTCAGGAATTCGCGCAGTGCCGGAACCGCATTCGCCATGCCAACCCCGCCGCCAACGTACAGCACCGGTTTTTGTGCTTTCGCCAACAGGGCATATGCCTGCGCAATATCTTGCTCGGGGAAATCAACATCGTTAGCAACAGGCGCAAAGTTCGGGGTGAAATCTCCCATCGCCAGCTGAATATCTTTAGGAATATCGACCAGAACAGGGCCTGGGCGGCCGCTGTTGGCAATCGCGAACGCTTCTGCCATCACTTCCGGCAGTGATTCGAGAGACTCAACCAAGAAGCTGTGTTTCGTACAGGCCAGAGACAGCCCCAACACGTCGATCTCCTGGAAAGCATCGGTACCAATCAGCGCCGACCCGACCTGCCCGGTGATCGCCACTACAGGGACAGAATCCAGTAGCGCATCGGCCAAACCGGTGATCAGGTTCGTTGCACCTGGGCCAGACGTCGCAATGCAAACGCCCACATTACCTGTGGAACGGGCATACCCAATCGCCGCCATCACCGCGCCTTGCTCGTGGCGACACAGCAGGTGTTTAACGCCGCCGTCATAAAGTGCATCATAGACGGGCATTATCGCGCCACCCGGATACCCAAAAACGGTGTCCACTCCCTGCGCTCGCAACGCTTGTACCACCCACTGTGCTCCATTCATAGTTATTTCCCCGACATCTTATGGGAATAACAGAATTTTATGCTGATGTTCATTTTCTGTTCCTTTCCGTTGTAGATTACGCCCAACAAAAAACCCCCGACCTTTCGGTGCGGGGGTTTTCTTGAATTAGGCCTTGATTTCTAAGCCATTCTTCGTCCAAGTGCAGCCCCGCACGGTGGGATAATAATCACCACCACGCTAATCACGACTAGGCTAATCACTAGGGATAGGGCTTTCATAATAGGTTGTTCATTAATCTTCTGTCGAACGAATGCCTACAGAGTTATCACAGTCAGACATGGCGTGACAACAATTTTTTTTCATCGTTCTTGGTAAGAATTACCTATGATGCGGGAAAAAATACAACGTAATCATAAGGTAGACACGCACCAAATTATTTTCTCTCGTTGGTGTAAAAATGAGCATTGCGCGAGAAACATAGCAAATGAATACGAACGTTATCGATCGTCGGATAACGTAAAGCGGTCGGTTCACCCGACATAATTGCGATGCGTTGCGCACAAATTTTCTTCATTGCTGAAACAGAGCATTATTTTATGACGCTGTCGCGCAGGCTGATGATGGCGGACTCTACTTCTTCTCCCCAACCAGACATGATGCAAACCATCAGCAAAGGGGAAATAGCATGTCATTGGCAGTTACCTATACTCGGGCAATGATTGGCGTACAAGCGCCGGACGTTTACATCGAAGTTCATATCAGCAGCGGGCTACCGGCTCTGACGCTGGTAGGCTTACCAGAAACTACCGTCAAAGAAGCGCGCGATCGCGTGCGCAGCGCACTCATCAATTGTGGGTTTGCCTTTCCAGCCAAGCGCATCACGGTCAACCTCGCCCCTGCAGATCTGCCGAAAGAAGGGGGACGCTACGACCTGCCGATTGCTCTGGCAATTCTGGCGGCATCAGAACAAATCGATGGGGAAAAGCTAAGCCGCTACGAGTTTCTTGGCGAACTCGGCCTGTCTGGCACGCTACGCGGCGTCAATGGCGCGATTCCTGCTGCCCTAGAGGCCATCAAGTCAGGCCGCCAGCTTATCCTGCCAGATGACAATAAACGGGAGATGACGCTGATACCGCAGGGTGAAGCGCTCATGGCCGGGCATTTGTTAGACGTGTGTGCTTTTCTTAGCGGAGAAGAGGAATTGCTCAGTTGCTCCGACATCGTACCGGCTCCGCAATCAGAAGAAGATGCACTCGACCTGAAGGATATCATCGGTCAGGAACAGGCTAAACGCGCGTTGGAAATCGCAGCCGCTGGCGGCCACAATCTGCTATTGCTGGGGCCGCCGGGAACAGGAAAAACCATGCTGGCGAGCCGACTAGGCAATCTGATGCCGCCATTAAGCGACGAAGAAGCGCTGGAAAGCGCCGCCATCAATAGCCTCATCAACATTGATGCCACCATGACGCGCTGGCGAGCCAGGCCATTCAGAGCGCCTCACCATAGTTCTTCCATGGCGGCGCTCGTGGGTGGAGGGTCGTTGCCTAAACCGGGGGAAATTTCACTCGCCCACAACGGCGTGCTGTTTCTGGATGAATTACCGGAGTTTGAGCGACGCGTCCTGGATTCTCTACGAGAGCCTCTGGAGTCCGGTGAAATTATCATTTCCCGCACGCGCGCCAAAGTGTGCTACCCGGCACGCGTGCAGCTCGTCGCCGCAATGAATCCCAGCCCATCAGGCCACTATCAGGGCATCCATAACCGCTTACCAGCACAACAAATACTGCGCTATCTCAGCAAACTTTCCGGTCCCTTTTTGGATCGCTTTGACCTTTCTATCGAAGTTCCTTTGCTACCACCAGGGGTTTTATCTCAGCAACGTCATCAGGGGGAAAGCAGCGCAACAATTCGCGAGCGCGTGCTGATCGCACGGCAGATACAGCTGAAGCGGGCAAATAAAATCAACGCGCTGCTCACCTCACGCGAAATAGAACAACACTGTGCGTTAGAAGCGCCTGATGCGGCTTATCTGGAAGAAGTGATGAACAAACTTGGCTTATCCGTACGCGCCTGGCACCGGATATTGAAAGTCGCACGCACAATCGCAGACCTCGGCGATCGGGACAGCATAGAGAGAAAACATCTTGCCGAAGCACTGAGCTATCGCAGTATGGATCGATTGCTCATTCAGCTCCACAGAAGCCTTGAATAGCGAAGCGTTAGATGCCTTCACCGCAAAAGAAAATGGGGCTAACGCCCCATTCTTAATTAATCATCGCTTTCCGTGTATTCTTCCACCGCATCCATCTGTGGCTTACCGCCAGATAAGGTATGGAAGCGTTTAGGGCGACGGACACGTTCCAGATACTTGGTCCAGATTTTTTCCAGTTCCGTTTCCGCTTTACGTTCGCCGCGACACATGGCAACAAACGATGTTTCTTCCTCAGTCACTGGTTCACGTTTGCCCAAATCCAGCTCGTTAAACGCGTAACCGTGGCGCTCCAACAGTTGTGCTTCTTTAATCGTAAAGTCGCCATGTCGGGAAAAACCACGCGGGTAGAACTTGTTATCAAAAAAACGATGAGTGGTAGAGAAGCTTTCTGCCATCTTACACGCTCCTAATTCTTCTATGGTCGTGTTGTTTATGGCGCGGAGTATTAGATAGGCTTGACATTGTGTAAAACAAAACATTTAAATCATTACGACAAAATTTTTTTGGAGATGGGCGTGGATACCGAATTACTAAAAACCTTTCTGGAAGTCAGCAGGACAAGACACTTTGGCCGTGCTGCCGAATCCCTGTATCTGACGCAGTCAGCGGTGAGTTTTCGGATTCGTCAGCTAGAGACACAGCTTGGTGCTAACCTGTTCACACGCCATCGGAACAATATACGCCTGACCCCCGCAGGAGAACGGCTTCTGCCCTATGCGGAAAGCCTTATCGGTACCTGGCAGATCGCCAAAAAAGAGGTCGCACGCTCGCAACAGCACAGCCTGCTTTCAGTGGGGGCTACCGCTTCGCTGTGGGAAGCCTATCTGACGCCCTGGCTACAATCGCTGTACCAACAGCGCCCGTTGCTGCAGCTAGAAGCACGCATTGCCTTACGTCATTCGCTGGTAAAGCAACTCCATGAGCGTCAATTGGATCTGTTCATTACCACCGAACAACCCAAAATGGAGGAATTGGCGAGCCAGTTGCTGGGAAATTTTTCCCTTTCGCTGTTCGCGGCAGAAGCGCATCCGCCCGGACAGGAGTTGCCCTATATAAAATTGGAGTGGGGCGCAGACTTTCATCAGCAGGAACATCGCCTCTTAGCCAGCGATCAGCTTCCCGTTTTGACAACCACATCGGCCCATTTGACCCGCCAACTTCTTGAAACAACTGGCGGTTGCGCATTTTTACCCAGTCATTGGTTACAAACCTATTCCAATCTGCGGATAGTCGGCGATAGCCAGCCCGTCGTGCGCCCGTTTTATGCCGTTTGGTTACAAAACAGCGATCAGCAGACGATGATTCGTCAATTGCTGAAAACACCTATTTTAATGAATGCATGATCCATCCAGCTCATAGGCTCTTAAGCACGTCTGGCTAACCAGAAAGTGCTTAACGCTTTCTGTAACCCAATGAAAGCAAAAAGCAGGAAACCAATGACGATTTTTGTCCACCATGAACTTAAGGTGCCATCAAACGTGATATACGTTTGAATCAGGCCCTGAATCAGTACGCCAAATAGCGTTCCCAATACGGTTCCAACACCACCGGTCAGTAGCGTACCGCCGATGACAACGGCCGCGATGGCGTCCAATTCCACGCCGCTTGCCGCCAGAGCATAGCCCGCCGAGGTATAGAGCGAAAAAACAATGCCCGACAGCACTGCTAATGTACTGGAAAGCATGTATATCTGAATCGTCGTCCGCCTGACGGGCACGCCCATCAGCTCCGCAGAATAGCTGTTTCCGCCAATCGCATAAACACGGTTACCAAAACGGGTACGATGCGCCATCACAATCCCCAGCAGCACGACAATCAGCATAATCAGCGCCAGAAAGGTAAAGCGTCCTCCATCAGGCATGCGCCATGCTAAACCCGCCAGTTGGCTATAGACCGGATGATCGATGGGTATCGACTCCTGTGAGACAATGAAGCTCATCCCTCGAACAAAGAACATCCCCGCCAGCGTGATAATAAATGCGGGCAATTTGAGCGTATCGATAATCCATCCCATCACCCCGCCAAACATGGCTCCCATCACCAGCGCGATGGCGAATGCAAAGAAAGGATCGATTCCATATGTCCCGATCAATTTGGCCAATAACACGCCGGTAAACGCAATGACTGACCCTACGGAAAGATCGATCCCGCCAGATAGAATGACAAACGTCATCCCAACCGCCACGATCCCCAGAAACGCATTATCCGTCAGTAAATCAAAAAAAACGCGCGTCGAAGCAAAGCCAGGAAACTGGCTAAGACAGAATAAATAACCTGCAATAAATACCAGAATCGTCATCAACAGGGGGAAGTGGCGTTTCAGCATTATGTTTTCCTCCTGAACAGGTGATGCAGCGAAATACGCGGAGATTGCATAACCAAAACCAGCAGAACGACGAGTGCCTTCAGAACCAGATTGAATTCCGGTCGATAGCCCGAAAGCAGGATGCCGGTATTCATACTCTGAATAATTAATGCCCCGGCGACAGAGAGCAGCAAATTAAAACGACCGCCGAGTAGCGAACCGCCACCGATCACAACGGCCAGAATCGCGTCTAATTCCAACCAGAGGCCCGCATTATTCGCGTCCGCACCACGGATATCCGCCGTTACAATAACGCCCGCTACGGCGGCACACACACCGCATATGACATAAGCCGCGATTAATACCAGCTTCGTACTCACACCAGCGTTGCGAGCCGATCGCAGATTAATACCGACTGACTCGATAAATAGCCCAAGCGCCGTTTTACGCGTCATAACCCACAGCGCCAACAACACCGCGCAGGCAATAATCACCGGCATAGGCAGATAGAACAGGCTCCCGTTACCCAACTTAGCCAACCCGGCGTTATCAAAGGTAATAATCTGACCTTCGGTAATCAACTGAGCGATGCCGCGCCCGGCAACCATTAGCATTAACGTCGCAACAATCGGCTGAATCTGTAGCACCGCAACCAGAAAACCGTTCCACAACCCGCACAGTGCGCCAACCAATAACGCAGTCAGCAGCACAGAAGGGAGTGGATGACCAGCCGCAGTCAGCGTTGCCGCCGTCGCTCCTGCGATCGCCATAACTGCGCCAACCGATAAGTCGATACCGCCGGTAGCAATCACCAACGTCATGCCTAATGCCAGCAACGCAACGGGTGCCCCACGGTTAAGGATGTCGATAAGGCTACCGAACAAACGTCCATCCTGAATGTGGAGAGAGAAGAAGTTTGGCGCGACCATGCTATCAATCAACAGAATAGCGACCAGCGCCAGAAGCTGTGGCACGCCCTTGGTAAACGTTAGGCGCACTTTTTTGGCAGGTTTGACGTTATTATCTGTCATCGGCCGCTCCCGCTTGTACTGCGATAGCCTGCATCACTGCGGCAACCGAGATCTCACTATGTTCAAGATGCGCAACGTGCTGTCTGTCACGCAGCACAATAATGCGATCGGCATAACCGGTCAGTTCTTCCAGCTCAGAAGAGATCACGAGTAACGCCATCCCCTGTTCACACAGTTTTTCGATTAGGCGAATGATTTCAGCATGTGCACCGACATCGATTCCTCGCGTTGGCTCATCCAGAATCAAGAAGCGTGGCTCTGTTGCCAACCAGCGCGATAGCAGGACTTTTTGCTGATTGCCGCCCGATAGATATTGAATTTCCTGCTCTGGACTGGGCGTACGAATCCCTAACAGGTTGATAAATTTTTCAGCGATACGGGTTTGCTCACGCAAGGAAATGGGTTTCAGCCAGCCTCGCTGCGCCTGAAGCGCCAGAATGATATTCTCTCGTACCGTTGCCGCACCGACAATGCCGTCAGTTTTGCGATCCTCAGGACAATAACCAAAACCCAGTTTCCCTGCTGCACGCGGCGTACGAATGCTGACTTGTTTTCCATCAACTCTAGCTTCTCCGGCATCAGGCACGTTAATGCCAAATATCAGCTGCGCGGTTTCTGTCCGGCCGGAACCCAGTAGACCGGCAAGGCCAACAATTTCTCCTGGACGAACGGAAAGCTCGAAGTCATTGATCGAACCACGTCGACCATAGTGTTTGAAGTGCACAATGGGGTCACCCGCAACGTCACTGTGTTCACCCCGCTTCAGTAACGTTTCATCAAAACTGTGTCCCAGCATCATTTGGACTAATTCGATACGCGGTAATTCCTCGACCGGCAATGTCCCCACTAATCGTCCATTACGCAAAACGGTAATTCGGTCGCTAATGCGATAAACCTGATCCAAAAAATGCGTGACGAATATCATGCCAATTCCGCGATCGCGCAATTTCCGCAATATATCCAGTAGCATCTCAACTTCTTTTGCATCAAGGCTTGCGGTGGGTTCATCAAGAATTAAAACTTTAGCGGAAAGATCGATGGCTCTGGCAATCGCGACAATTTGCTGTACTGCAATGGAGTAATTGCCAAGTGGATGGCTAACATCAATCGCCAACCCATAATTCAATAAGATCGCTTCGGCCTGACGCAGGATTTTATGTTGATCAACGATGCCCCAACGTGTGGGCTCTCGGCCAATGAATAAATTTGCCGCAACGGACAGATTCGGTAATAAATTGACCTCTTGATATACGGTTCCGATACCCAATGACTGAGCGTGCGCAGTATTAACAGGATTAATCGCCATGCCATCAAGGATAATATCACCAGACGAGCGGTGATAAACGCCAGTCAACGCCTTAATTAAGGTTGATTTCCCTGCACCATTCTCCCCTAATAGCGCCACTATTTCGCCGCGATTAAGCGTGAAGTCCACCTGTTCTAATGCTTTTACCCCCGGAAACTCAACGCTCATGCCCCGAATATCTAACAACCGTGTCGTTTCCATCAGCATCACCTATGCGACAACGAAACAAGGCTACGTCATACCTGAGCAATATTATGGATAAGTAGGCTGGCAATATTCACTGTTCCGTAGTTTAACGGTGCAGAAAACATAGCAAACCCACTTTTCCATATTCATATTTCTGCCAGGTATTTGGCAAAGTTTATATCAACGATGAATCCATAATATAAATATCAATAACCGAGATCTTTCTTGGTTTCATATTCCTGTTTTGCCGTATCAGGCAGTAATAAACGTGATTCGGTTTGAATGAATTTTTCAGGCTTTTTGCCATCCTTCCTCATCGCTAATAAGGCATCAAAAGCTGGCCCTGCCATATTAGGCGTTAATTCAACGGTAGCATTAGCTTCACCATTCATCATGGCTTTGAAAATATCAGGGACGCCATCAATGGAGACAACTTTTATCTGTGAACCCGGTTTCAAACCTGCTTCTTTAATTGCCTGAATAGCGCCTATAGCCATGTCATCATTATGTGCATAAACCGCACAGATATTTTTTCCATTCTGCTCGGCTTTAATGAAGCTTTCCATGACCTCTTTACCCTTGCTACGAGTAAAGTCTCCTGACTGTGAGCGAATAATTTTTATCTGCGGATCTGAAGCTATGCCTTCAGCAAATCCTTTCTTGCGATTTATCGCGACGCTAGCCCCAACCGTTCCCTGTAGTTCAACAACATTACAAGGTTTGCCAGCAGCCTCTTTCACGAGCCATTCTCCTGCCACCTTTCCTTCATAGACGCTATCAGAAGCAATAGCAGCGGTGTACAACGATGGATCGCTTACCTCAATCGTTCTATCAAGCAGAAACACTGGAATTTTTGCTTCCTTGGCTTCCTGTAAGACTGGTGCCCATCCTGTTGCGACGACCGGAGCAATAAATATGGCATCGACCCCCTGTGCGATAAAGGAGCGCACGGCCTTAATCTGGTTCTCCTGTTTCTGCTGAGCATCCGCTATTTTTAACGTTATTCCACGCTTCTCGGCTTCCTGCTTTGATACTTTGGTTTCTGCAGAGCGCCATCCTGATTCTGAACCAATCTGGGAAAACCCAACAGTTAAGGGTTTTGCCTGTACGGCACCACATAACGCCGTGCTTACAGCAACAGCTACCAGTAAACGTCTGTACATACTTAAACTCCTTCTGTGTAGTCTTACAGCTACTTAGTCAGATTTCAGGTACAGCATAGCGCTACAAATTTCTGCTATAGCGCTACCGATGTGATGTTGGCAGATATCACTAACAAGTGAATGCAACCCGAAGGATCGCTATGGAAAACGATTTATCCTTCACTCAGGTTGTAGATAGTTTTAGTTCAAATATCGAACAAGGTGGATGAGCAAGTTCACAACCTGGTATTACGGTGATTTTGTGCATATTTACAGCTAAATCGACACGATCTGACAGAGGAACATCAAAGAATTTTATCTATTAAATAACAATACGTTAGATTAATTCGGGATCTAAAGACGGGAAATAACGGGGAAATCAAGAAGAAGGGTGCGAGACAGGATCGAGCATAAAATACAGATCAAAAAAAACCCTTCACAATAATGTGAAGGGTTTTTATTTGGCAGGGGCGGAGAGACTCGAACTCCCAACACCCGGTTTTGGAGACCGGTGCTCTACCAATTGAACTACGCCCCTAAATAGGGTGGCGGAACGGACGGGGCTCGAACCCGCGACCCCCTGCGTGACAGGCAGGTATTCTAACCAACTGAACTACCGCTCCACCGAATTTCTCTACAACCACCAGATTACTCTGGG